>JACROV010000038.1 GCA_016214285.1 Candidatus Omnitrophota bacterium | reverse complement strand
GTAGCTATGGTTCGTCCTGGTCGAGATCAACTGATTGGCCCGGTGCAAGTCGATGAAACCTATATTGGCGGTCCACGCCCCGGGAAACGAGGCCGAGGATCTGAAGGCAAAACTTTGGTTCTGATTGCTGTGGAAGATAAGGAACAGGTGACAGTCACCCGGGCGGGGACAGGTAGGCGCTTTGGGATACCTGCTCACGAACGTTCGTGGCGCGGCCGCGCTCTTTCCTGACATGCCTTTGGGGGAAGAGCTTGCCGGGGGACAGGTTGAAGGCCGGCCGAGCAGGCTCCCTTCGGGAGGGAAATCGAAAAATATGTTTTAAGAAAGGCTTTATTTTATATGGATACCGAAAAACAGAATAATTCCGAGCTTATTTTTTATCAAGTAGAAGGCGGCAAAACGCGGGTTGAAGTGCGGCTACAGGATGAAACGGTGTGGCTGACACAGAAAATGATGGCTGATTTGTTTCAGGTTGCCGTACCGACAATTAACGAGCATATAAAAAATATTCTTGCCGAAGGTGAGCTGTCATCCCGGTCAACTATTCGGAAATTCCTAATAGTTCAAAACGAGGGGACGCGCAAGGTATCGCGCAATATTGATTTCTTTAATCTTGAAATGATCGTTGCCGTTGGATTTCGTGTCCGTTCACAAAGGGGAACACAGTTTCGCAAGTGGGCAATAGACCGTCTTAATGAGTATCTGGTCAAGGGTTTTACCATGGACGATGAGCGCCTGAAGGAGGGCGTGAATATCGGGTCGGATTACTTTGACGAAATGCTGGAACGCATCAGGGATATTCGTTCCAGTGAAAAGCGGTTTTATCAAAAGATACGGGATATTTATAAACTGGCGGTTGATTATGACCCCAAGGCCGAAGAAACGCTGGAATTTCTCAGTATCGTACAGAATAAACTTCATTTTGCCGTCTCCGGGAAGACGGCAGCGGAACTTATTTACAAAAGAGCGGACGCCCAAAAGCCCAATATGGGTTTGACATCATGGAAGGGACCTAAAGTCCGCGCGGGCGACGTCACCATTGCCAAAAATTATTTGAACGCGCAAGAATTGGAAGGGTTGAACCGGATCGTGACGATGTATCTGGATTTCGCGGAAGATCAGGCCAGGAGGCATAAGCAAATTTTTATGCGTGATTGGCGCAAAAAGCTGGACGCGTTTTTGAAGTTCAATGAGCGGGAAATCTTGAATGATCCGGGTAAAGTCAGGAAAGAGGCCGCGGACAAGCTGGCGCTTGAACAGTATGAAGTTTATCACCAGCACAGATTGGCGAGGGAAGCACGGCAGGAAGCGTTGCAAGACGACAAAGAGTTGAAACAAATTCAAAATAAAATTCAGAAAGCTATAAAGAAAAAGTAGTTTTTGGTTTGTTCCACATGATTCCTAAAGAACTTTTTCGTAAAGTCCGGCGCATCGAAATCACCACCTCGCGGCTGGTCACGGATATCTTCGCGGGCCAATACCATAGCGTCTTTAAGGGCCAGGGTATTGAATTTGACGAGGTGCGTGAATATCAATTTGGGGACGATGTTCGTGCGATCGATTGGAACGTTACGGCTCGCACCGGACGGCCTTACGTCAAAAAATACGTCGAAGAGCGCGAACTGACGGTCATGATTCTGGTGGACCTTTCGGCCTCCTGCCGCTTCGGGTCGGTCAACATGCTCAAAAGCCGGCTGGCGGCCGAATTGGCCGCGACCCTCGCGTTTTCCGCGATCCGGAATAATGACAAGGTCGGGTTGCTCGCTTTTACGGACGAGATCGAGAAGTTCATTCCCCCGCGCAAGGGGATCCAGCATGTCCTGCGGATCATCAGGGAAGCTTTGTATTTCAAGCCGCAAGGCCGGTCGACCGACATCGCCGGAGCTCTGGAATATCTCAATAAGGTAACGACCCGAAAGGCGATCACATTCCTGATCTCGGATTTTCTTGGGTCCGCGGATCAAGACGCGCAGGACGATCTTAAAAAGGCCATTTCCGCTGCCAATAAACGCCATGACATGATCGCCATTACGCTCAATGATCCGCGGGAGACGCGATTGCCGGATTGCGGGATCGTCGCATTGGAGGATGCTGAAGACGGCGGATTGATGTATGTGGATTCGTCCAATCCCCGGATCAGCAAGCAATATGAGCGGGATAATTTGGAACGTATCAAAAGGCGGGATCAGATATTTAACTCCATTGGCGTTGATCATATTGATGTTCATACCGACAGTTCATACAGCGATGCCTTGATCAAATTCTTCCTGAAACGCCGGCGCAGGAGATTATTGGCCACATGAACAAATCGTTGCGCTATGTCATCGCTGGAGTGATCATGAATGCGTTCGGGTTGAGCGCGGCCGTTGCCGGCTACGCTCAAGATATCCGGGATGTGAAGCCGCCGGTCGCGTTCCCGACGCATGGGATGGCCCTGCTGGTTACTCTGTTGGCGGTGTTTTTGGCGGGTGCCGGATACTTTCTTTATCATAAATACCGGCAAAAAATTCAAACCGCGGCGCCAGGCATTACCAAAACGCCGTGGGAGAAGGCGTATGAACGTTTAGACGGCCTTCTTAAAAACGATCTGCTGGCCCGGGGAGAATGGGAGCAGTATTATCTGTCATTGTCGGACATCGTTCGCCGGTATTTTGAAGAACGTTTTAATGTGCGCGCGCCGGAGATGACCAGCGAAGAGTTTTTAATGTCATTGCGTAATTTTCACGGCCTGCCGGCGGAATCGAAGAACCTGCTTGAAGAATTTCTTGGTGTCTGCGACATGGTCAAATTCGCCAAGCATTCTCCGGGGTTGGTGGAAGGGCAAAAGCACGCGGCACTGGCCCGGCGTCTTGTTGATGAAACGAAAATCGGGTCTCCCGATCTGGCAGGCGTCAAGTAGGGGAGAAACAAAATATGGTTTTCAAGGATCCCTGGATATTATTGTTCATTCCCGTTGTTTTGATCGTTCTGTATTTTCTGGCGCGGCGTCAGCGACCGGTGAATATTCGTTTTTCATCGAAAGAGCTGGCCGCGGGTTTGCCGGTTTCCTGGAAGATCCGGTTCCGCCACCTGCCGGCAATCTTGCGCGCTATCGCCCTGGCTTTGTTTTTGGCGGCGCTGGCCGGGCCGCGAGCTGTACTTAAGCAAACCCTGCATGAATCCGAGGGCATTGATATCGTTCTGGCGATTGACGCCTCGGGGAGCATGGCCGCGGAAGATTTTGCCATTGGAGGCCAGCGATATAACCGCCTGGATGTCGTTAAAAATGTCGTGCGGGAATTCATCGATCATCGCAGCGGTGACCGCATCGGCCTTGTCACCTTTGCCGCGCTGGCGTATACCGTGTGTCCTTTGACGACCGATTACGCGTGGCTGACGACCAATCTGGAACGCATCCGTTTGGGAATGATCACGGACGGCACGGCCATCGGCTCAGCGATCAATTCATCCCTGACACGTTTCAAGAATAGCGAAGCGAAAAGCAAAGTCATGATTTTGTTGACCGACGGCGTAAATAATGCAGGGGAGATCGATCCGCTGACGGCCGCGCGGGCCGCGCAGGCCTTGGGGGTAAAGATCTATACGATCGGCGCGGGGACCCAGGGATTTGCCCCGTTCCCGGTCCAGGACGTTTTCGGGAGGAAAGTTTATCAGCAAGTCCGCATCGATATTGATGAAAAGTTGCTGCAGGGAATCGCGCAAGCGACCGGCGGGAAATATTTTCGCGCGACGGACACGGAATCGTTGCGCACGATTTATAGCGCCATCGATACGCTCGAGAAAACACGGATCGAACAGGCCGGTTATTTTGAGTATGACGAGTTGTTCACCCGCGTACTTTTAGCGGCTTTAATGATCTTGGTCATTGAACTCGTATTATCGAACACATTGCTTTTGAAAATACCTTAATTGCTATGCATTTTGCCGAGCCTTCCATGTTTTATTTGTTTTGGGTCGTTATGTTTCTGGCGATCTTTCTTTTCCGGATGATCGATCGCCGCTTCAGGATTCTGCAGCGCTTTGCGGCGGCTCAGCTTCTCCCGGAAATAATCCCCGGATTGAGCCGGGAGCGATGGCGTTGGAAAAATATTCTCCTCGTTGGAGTTTTTGTTTTTTCCGTGCTGGCGTTAGCGCGTCCGCAATGGGGTTTCGAGTGGCAGGAAGTCAAACGCCGGGGCCTGGACATTTTAATGGTGGTGGATACTTCCAAAAGTATGCTGACCGCCGATGTCAAGCCCAACCGTCTTGAACGCACGAAGTTGGCGATCAAGGATCTGTTGAAGAAATTGAAGGGAGACCGCGTCGGTTTGATCGCCTTTGCCGGCGACGCCTTTATGGTTTGTCCGTTGACGGTCGATTACGCCGGGTTTATGCTCAGCCTTAACGATCTGGACGTGCGCACGGTCGGGCGCGGCGGGACAAACCTTTCCAGGGCCATCGAAGAAGCCATCCGCGACTATGGCGCGACCCGTAATGAATATAAAGCCGTCATCCTGGTCACCGACGGCGATGATCTGGAGGGAGATGCCCTGGCCGCGGCGCGCAAGGCCAAAGACAAAGGCATCAGGATTTATAGTATAGGCATCGGCACCCCGGAAGGCGAGTTGATCCAATTTGCCAACGAACGGGGCGAAACGGAATTTTTAAAAGACAGCGCCGGAAATTTCGTTAAATCCCGGCTCAATGAAAATCTTTTGCAGCAGATCGCGCTGACAACGGGCGGGATGTATGTGCGCTCGGGCGGCGTGGATTTCGGGCTGGATTTTATCTATGAACATGAATTGACCAAGTTGCCGATAGGCTCCCTTCGGGAGGAAAAACGCGACATCGAACAAAAAATGAAGAAACATTATCATGAACGTTTTCAGATCCCTTTGGCGGTCGCGGTTATTCTATTGTTGATTGAAACATGTCTTCCCACACGCAAAACAAGATCAGTTGCTTAAAAAGCGCGGGGCTCCTTTTATTTATCGTCGTGCTGGCATTTCCGAGATCGGGACAGGCGGCCTCTGTGAAGGAATCCGTCCGCCAAGGGAATCGACTTTACCGGCAAGGGCAGTTCGCGGATTCCTTGAAAATGTACCAGGACTCGTTGAACAAGGAGCCGGAGTCGGATATCGTCAATTTCAACGCCGGCACGGCATTTTATAAAGAAAAACATTATGATGAGGCTATGGGGCATCTTCAAAAAGCGATTTTAAGCGATGACGGGTCCTTGCGTGAACGGGCCCATTATAATTTGGGGAATTCGTTTTATAAATCCGGTATCGCGAAAGAGAAAGCTGATATCAATGCCGCTATTACGGCGTTGCAGGAATCTTTAAAGCATCTGGCCAGCGCGCTGGCCCTTGACAAAAAAGATCAGGACGCGCAATATAATTATGATTTTGTAAATAAGGAACTGGAGCGTTTACGTTCGGAACAGCGAAAGCAACAGCAACAGTCGCAACAAAATCAAGATGGGCAGAAGGATCAAAAGCAGCAACAGAATCCACAATCCGGGCAGGGGCAATCTGGCGCCCGGCAATCTGGCCAGCAGGAGAACTCCCCGCAATCAAAATCCGGCGAAGCAGAAGAGCAAAAGCAGCAAAACAAGGAACAGTCTCCCGATGAATCACCGCCTTCGGATGAATCGTCAAAGCAGGCAGAATCCGGAGAAACGCCGCAGGGAGAGCGCCAGGGGACTGGTGAACAAGGGCGGCCGCAAGGTTCCGCGCAATCGGGAAGTGCCGCTTTGGGACAGGAATTGACGAAATCCGAAGCGCAGCGGCTTCTTCAAAATTACCAGCAGACCGAAGAGCCTCAAGGCCTGCTGCACGTTTTTGAAGAGAAACACGAAACTGGAGCGGTTATCAGGGATTGGTAACGGAATGGCCACGGTTCGATACTCGCGTATTTTTATTGCCGGTGTGTGTTTGATGACATTGGCGTGCGTCAATGTGTCCGCGCAGGATGTTCAATTCACGGCGGAAGTGGACCAGAACAAGATCGTCTTGGGAGCGTCCGCCCAATTGACGCTGACCGTAACGGGTACGCAGGATGTTACGGGCATTCCGGCACCGTCCGCTGATGGGCTGGATATCCGGTATCTGGGGCCGTCGACGCAGATTTCAATTGTCAACGGCCAGTATTCCAGCCGGAAATCCTGGATCTATTCCGTGATGCCCTTAAAGACCGGCCATTTCACGATCCCTTCTGTAAGCATCAATGCCAACGGCAGTTCCCGCGCAAGCGATCCGGTGGAGATCGAAGTTACCGATACTCCCGCCAACCCGGGTGTGGCACCTGTTCCTTCATCACCTTCATCCGCGGAAACGGACACCAGCCTTACCGATAAGGTATTTCTTGTTTTGCGTCTTTCCAAAGATAAGGTTTATGTCAATGAGCGTCTGCCGATAAAAATTCTTTTGTTCGTGGCGGGTTTATCCGTCGCGGACGTGCATTTCCCCGAATTCAAGCAGGCAGGCGTGGACATGGACAAATTCGATCAACCGCAGCAGTATGACCAGATGGTCAACGGGATACGTTATCATACCGTGGAATTCAACACGAATATTTACCCGACGCGGATCGGTGAGTTGACGATCGGGCCGGTGACGCTGGATTGCAATCTTGCCGCGAGGTCCGCTTCCGCGCGAACGCCGTTTGGCGCGGGGATGTTTGATGACGATTTTTTTAACACATTTTTTGACCGTTATGAAAAACGTCCGCTGGCGTTGCGATCCAAGACGTCGGGCTTGACGGTCTTGCCGCTGCCGGAAGAAAATAAACCGGCGGACTTCGCCGGCGCGGTCGGGCAATTCAACCTGGACGCTTCCGTGGGGCCGGCCGAGGTGAATGTCGGCGATCCCGTCACCGTCAGGATGCAGATCGGGGGTGAAGGTAATTTGAAAATGGTCCAGCCGCCGGCGTTTACGGGAGCGGACAATTTCAAAGTCTACGACCCGCAGATCAAGGAAGAAATGGGGGTCAAGAAGCTGGAGCAGGTCCTGATTCCGGAATCAGAACACGTGACCGGGATCCCCGCGGTCCAATTTTCCTATTTTGATCCCACCTTACAGCGTTATCAAACCTTGACGAAAGGACCGTTCCCGATCACGGTGCGCAGACCAAAAAGTGATGCGGGTCTTAAAGTGGTCGGGTCTGCCGCGGCGGGGGGAGCTCCGGCATCTGAACCGCCGGTCTTGGGACACGACATCGTTTTTATCAAGGAGAGCCCGGGGACGTTTTATGTCATCGGCGAACGGTTTTACCGTACGTTGCCGTTTTATTTGGCGGTCGCGCTGTTTTTGGGGGCATGGACAGTTCTTTGGATCGCATATCGCCGGACGCGCAAAATGACCACCGATGTTGCTTATGCCCGGCGTCTCTTGGCTCCCAAAGAAGCCAGGCGGGATCTGCGGGAAGCCAAACGCCTTGAGGGTTCGCAAGACACGGGGAAATTCTACGACGCGCTTTTCCGGACATTGCAGAAATATTTAGGGAACAAACTGCATCTTTCCGCCGGGGCAGTCACTTTTGAAACGATCCGATCCAGGCTGTCGGGGCGCGTCGACGAAAAATGGCTGGAGGAGATCCGGCAGGCGTTTGATGAATGCGACGCGATCCGCTACGCTCCGGCACGCCCCAGCGCCGGATCGTGCGCGGAAAGTTACGCCCGGGTCCAGAGAATCATCGACGCGCTGGAAAGGTCGATATCATGAATATCCGTATTGTCATTCTGTTTATGTTCCTTGTCGGGGGAGTGGCCGTCCCTGCGGTGGACGACGCCGTTGCCGCAAACAGCGATTTGATTTCCGATGCCGGGGCTTTGTCCAAATTCATGACGGCCGCAGCGGCGTACAGGGCGGAAGATTACGACAAGGCGGTCGCGGCGTACGAGGCAATCCTGCGCGGCGGCAAGGAGAGCGGGGCGCTTTACTACAACCTGGGCAACAGCTATTTTAAAAAAGGGAGCCTGGGCAAGGCGATCCTGAATTACGAACGGGCGCGGCGTTTGATCCCGCGTGACGGCGATCTGAACTTTAACCTGGCGTACGCACGCTCGAAAGCGAATTTACCCACGGTTTCCGGGATGTCCTGGGCACAGTTGGCTCCGACGCCCAATAAAGATGGGGTCGGAGTCCCGACTCCCGACGCTTTAGGTCGGGACGTCGGGATAGATCAGCGCATTCGTAACTGGACCGACAGGGAACTGGTCTGGATGCTTTGCGGCTTCGCATTGTTGCTGGCGGCCGGGCACGTGAGTTCGCTCTACGGGCGCTGGCCGCGACGGGCGCGCCGGGGAGTGATCGGGTCTTTGTGCGTTGCGTGGTTGATCTGTGCCGGCGGGCTCGCCGCAAAAATCTCGGCTGAAAAAGACCTTGCGGTCGCGGTTGCCGCGGGCGAAGCGAAGTTTGAACCGCGGGAAGACGCGACGGCGCATTTTCGGGTCACAGAAGGGGAACCGGCAAAGATCCTTGAGGCCGGAGATTCTTGGGCCAAGATCAAACGTGCCGATGGTGTAGTCGGCTGGGTACCGGGAAAAATTTTCGAGCGTTTTTAAAGATTATATGCTATCCTCAAGCCGGGATCGAAAAAAAAGGAGGCAGCCATGGCCTTTATCGTTGTGCGACAAAAGGTGGCGGATTACCAGAAGTGGAAGCGGATTCTCGACACGACAGCGGGCTTGCGCAAGGCAAGCGGTGAAAAAAGCTGCAAGATTTTCCGCAGTTCAGATGACCTTAATGAAGTGATCGTCTTGTCGGAGTGGGATGACCTGCGTAACGCTGTCAAATATTCTCAAAATAAACTTTTCAAGGAAGCCGCTGAAAAGGCCGGGACCTTGACCAAACCGGTCATTTACATGCCGGAAGAAGGGTTTTGAGCGTAGGTTGTGGCAGTGGATTCGTAAATGATTTCCGCGGCTCGCTGACTCGCCCCAGGTGCCCCCAAAAGATTTTTGACGTCCCGCAAGTTTTCCTTGATCACCGAGATCCTGATCTCATCCGTGATGATCTTCCGCAGTTGCGACGCAATATGTTCCGGTGTCGCCTGGAATTGGACGCATTCCGGAACGATCTTCTTGCCCGCCACCACATTGACCAGTCCGATATAAGGGATCTTCACGAGAAGTTTTGCCATCAGCCAGGTGGGAAACGAAGTTTTGTAGACGATGACCATCGGTTTTTCCAGGATGGCCGTCTCCAGGGTCGCCGTTCCTGAAGCGACGATGCACAAATGGCAGGCGTTGATGCCGTCGTAAGTTTCGCTTTCAATGATCCTGGGTTGACATACCGCGTTGCGGCAGCAACGTTCCAGCAGGGAGCGTTCGATCGTATGCGCCTTCAGGACCAGAAACTGGATCGGGGCAAATTCCTTATGCAATATATCCGCCGCGTTAAGCATGATCGGCAGAAGTGTGTTGATTTCATTTTGCCGTGATCCGGGCAGCAGGCCGATCGTCAGCCTTTCCCTGTCTAACCCGTGTCGTTGGCAAAATTTATTTTTGTCCATTGGCGCATTGAGGGCGTCCATCAAAGGATGCCCGACAAAATCCACCCGGACGCCGCGCCGGGCGTAAAAATCCTGCTCAAAGCGGAACAGGACCAGCATTTTGTCCACATATTTCTGGATTTGTTCGACGCGGTTGGCTTTCCATGCCCAGACCTGAGGACTGATGTAATAGATGACCTTGACATTGCGTTTTTTGATTTCCCTGGCCAATCGTAAATTAAATCCGGGATAATCGACAAGGATGACCGCTTGGGGTTTGACTTTATCAATTCTCTGAAGGATCAGATTGAAGATGCCGCGGATCGCTCCGTAATGCTTGATGACCTCGACAAATCCCACGACAGCCAAGGAGGAAATGTCTTTGTAGAGTTCAACGCCGCTTGCCTGCAGGCGCGGCCCCCCGATTCCGGAGAAAGTCAGGGAAGGGTCGAGCTTTTTAAGTTCATCGACCAGATGAGCGGCGTGAACGTCGCCTGAGGCCTCACCGGCTACGATGATGAAATGTTTTTGCGGTTGTCCCATATTTGCTGGGTGATGGCTAAGGCGACCTTCAGGGCTTCCTGGGCTTCCTTGCCGGAGATGAGCGGAGTTTTGTCCTCCCGGATGCATTCGCAAAAATGTTCCAGTTCTTTGCGCAGGGGTTCTTCTTTTTCGATAGGGAGGCTGTGTTTGAGAATTTGATGATCGTGTTTTTTGTAGATGTACGCTTCCTGTTTGACATAATCCAGAGAGATATAAGTATTTTCCTGGAAAAGACGGATCTTGCGCATGACGTCTTCCGAAACGCGGCTCGCCGTCAGATTGCACACGCAGCCGTTCTCAAAGATCAGCCGCACGCTGGCGATATCCTCCAGAGATGTGAGAATGCTCGCGCCAACGGCATGGATCTGACGGATCGGGGAAGATATAAGCCCCAGAACGATATCGATATCGTGGATCATCAAATCCATGACCACACCGATGTCCAGCGAACGATTGGGGAATTTATTCAGACGGTGGCATTCGATAAAAAGGGGATTGTGCGTAAAATGTTTGATGGATTGAAAGGCCGCGTTAAAGCGCTCGATGTGTCCGACCTGGAGTTTTCGCTTTTTCTGCCTGGCGAGGTCGATGAGTTCCCGCGCCTGATCAACGGTTGAGGTGATGGGTTTTTCGATAAAGACATGCACGCCGTTTTGGAGGAAGAACCGGGCGACTTCGTGGTGCAGTGAGGTTGGAACGCAGATGTTCACCGCGTCGATTTTGCCCGCCAGTTGCCGGTAATCCTCGCAGAAGGGGACATGATAATGTTCGGCGAGTTTGAGGGTACGTTCCTTTTGAATGTCGCAAACGCCGATCAGCTCGGCCTGATCTTGTATTTCACTGTAAATCTTCAAGTGTCGCGCGCCCAAGTGCCCGATGCCGATGATCGCGATCCGGATTCTTTTCATAGCAGGGAGCACTATAACAAATGCCTCGACAAAAGTCAAACGGTATGCTAATATTTCCCCCACAAGTTTGACGGACATGAAGCATTTAACTGCCTTAAATTGTTAAAGTTATGAAGAATTACCTCAAACTCTTAAAATTCCTGAAAGCGCATGCCCGTCTTTTTTCGGTGGCGGTCGCGACCATGTTCGTTTCGAGCTTTTTTGAAGGATTCCAGCTTTCTCTGCTGGTTCCCATGACCGACCGGATCTTCAATAACAAGCCCATTGTTATTCCCAACCAGCTTCCGGCATTTCTCGCGAATTTCATCGAGCGACTTAATAGCATGACACCGGAGGCGCTCTTTGCGATTTTCCCGTTCGTTGTCATCATCGCGTTATTGATCAAAAACCTGTTTGTTTTCTGCTATCAGTATCTGATGAGCGATCTTTCACAGGCGGTCATGCGGGACATCCGTTACCATCTGTATGCGAAGATCCAGGATCTATCTCTTGATTATTTCAGTAAAAAGCGCACCGGTGAATTGATCTCGCGCATTACGCATGATGTTAATGTCGTGGAAAATGCCGTTTCCTACGGTCTGACGGACCTTTTCCGGCAGAGCTTTATGATCCTGCTTTTTGTAACAATCGCTTTCTCGATCTATCCGAAGGCGGCATTTCTCATGCTCGTTGTTTTTCCGTTGATCGGCATCCCGATGGCCCGGATCGGCCGGCGCTTACGTAAAATTTCAAAAGGCACGCAGGAAAAAATGGCGGATATCAACACTTTGCTTCTTGAGACGATCTCCGGCATCAAATTGGTCAAAGCGTTCGGCACGGAACAATACGAAAAGGACCGTTTTAAAGCGAAGAACCACGACTATTACAAGCTCCGGATGAAGTCCATCAAACGGCTGGTCGTTATCCCGCCGATTACCGAAATGTTCGGCGCGTTGTGCGGCGTCGCTGTTATTTTATGGATGGGAAAGGTCGTGATGAGCGGCGGACTTTCTTTCGGTGTGTTTATTCTGTTTTTTGGTTCAATTATGTCGATCATCAGCCCGATCAAAAAATTAGGCAACGTTCACGCGCTTATTCAGCAGGCGTTGGCGGCTAATGAACGTATTTACGATGTGCTGGATGCGCAGATCACCGTCAAGGAAAAACCCGATGCCATTGCCATCGGCGAGTTGAAAGGATCCATTGAGATCAAAAATGTGGATTTTCATTACGCGCAAGATTCGGGGTTCGTTCTTAAAAACATCGATCTTGAAGTCTGCACAGGCGAGATCGTTGCCATTGTGGGACCGACCGGGACCGGGAAAACGACTTTGGTCAATTTGATCCCGCGTTTTTATGACCCCGTCAAAGGTGTTGTCACGATCGATGGTATCGACGTGCGCGATGTTACGCTGCGGTCGCTGCGCAAGCAGATCGGCATCGTTACCCAGGAAACCATTTTATTTAACGATACGGTCAGGGCCAATATCGCGTATGGGTATGCGCAAGCGACCGACGCGCAGATCCAGGCCGCGGCAGAGATGGCGTTCGCTCATCAGTTTGTCGTGAAAATGCCCAGCGGATATAACACGCTGATCGGAGACCGGGGATTTCGTCTTTCCGGAGGAGAAAAGCAACGCCTGGCCATTGCCCGGGCCATTCTCAGGAATCCGCCCATTCTGATTTTGGATGAGGCAACGTCACAACTGGATTCCGAGTCCGAGCGTTACGTTCAGGAAGCTTTGGACCGGTTGATGAAGGGCCGAACCGTCATCGCCATCGCGCACCGGCTCTCCACCATCCAAAAGGCGGAGAAGATTGTTGTATTGGAACACGGGCGTATCATCGGGGTGGGGGGGCATGAAGAGCTTCTGAAAAGCTGTCCGCTTTATAATAAGTTATATTCATTACAATTTTCTATGAGTGCCTGATTTTGGCGGATGAAAGTAGTTGCAAAGCAAGGGATTATTGGGTATACTACCCGAAATTTCAACAGGCATAAGGCCGGGTTGGATCAACACCAATAACAATGTCATGCGGGGTTATTTCCTTGAACTTCAACGTCAAGGACATTTGCGTCTCTCGGGAGAAGCAGGTGCTGGCTTAAGATTAACGATCATGACATTGAACTGTATGGGGCGGAGGTAAAATGGTAGAAGATTTGATCAAAAAGTTATTGGAGGCTGGCGTCCATTTCGGGCATCAGACTAAACGGTGGTGTCCCAAAATGGAAAAATATATTTTTGGGCAACGCAGCGGCATCTATATCATCGACCTTGAAAAAACGGTCCTGTGCCTGAACAAGGCGCGGGATTTCGCCCGTGACGTGGCGGCTAAAGGCGGCCGGTTCCTTTTTGTGGGGACCAAAAAACAAGCGCAAAGCATTGTGGAAGAAGAAGCCAAGCGGACCGAAATGTACTATGTCTGCAATCGTTGGCTCGGGGGGTTATTGACGAATTTCCAGACGGTAAAAAAGTCCATTGAACGCATGAAAGAGATCGAGCGCATGAGCCAGGACCCGGCTATCTGGGATAACCTCAAGAAAAAAGAGATCGCCAGTCTCACCAAAGAAAAGGAAAAGTTTTTGCGTAACCTTAACGGTATCCGCGACATGGCCAAGCATCCTGATGCGGTGTTTATCATCGACCCGAAGCTCGAAGAGATTGCCGTTCAGGAATCCCGTAAGCTGGGGATCCCCATCATCGCGATCATCGATACCAATTGCGATCCGGACCTGATCGATTATCCTATCCCCGGAAACGACGACGCCCTTAAATCCGTGCGCTTCCTTACCTCTCTGGTTACTGACAGCATTGTCGAGGGACGCAAAGAATATGCGACCAGTGAGGACATACGGAAGAAAAATCAGGCGACTGAATCGAAAGAAGCTTCTTCCGCAAAAGGCGAAAAAGAAGAGCATTCAACGACTGCTTCAACGGTTCAAGAATAAATTAATCTTTTAGCAGTCGTTATGTTGTTATTTGGAAAGGATTTTATAATGGGAATTTCTGTCGAAGTTATTAAGGAACTGCGGGAACTGACTTCGTGCGGGGTCATTGAATGCAAAAAGGCCTTGGAAGAGGCCAAAGGCGATATCAAAAAAGCCAAAGAAGTTCTGCAAAAACGCGGATTGGAGATCGCGGCCAAAAAGAGCAGCCGTGCCGCGAAAGAAGGCCGCGTCGAGTCGTACGTGCATTTGGGCAATAAGATCGGCGTGTTGCTGGAAGTCAATTGTGAGACGGATTTTGTCGCCCGCAGCGAGGCGTTTTGCGCGTTTACTAAAGATATCGCGATGCATATCGCCGCCGTCAATCCTCAATATGTCCGCCGGGACGATGTTCCCCAGGATATCCTTAAGGGACAACATGATCCGGATACCTTTGCCCAACAGGCATGTTTGCTGGAGCAGCCATTTGTCAAAGATCCCAAGAAGACCGTGCAGGATTATATGAACGAGCTGATTTCCAGCACGGGCGAAAATATTTGTATCGGGCGTTTTATTCGCTATAAGGTCAATGACGTCAACTAAGAAACAAAAAGCGGTTTATAAGCGCATTCTCCTGAAGTTGAGCGGTGAAGCATTATTGGGCGCAAAACAGCACGGTATTGATGCTGAAACATGCGCCTCCTTCGCCGCGCAGATCAAAGAAGTGCGGGATCTGGGAGTGCAAGTCGCGCTTGTCGTTGGCGGCGGTAATATCTTTCGCGGCCATGTCGAGTCCAAGCGTTTTGGCCTGGATCAGTCGGTCGCGGACTATATGGGCATGCTGGCCACCGTCCTCAATGGTCTTGCCCTGCAAAATGCTTTGGAGCAGATCGACGTTCCTACCCGCGTTATGACCGCCCTTCAAATGGCCTCGATCGCTGAACCCTATATTCGCCGCCGGGCGATGCGGCATCTTGAAAAAGGACGTGTGATCATTTTCGTGGCAGGGACGGGAAATCCTTATTTCACAACGGACACGGCGGCCGCCCTGCGCGCCAAAGAGATCAACGCGGATGTTATCTTAAAAGCGACGAAAGTCGACGGCATTTATACAGCGGATCCATTCACTCAAAAATCGGCTAAAAAATATAAAAAGTTAAAATTCATCGATGTCCTCAAACGAAAATTGAAGGTCATGGATTCAACCGCTATCAGTATGTGCATGGACCATAATCTGCCCATCGTTGTCTTTAATTTAAAGCAGGAAGGGAATATCAAGAGAGTGGTTTTAGGCGAACCCATCGGAACGATGGTTTCTTAAAGAGGAACATAAAATGCTGACAAAAGAAATTGTACGGGACACAGAAACAAAGATGAAGAAAACTATCGAATCGGCAAAGCGTGAGTTCAATGAGGTCCGTACCGGGCGCGCTCATCCCGGACTGATCGAAGGGATGCATATCGATTATTTCGGGACGCCTACGATGATCAAACAGATCGCCGCCATCAGCGTGCCGGATCCGCGGACGGTCGTCATCCAGCCCTGGGACGTCAGCGCGATCCCCGAAATCGAGAAGGCTGTTTCCACTTCCAAACTTGGAGTGACCCCGTTTAACGACGGCAAGATCGTGCGTTTGTCCATTCCTCAGCTTTCGGAAGAACGCCGGCAAGAACTTAAAAAGGTCGTCAAAGACATGGCGGAGAAATCGCGGGTGTCGCTGCGCACCATCCGCCGTGATGCCAATGACCGGGTCAAGAAAATACAGGGTGAAAAGGCCGCTTCAGAAGACGAGTCTTTCAAGGCCCAAGATGATATCCAAAAATTGACGGACCGGTATATTAAAGAAATCGATACGCTATTGGAAGACAAGAGCAAGGCGCTGGTCGAATTATAGATTTTTTCAAATTTGACCCGCTAGCTCACGAGCCCCAACAAAGTTGGGGCGAAGTCCCGAGCGGCAGGCGGCTAACGTTTCGCCGCGAGGGATCAAGACGAGAGCGTTAAAAAAGGAATGCCCCATCCCTCGTCACAGATGATCAAACGAAAGTGACTCGGGATAAGGGTCAAATTGTTCTTTATAAAAGATTTTAGGGTTATGCCCTTGACTACCACTTCCAGCATACGATGGGCACGAAATCCTGTTGCACTGTTCATCAAAGGCATAACCCTAAAAGATTTATTGCATTTTGACCCACTAGCTCATCCGGTAGAGCACTGCCCTTTTAAGGCAGGTGTGCCGCGTTCGAGTCGCGGGTGGGTCACTCAAATTGTCAGGAGTTTGTTAAAATTTTGCGTAACCCTTTGAATTCCCAATGGTTAACGTGGCTTGGAGCGTTGCTTAGAACTGCACGCAACGCATTGCAACGCTTCACAGCGTCGAGAAATATTTAAGATTATGTGTCAAAAAAGTATTTTTTAACAAAGTACTGTTAAATTGTCTTGAGTCCTTCGACGTTGCTCAGGATGCTCCGAAGGATGCTGAGCGAGGCGGGCGGATGCGTGGATTATGAGATGTCGGAGGAGTTGAAGGCCGGAGCGGTGTGTAAGGTGAATTATAAAGACCCCGTCCAAACCCCTGCATGCAAACCATATCAAGAATGAGAAGAATATAAACCGGAATAACAAGAAGACATTCATGTCGATGAGAAAAATGGCGGTACTATCGGCGGCATTCATCATGTTGGTGGCGGTATTTAAAAGCAACACAGTATTTGCGCAGGGAACTTATGATTTGGAGATCATTGCCGAGACGGGGGGTTCCTGTGGGCGGGGGGACTCCGGTTGCCCTAGGGCAGGGGCCGTCGATCAATGACGCGGGCAAGGTGGCTTTTATTGCGCGGGATACTGCAGGCACCCAGGCCAACGGCCGGGTGATGCTTCTAAACAATGGCGTCATTGAAGAAGATTGCGAGTCATCAAACAGGAGGTTGTCATGCGTGTGAACAAAATTGAAAGAAATCATGGAGTATTTGTTAAGAAAATTTTGACAATTATCGTTATGGTTCTTTTTAGTAATCATGTCTATGCCCAAGATGCTGTCTTAACACCTGCCCCCGGATCAGTCTTTTCGTCTGATGATACCATAACCGTCGAGTTTAAAGTCCCTTCCGGGAATGCGGAGGGAGCCTTATTTACATTAAGCAACGGTAAAATGGAAAATGTCAAAGGTTCTGGGCCTTATAAATTTACCCTTTCGCTTAATAATCAGGGAATTGGGCCACTTGAGATTACGGCGATGACTTTTGGCGCTGGACAAAATTATATGGCGTCGACTCATATCATTATTGAACCGAAAGAAAATTCATTGGAAAGCATTGAGGCTATGCAAAACTTTTTGCCGATGGATCAATTGGGATTATCCCTTCAGATTTCTATAATGGGACATTTTAACGATGGCTCAACAAAGAATATGACCAAGGGTAAGACTGGAACGTTATATTCAATAAAAAGTGGAACAAGCGATATTATCAGCGTTAGTGCTGATGGTTTAGTGCGGGCGAATGGAGAGGGGAACGACGTTGTTCTCATATCAAATCGCGGTAAAACCGCATCAGTTCCGGTAGAGGTAAGAGTGCACGTTCCCTCTCAATGAAAGCAGATGCTGAATACGTCAGATAATGAATCCCAGCCTGAAAGAGCCCATCGCCCTTGGCCGATGACGGTTTTGTGTGTTTTAGGTTTTTCTTTTTGCGTTTTTATGTTCTTTTTTGTTATTGTCACCTTTTCCTTTGTAAATGGATTTACTCGCAATGGACAGATTATGATTTTTATCTTTAGCCTAATTTTTATCTCCCATTTTTGTATTTTTATTAGTTATTGGATGATGCGAAAGTGGGGGTTATATGTTTATGTGTTAGGTCTGATAGGTATTTTCGTTGGTGGATCCATGTCACCTCAATGGCAGTTTAGTATTCGAGATTCTTGGATCCCGCTTATTATCATCGGCATAGGTCTTTTTTATTACAAACGTTTGCGATAAAACAAAACTGAACAATTTTAAGGAAAGGATTCAAACATAATGAAAGAAACAACAAGGACTGGGCTGTTCTCGTTAGTGTTTCTGGTGTTTTTATTTCATGAATCGGTTGTCTTCGGACAGCAAGTGTATGATTTAGAAGTGGTGGCTAAGACCGGAGTGCCTCTTGGAAGCGGGACACCGGTAGCGTTGGCACCGGCGCCATCGATCAATGACGCGGGCAAGGTCGCTTTTGTGGCCAGGAATACCGCCGGGACCCAGGCCAACGGGCGGGTGATGCTTCTAAATAATGGAGTAATTGAGGAAGATTGTGCGGTGGGCGCTCTGGCTTCGGCCTCGGATGCGGTACAAGTCAACAACAATGATCAAGTGATCTTCCGCATGTATTCCAATGACGGACTTTTCTCGGATGTGGTCCGCCTGGACAACGATTGTAGCGGCCCGATTATCGGCCGGGGGTCGATGTCATCATCTTTTCCGCAGCCTTTTGATGTTGTCTTGCCCGGACCAACCTTAAATGACACTGGCCGCGGGGTTTTCAGTGGAGACATCGGAACCAATACGTACCTGGGAACACGTCCCGACGGCTCAAGCCCTTATACGATTTCACCGGCTCTGACCGGATTCCCCAATCTCTACCCGATGCTGGCCGACAATGACACAACCGTCGTCCGCTGGGGAGGGAGCGCGACCTCTCCGTTATTGCGGTTTATCGACACAACGACTACGTTCAACACGGCCAATTTTATCGCGGACTCGACAAATTTCAATGCTGTCGGGGAACAGCCTGGGATGAGCGACGACGGCAACGTCATCGCCTTTGCGGCGGATCATAAAACAACAGGATTGGGAATTTATGTTTCTCTTTTTACGGGCACGACGTTCGCGCCGATCAAAGTCGTAGGCATTGGAGGGACCTTCAGCAACTTTAGCCTCCAGCCGCGTGTGGGCGTTAATCGCTCCTCGCTGGGGAGTGTGACAAATTATACGCTCGCCTATATCGGGTTCAGCGCGTCCGGGAAATTGGGGCTTTATACGACCGCAATTGACATCACCGATCCCGCTGCGCCTGTGGTTTCAGCGCCGTCTCTGGCGGTCGAAGCGGGCGGCGCAATCGCTGGTTTAACGGGAACAGTCAATAATATCCGGATTTATGATCCCGTAAACAATAAAGGGGAGGTTGCTTTCTGGGTCAGCACCGACACCGGAGCCCAGGCGATTGTAAAGGCGGCTCCTTCCGTAATGGACGCCTTTGATCCGGCCTGTGATTTTTTATCAACGGTTTGTGACGGAAGTTTTTTAAGAGACAGCAACGGCAAGGTTATTGTCGATGACACCAAACTTGATTCCATTGCCGCCGCCAATATCCAGCGCAGTGGTATCGTCACCGACGGCGTGACGAAACTGCTCTTGCGGATCAAAACTGGTGAACAAGTGACTTTTGTTTTAAAGGATCCCTCCGGTCAGAATGCGGATAATAAGTGGGGCTTGCTTAATAATTTGGGTGAGACCAGTAGCGGCACGAGCATTACAGTCAGCTCCATCATGACCAGTGAAGGGCCCGCCGCATTTGCGGTCTACCAGCCTCCCATGGATTTGCCGTGCAGTTATAATGCCCAGCCATGCACTTTAAGTGAGATTGCCGGAAGTTTGAAGGCGACAGTTTTAGCGACATCAGCGACTACAACATGGAGGAAATCGTTGAATCTTCTGCCTCCGCCGTTGGTTTTGGTCCATGGGGTGTGGAGTGATTTTACTGCTTGGTGGGATATGGCGCAATTTCTGCAGCAGAAAGGTTTTACGGTCTGTCCCGGATGCTTGGTGGATTATGGGACACAGTCGCCAGCCGGGTCTTTTGATCCTCTCGACCCCGACACGTACGTCATCAAAGAGTTGATTAGATCGACTAAACTGGCGCTGACTTTTATGCGTTTGAACAATATCGCGGTCACCCAGGTAGATGTCACGGGACATAGCATGGGCGGGCTTGTGGCCCGGGCCGTGACCGTGTTTAATGACGCGGTGGATCAGTATAAGGCCAAGAAGAATTATAATAAGGGAAGCATTCATAAAATTATTACCGTGGGAACCCCGCATCTGGGGACGCAGATGGCGGATTTCTTGGTACGGAATAAATGTAAAAAGCTTTTAGGAATTTCCAGTTTGATTAGTTTAGAAGAATTCTTTAGTAGTGAACATCCTATTGGTCCAGCGGTCTTTGGTTTCCAAACGGCAAGCCCTGCCCTTCAGCAGCTTGGGCCAACGCAGGTTCCATCGCATACGATTGTTGGTCTAGCCCCGCCTTTGTCGCTAACGGAGGAAATGCTTAATCTAATTATTCGCGCATTTGTCTCTTCTTCCGAGAATGTTGATAATATCATTGACCTTAACAGCAACGGCCACGATACGATCGTGCCGCGGGAAAGCCAAGAAGGAGGGGTGAACCCTCTGGCCACCTCACGGGCACTGGCGGATGTTGTCCACGCGGATCTTACCGCGGGGTTATTGGATACGGGAGAAACCGAGTCTCAAGTAGTGTGGGATGAGGTGACGCGGCTACTCTTGGCGTTGACTGCTTCATTAGAATTTGACACATTGCCTCAGGTGACCGGTCTTGGGACCGCGACATTTCCAGTCAATCCTTATATTGCGCCTGCCATTTGTCCGGCATCAGCTCAAGCCCAATCAGCCGCTGTTTCAGCCGCCACAGTCACATTGCTGCCGGCCTCCGGAACGACATTTACTCCCGGGCAAACGGTGAATGTTCAGTTTGAGGTCGCCGGAGGAAACGTCGTGGAAGGCGCGTTATTTACTGTAGGAAATAAACTGGAAGGCATAGAAAGCCCCGGGCCCTTTGCGTTCTCGTTTCCCGCGCCTGCCGACCACATCGGCGATATGGATATCACGGCGTACACCTTCGGCCCCGGCCCCGAGAATTACACGTCGGCAACGACTATTACCATTTTACCGGCGGGCCCGTTTGTAAAGATCAGTCCCTTGACGGACTTTTTGTCGATGGACCAACTGGGGTTATCCCTGCAGATTAATACGCGTGGATATTACGCGGATGGGTCTTCTGTAAATATTACAAAAGCCGGGACAGGAACGCTTTATTCTGTGCAAAGCGGGACAGCCAATGTCATTACTGTCAGCGCTGATGGTTTGGTCCAGGCCAAAGGGCCGGGGAGCGATGTCGTTCTTATAACAAATCGCGGCCAATCGACATCTGTCCAGGTTGAGGTAAGAATTAGTAATCAGCCTCCGGTACTTGCTCCTATTGCCGACCAAACCGTCAACGAAGGGCAATTGCTGCAGTTTAACGTCAGCGCGACGGATCCCGACGGTAATCCGCTGGTG
The DNA here is from genome assembly GCA_016214285.1 of Candidatus Omnitrophota bacterium. Classification (GTDB taxonomy): domain Bacteria; phylum Omnitrophota; class Gorgyraeia; order Zapsychrales; family Zapsychraceae; genus UBA10015. The sequence continues at coordinate 11,078 of JACROV010000038.1, read as the reverse complement.
TTGTCGGCCCGGCTGGGAAGCGGGGCGGCTTTGAGCACAATCGGGGCTTCATTTACGGACAACGGCAACGGGACCGGTACCTTTTCTTGGACGCCGGACTTTGCTCAATCCGGGTTTTATCCCGTTGTCTTTCAGGTCAGCGACGGACCTCTTGTCGCTGAACAAACTGTAACGGTCACGGTCAATGATGTGCCGGTGCCGGATCTTTTGTTGACGGCGTTATCCACGACAACAACGGTTATCGCTCCGGGAAATCCAATGTCCGCGGCCAATACGGTGAAAAACCAGGGAACAGCGGTGGCCGGGGCGTTTGTTAACGCGTTTCATCTTTCCCTGGATACTGTCTACGGTAACGCGGATGATATCGTTTTTACAACGACGCGGCCGGTAGCTTCCTTGGCCGTCGGCGCCAGCAGCGCGGCGACAACCGGTAATTTGACCGTTCCCGTGACAACTCCCTTGGGAGATTATTTTCTCTGTGCCAGGGCCGATGACAACGCCACTGTACTGGAGCAGGATGAGAACAACAATACCCGTTGCACGGCAACAACCGTCAAGGTTGCGCCCGCGGATCTCATCATGACGGCCATCAGCGGCCCGGCCAATGGCTTGACCGGGGCCACGATCAGCGTCACGGATACCGTCCGCAATCAGGGCCAGGGGTCGATCACGGCGTCGTTTATTGTGGGATATTATCTGTCCCCTGACGCTGTCATCACAACGGCGGACACCCGGATCGGGTTGCGATCCGTGACCGGTCTGGCCGCCAACGCCTCCAAGAGCGGCACGGTGAACGTGACGATCCCTTCAACGTTGGCGCCGGGGACTTATTATGTCGGTGCCATTGCCGACTACACCAATGTCCGTCTCGAGCAGGATGAGAATAACAATAGCTTGGCCGGCAACACGATTAGCGTGACTCCGGGCGCGGACCTGGTGATATCCTCCGTTAGTGCTCCGGCGACCGGCTCAACGGCAAATACAATTAGTGTTACCAGCGCGGTCATGAATCAGGGTCTGGGGGCTGCGGCCTCGTCTTCCGTTGGGCTGTACATCTCGGCGGACGCGGTTATTACAACCGCCGACTTGAGACTCGGCGCGCGTTCGGTGAGCAGTCTCGCGGTTGGCGCTGCCAGCGCGGGAACGACCACAGTGACAATTCCCAACACGCTGATCCCCGGGACATATTATATCGGCGCAATAGCGGATTATCTTAACGCGCGTCCGGAAAGTAATGAGGCCAATAACAGCCTTGCCGGAAATCAAATCAACATTGTGTCGCCCGATTTGGTTATGACCGTGATCAGCGGCCCGGCCAGCGGTGTCCGGGGAGGCACCATAAGTCTCAGCAACACGGTGGGTAATCAGGGCGCCGGAAACGCCGCGTCGTTTACAATCGGCCTGTATCTTTCAACGGATGCGACGATCACAACCGCAGACCGAAGGGTCGGCACGCGTTCCGTCAGTACTCTGGCCAGCGGAGCGACAAACGCGGCCGCCACTACTGTGACTATCCCGAGCACTTTGGCCGTCGGGACATATTATGTCGGGGCCATTGCCGACTATAACAACAGCCGCGCGGAAAGCAATGAAATCAACAATGCGCTTGCAGGCAATACGATAACAGTTCAATAAATATGGAAAGGACATCAATATGGCGAAGGTGAAAAAGTTTTTCGTATATATGTTTGTCGGGACACTGATATTCTTATATTATACAGGGGCTGAGAAAGCGCGGGCGGATCAGCCTGGCTCCGGGGTTATCCGCGCCCCGCAAACAATAGAGCCCTGCGCGGGAGAAGGAAACCAGGACGGCGTCCACCGCCAGTATTCCGACGATGGAAAACTGTTTATGGAAACCCATTGCGCCGGGGGCAGGAAACAAGGCGCGTCAATCCAGTACCGCCCTGACGGAAGCCCGTCGCGGGAGGAATCTTACGTGAACGATCAATTAGAAGGCAGTGTTAAAGAATATTATCGTAACGGTCTTCTCAACAGCGAAAGACATTATAAAAACGGGAAATTGGATGGAGCACAGCGTCGTTATTTTGAAAACGGACAGGTTGCGTCCGAACAGGAGTACGCCAACGGCACTGCCTCCGCGCCTGCTGAAGTTTACGATAACAACGGCAATTTGGCGCGAGAGGAAAGGTTTGACGCGAATTCACCGGCCGTCGAATATTTTGTGCGGAGCATGTCCAGCCCCGCGAACGTCCGGCTGGCGGCGCGGCGTGAGGCCATCCGGAATGAAGGGGAGGTGCCGGCTAACCACTATCGGCCTTATCTATTGGAAGAAACAGAGAGTGAAGCGCCAGCCGACTTCGGGTATTAGAATTTTGATATTCAGCGTGAAGAGGGCGGATGGCGGAACCTGCCTGCCCTGTCTGCCGACAGGCAGGCAGGTTGGTATACGGCGTCCTGCTGCGGGCGAGTGGCGGAATCGGCAGACGCGCAGGACTTAGGATCCTGTCCCGAAAGGGGTAGAGGTTCAACTCCTCTCTCGCCCACCATCCAGCCCACAATAAGATTTTTTAGAAGAGACTGGATGTTGTCCCGCGTGACCATTGCTTGCCGGTCAGCCGCGAGGGATTGACATTTTTGGATTTGCGGTCCCTCGCCACCGCAATTTTAAAACGGGTGACTCGGGACAACGCAAAATTTTGTAAAACAAAATTTTGCGGCGGTAATTCAGTTGGCTAGAATGCCACCTTGCCAAGGTGGATGTCGTGGGTTCAAATCCCATCCGCCGCTTTTATTTATCGCGCAGTCATTGTTGGAGAGGAGCATTGCATGAAAATTATGGATTTTCTTGTCTCGAAAGCCGTGTCAGCGAATTTGACAAGTGTGAACAAAAAAGAGGTTATCGAAGAACTGCTGGGATTGTTGATCAATGCGGGCGTGGTCGAGAAGAGAAATAAAAGTAAAGTGCTCGAAGTCTTGATGTCCCGTGAAGCCTTGGGCTCAACCGCGATCGGACAAGGGATCGCCATTCCCCATGGCAAATGTGATTGTGTCAAGAAATTGGTCGGTTGTCTGGGAATAAGTAAATCAGGCATTGATTTTGATTCGCTGGATGGCGAACCCGCCTACATTTTTTTCCTCTTAGTGGCTCCCATCGATTCTGCGGGGCCTCACCTTAAAGCGTTGGCGAAGATTTCCCGTCTTCTCAAAGATAAATATATTCGTGAAAGTCTGAAGTCTGTAAAGGACGAGAAGTCCATGTTACAGATCATCCAACAAGAAGACAGCCGTTTATCTAAAGTTTAAGCATGTCTCAAAATCCCTTCAAGTGGCTATATCCCGGAATGAAGGTCAAAAGGTGGTTGTTGATTTCGTTGCTGGGGGTGATCATTGTCGGCGCCGGTGCCGTATTGACGGCGGATCCTTATCCGTTCGTCAGTGTCGTCGGCATCCTGTGGATCCTCTGCGGGATGATCTTCATCGTGATGGGGATGGGCAAGATGATCGTCTCTTTATTGACGTTGTTTTTGCCCAAGGGGGAGCGTGAGCTCGTTAACATTCTTTATCAGAAGCGCTATCTGGAGCGCGGGCCCAAGATCGTCGTTATCGGCGGAGGGCATGGGCTTTCACATTTGATCTTTGGGTTAAAAGAATATACGGCCAATATCACGGCCATCGTGACCGTTGCCGACAGCGGCGGTTCATCAGGACGTTTACGGGAAGAGTTCAATATCGTCGCGCCGGGTGATATCCGTAACTGTCTGGTCGCGCTGGCGGACGCTCCGGCGTTGATGGGTGAGCTTTTCCAATTCCGTTTTTCCAAAGATTCACAGCTCCAGGGGCATAATTTTGGCAATTTGTTTTTGACCGCCATGGTTCAACTGACCAACGGCGATTTTGAGCGGGCCGTTAAGGAAACGAGCAAGGTTTTGGCGATCCGTGGCAATGTCGTGCCTTCGACCGTAAGTAATGTCCATTTAGTCGCGGAGTATATGGACGGGACGATAACTCAGGGTGAAGCCAGAATTCCTAACCCCAACTCGCGCGTTAAAAGGGTTTACTTGACGGATGAAGCCGCTTATCCAACGGCCGATGCCCTTGCGGCCATTGCCCAGGCGGATGTGATCATCCTGGGGCCGGGAAGCCTGTATACGAGCGTTATTCCGAATCTTATTGTCAAAGGAATGAGCGATGCGATCGCCAAATCGCAGGCTTTCAAGATCTATGTCTGCAACGTAATGACCCAGCATGGAGAAACGGATAATTTTTCTGCCAGTGATCATGTGCGCGCGCTTATTGAACATGCCAACAAAGACGTTATTGACGCGTGTTTGATCAATAATGTTCAGGCGCCGGAAGAAGCGCGAAATCGCTATAAAGACGAAGGCTCTTTTCCGGTGGAAGCGGATGCGGACAAGATTCGCGCCATGGGATACAGGGTTGTCGCCACGGATCTTTTGGGCGTCACGGATTATGTCCGGCATGACTCAACGAAGCTTAATCATGCCTTGATCAAGCTCGTCGAGACGCACCGGGTAATTCGCCGTTAATCAGGGATGATCGGGTTTTGCTTTATGGCCAAGAAAGTCATGGTCGAGGTGGTTATTAAAAATCCTCAAGGGTTGCACGCCCGGCCCGCGGCGATGTTCGTTCAGATTGCTTCGAAATATAACGCGAACGTCGCCTTGCAAAAAGGCGAAGAACGCGTCAACGGAAAATCAATTATGGGGATCTTGACATTGGGGATCGAGCAAAATAGTCAAGTTGTCCTGGAGGCCGACGGTGATGATGCCGATGAAGTGGTGGCGGAATTGACGCAACTTTTGACGAAGGAAAGCATGGAATGAATGAGTTCATTTTAAAAGGGGTCGCGGCCGCTCCGGGGATCGCCGCGGGATTCGCCTTTATTTTGGGCAAGCAGGATTTCATTGTCCCGCCGCGGGCCATCATGGAAAAGGAGATTCCCATCGAGATCGCCCGTTTTGAGGAAGCCCTTATCAAAACACGGGAAGAAATTCTTACCATCCAGAAAAAAATGACCTCTATTTTCAACGGTCTTCACGCGCAGATATTCGACGCCCATATCCTGGTCTTGGAAGATCGGACATTCATCGAAGAAGTCATCAAACGCATCAAAGAGGAAAAGTTGTCCGCCGAATATATATTTTTTGAGGTCATCAAGAAGTACATGAAGATATTTTCGAATATTGAAGATGAGTATCTGCGCGAACGCGTAGGTGACATCAATGACGTGGGCCGGCGCATCCTCAAGAATCTTATGGATGAGAACAAGCTGCATGAGCTTGATCATCTGACCGAAGAATTGATCATTGTTAGTCATGACCTGTCGCCGTCGGATACGGCCAGCATGTACAACAAAAATATCCTGGCGTTCGTGACCGATATGGGCGGCCGCACATCCCATACGGCAATCATGGCCAAATCCCTTGGCGTGCCGGCCGTCGTTGGGCTTAAGGACGCGACGCTGCGCATCAACAACCAGGATTACATCATCGTGGACGGTCGCAAAGGTCTGCTCATCCTTAACCCGACATCTGAAACCAAGGCTTTATATAAAATTGAGCAGACCCGTATCCAGGAGTTTCGCGACCAGTTCAAAGATCTTCGCGATCTGCCCAGCGAAACGCTTGATGGCCGGAAGGTTGAAATTTTTGCCAATCTGGAACTCCCGGAAGAGATCCCGACGGTGCAAAAACAGGGCGCCAACGGCATTGGTCTTTACCGAACGGAATATTTTTACATGAACCGGGTGGATCTGCCATCCGAAGAAGAACAGTATGAAGCCTACAAGCACGTGGCATTGACCATGGCCCCGCATCCGGTAACGATCCGTACGCTGGATTTGGGTGGCGACAAGTTTATTTCCAGTTTGCAGATCCCGCGGGAGATGTATCCTTTTTTGGGGTGGCGGGCCATTCGTTTTTGTCTGGCCAGGCCGGACATTTTTAAAACGCAATTAAGCGCCATCCTGCGGGCTTCGGTACACGGCAATGTGCGCCTGATGTATCCAATGATCACCGGGCTCGGCGAATTGCGACAGGCCAACGCGATCTTGACCGAAGTTAAACAAAAATTCAAGGACGAGCAGATCCCCTTCAATGAGAAGATCCGCGTAGGCGTTATGATCGAAACACCTTCGGCGGCCATGACGTCCGATCTGTTGGCCAAAGAAGCGGATTTTTTCAGTATTGGGACCAATGATCTGATCCAATATACGCTGGCTGTTGACCGGGTCAGCGAAGAGACCGCGCAGCTCTATGAGCCAGGACACCCTTCGATCTTACGTTTGATCAAAAACACTGTTGACGCGGCGCATCAGGCGAATATCAAAGTGGGGTTATGCGGCGAGATGTGCAGTGAGCCCGTCCTGGCGCTGATCCTTTTAGGTTTGAATTTAGACGAATTGAGCATGTCTCCGCTCAATATACCGCAGATCAAAAAACTTATCCGGTCGGTGAAATTGATGGATGCCCAAAAGCTGGCGGAAGAGGTCTTGAAGTTATCCACCGGAGATGAGGTGGAAGAGTTCAGCCGGATGCGTTTGCAGGAATTGGCCCCGCATATCATCACCAATAATCAGGAAAGTTAGATGACGGTACTCATCTTAGCCGGTGGTTATGGAACGCGTCTTGCCGAATTGGGAAAGAACACGCCCAAGCCCCTGCTAAAGATACAAAACCGCTATTTGCTTGATTATATTCTGGAGAAAATCAAGCCGCTCAAGGATGTTGAGAAAATTGTTCTGGTCACCAATAACAGATTTTATGGTATTTTTCAGCAATGGGCAAAGGAGCGATCTGGATACGCCTGTCCTATCCGCATTGTCAACGATGGAACGAATACGCCGGAAGATCGTCTGGGTTCAATCGGTGATATTGATTTTGTCATCCGGCAGGAAAATCTCCGGGATGATCTGCTTGTGGTGGGCGGCGATAATTTGTTTGAAGGTCCGCTTGAACCTTATGTCCGGTTTTCAAGAGAAAAGGCGCCTGCGGTGACGATCGGAGTTTATGACGTTCGGGGCCTGGAAGACGCCAAGCGTTTTGGAGTTGTGGGTATCGACGCGCACGACCGGATCGTTTTTTTTGAGGAAAAACCGGTCAAACCGCGCTCCACATTGATCGCCATGTGTCTGTATTATTTGCCTGAAAAATCTCTTGGTCTTATCGCCGATTATCTGCTAGAATCTGGCAAATCGGATACGGCCGGCGATTACATCCGTTGGCTTTATCAGAAAACCGATGTCTATGGTTTTCCGTTCCGTGGGAAATGGTATGACATCGGCAGCGTTGAATCGTATCGGGAAGCCCGGGCTGAATTTCACGCGGGTGAAGTATAATTTCTACAGTGAAGTAATATCAGAAAGGATGGTATCCAGTGAAGGGAAAATATTATCTTACATCGGAATCCGTGGGAAATGGACATCCGGATAAGGTCTGTGATCAAATTTCTGACGCGATTTTGGACGCGGTTTTGCGTGACGACCCCCAAGGGCGCGTGGCCTGCGAAACTTTTATCACGACCGGGCTGGTCATCGTTGGCGGAGAGATCACGACCAAGACCTATATCGATGTGCAGAAGATTGCCCGCCGCGCACTCACGGACATCGGATATACGGATCATAAATACGGTTTTAATGCCGCGACGTGCGGGGTATTGAACGCCATTGTCGGCCAGTCGCCGGATATCGCCCAGGGTGTTGATACGGGCGGCGCCGGTGACCAAGGGATCATGATCGGCTATGCCTGTGATGAGACACCGGAGCTTATGCCGTTGCCGATCATCTTGGCCCATAAACTTGTACAACGGATCGAAGAGGTGAGGAAAACCGGTATCCTTAAATATCTCGGACCGGACTGCAAGAGCCAGGTCACGGTGGAATATGAAGATGGAACACCCAGGCGTGTCGATGCTGTTGTTCTGGCCTGCCAGCATACCGAGGAGATATTGGATAAAACCGGCAAAAAGATCACCGATGAGGCGAGAAACGAAATTATTAAAACAATTGCCACACCGATCTTGGGTAAATTAACCGACAGCCAGACGAAATATTATGTCAATGAAACGGGTAAATTCGTCGTGGGCGGTCCGCAATCGGATACGGGGATGACCGGCCGCAAGATCATCGTGGACACCTATGGTGGGGTGGTCTCGCATGGCGGCGGCGCATTTTCCGGCAAGGACCCGACCAAGGTCGACCGTTCCGCCACTTACATGGCCCGCTATGTCGCGAAAAATATCGTGGCGGCAAAGTTGGCAAAGAAGTGCTGGATCCAGTTCAGCTATGTTATCGGCCGCGCCGATCCGGTGAGCGTTATGACCGACACCTTCGGAACGGGAAAAATCTCCGAGCAGGATCTGGTCGATCTGGTCCGCAAGAATTTCGATCTGACCCCGCGGGGCATTATCCGCGATCTGGATCTTCAGAAGCCGATCTATCAAAAGACGGCCGCGTACGGACATTTCGGACGGGAAGAATTTTCATGGGAAAAAACGTCCAAGGCAGCCGTGCTGGAAAAAGCGGCTCTCGCGTTACGTTAAAATTGGCGGCACGAAGCCGCATTTTGGAAACGGGAAAAGGAAACATGAGCAAAGACTATAAAGTCAAAGACATGTCCCTGGCATCGTGGGGCCATAAAGAGATCGAACTGGCCGAAGCGGAAATGCCGGGATTGATGGCCCTGCAGGAACGATATAAAGGAAAGAATCCACTGGCAGGGGCAAGGATCACGGGTTCTTTGCATATGACGATCCAGACGGCTGTTTTGATCAAAACGTTAAAAGCTCTGGGAGCCGATGTCCGTTGGGCTAGCTGTAATATATTTTCGACGCAGGATCATGCGGCGGCCGCCATTGCTGACTTAAGGATCCCTGTTTTTGCCTGGAAAGGCGAAACGCTTGATGAGTATTGGTGGTGCACGGAACGCGCGCTGGCGTTTCCTGGTGGTAAAGGGCCTAATCTTATTGTCGATGACGGCGGCGATGCCACGCTGATGATCCATAAGGGTTGCGAAGCTGAAAAAGACCCCCGTGTTTTGGATAAAAAGGTCGACACGGAAGATGAAACTGCGCTATATGTTTGTTTGAAGAAATTGCTGGCACAAGATAAGACCCGATGGCAGCGCGTTGCCAAAGAGATCAAAGGCGTTTCGGAAGAAACCACGACCGGTGTGCACCGGCTTTACCAGATGATGAAAGAGAATAAATTGTTATTTCCGGCCTTTAACGTCAACGATTCGGTCACTAAATCGAAATTTGACAATCTTTACGGCTGCCGGGAATCGTTGGCCGACGGGATCAAACGGGCCACGGACATCATGTTGGCGGGAAAAATCGTCGTTGTCTGCGGCTATGGTGATGTGGGTAAGGGCTGCGCGCAATCCATGCGCAGTTACGGTGCCCGGGTGATCATTACCGAGATCGATCCGATCTGCGCCCTGCAGGCTTCGATGGAAGGTTATGCCGTGCGAACGCTGGAAGACGCTCTGCCCGAGGGCAATATTTACGTCACCGCGACCGGAAATTGCGAGGTCATTACCGTGGCGCACATGGCGAAAATGAAAGACAAGGCGGTCGTGTGCAACATCGGTCATTTCGACAATGAGATCCAGATCGGCGCATTGGAGCGCGTGCCGGGCATAAAGAAGATCAACATCAAGCCGCAGGTCGACGAATACCGTTTTCCGGACGGTCATTCGATCATTGTCCTGGCCGAAGGCCGGCTGGTTAATTTAGGCTGCGCCACCGGACATTCATCTTTTGTCATGAGTAGCTCCTTCACCAATCAGACATTGGCCCAGATCGAACTCTGGCAAAAAGATCACAAGATCGGCGTTTACCGTCTCCCCCAAAAGCTTGATGAGGAAGTCGCCCGCTTGCACTTGGATCTTCTCGGGGCGCAACTCACCAAGCTTACGCGCAAGCAAGCCGATTACATCGGCGTCCCCCTCAATGGGCCCTACAAGTCCGGGCATTACCGCTATTAGAATGGACCCCGGATACTCCCGAAGTGTCGGCGGACATGATTATCATTTGCCCAAATTTCTGTTGTCCTGTAGAATAACAGCTTAAGTGAACGAGTCGATCCCCCAGATACTTCGATTCCCTCCGAAGGAGAAAACCGAAAGGGGAAAGACTATGAATCAAGAGCAAAAATATCCAACGGCTATTTGCCAATGGCCCAAAAGAAGACCGCCCGCGGGAAAAAATGATGCAATATGGAGAGCAGGCCTTAAGCAATTCCGAATTACTCGCCATTTTACTGCGCACCGGAACCAAGGGCCAAAGCGCGCTGGATTTAGCCAGAAAAGTCATCCACAAATTCAAGACCTTCCGGAACATGAGCCACACCGACACGCGCGATTGGCTGGAGTTTAAAGGCGTCGGGACCGCCAAGATCGCCCAGATCAAAGCCGCGCTTGAGATCGGCCGGCGTTTTCGGGAAGATGGAATCAAGGAAGAACGCCCGCAAATCAAATCCGCCAAGGACGTCGTCGATATTTTGATGCCCCAGATGCGGGACCTCAAAAAAGAAGTTTTCAAAGTCGTATTCTTGAATTCCCAGAACCGCATCATCGCCATCGAAGACCTGGAAGATGGCACCGTCAACCACGCCAGCCCCATCATCCGCGAGATCTTCCAGCGCGCCCTGCAGCATTTTGCCGTGTCGATTATCTGCGCGCATAATCATCCTGGAGGAAGTGTTGCACCAAGCCGTGAAGATATCGAATTCACGAATAGGCTGACCGAAGCTGGCCGCGCCATTGAAGTGAAACTATTGGATCATTTGATCGTTGGCGACGATTGTCATTATAGTTTTTCGGATCAAAGCCCGCAGTGCAGAGAGCCATAATACAAAATATCTAATAACCCAAAGGGTTAATTATTTTTATTGATATGCCGTTTTTTATGTGATAAGCTTGTTTGTGAGATAAAAACCTTCCATGGAAATTGTCTTTAACTTTTCTTCTACAGTTCGAAGGCATTTTTTGGGGGTCAGATTTCTATTCTCGACGGAGATTGGCCGTAGCGGGCGCGAATTTTTTAAAAATGCGGTGCCAGGGAAGCAGCGGTTAGTTCTTGATTTTCGACGAGGT
>JACROV010000023.1 GCA_016214285.1 Candidatus Omnitrophota bacterium | reverse complement strand
GAAACACATGTATACGCGGATACCTGGCGGCTCTTACCGCCTCCCCAGCTGCATCCATATCGGCTTTGATTGCCCGCGCCAGAGCGCAGACCGCTGCGCTTTTAATTGCCTTGGCAATGCGCTGGACGGATTCCAATTCGCCTTTGCTAGAAATAGGGAAACCTGCTTCAATGACATCCACGCCTAAATCAGCCAAGCTATGGGCAATCTCTAATTTCTCCGCCGGGTTTAGACTGGCGCCCGGCGCCTGCTCCCCATCCCTTAAAGTCGTATCAAATATAATTATTTTCTCCATATTATTATTTGTCACCAGGACACCATGTCACCACGTCACCAGTATTACCTTGTGACTTGGTGACCTTGTGACTTGGTGACTTATTTACGCATCCACGGCATCATCTCGCGCAGGCGCTTTCCTACTTCTTCTATCGGATGGCTGTCGCCAGCCTGCAATAGCCGATTGAAATTCGGCCGACCCTCCTGATTTTCCTTAATCCACTCGCGGGCAAATTTTCCAGATTTAATTTCTTTTAAAAGTTTTTTCATGGTTTTACGGGTCTTCTCAGTAATAATCATTGGGCCTCTGCTTAAATCGCCGTAACAGGCAGTATTAGAAACGCGTCTGCGCATTCCGGAAATCCCGGTCTCCTGAATCAAATCAGTAATGAGTTTTAATTCGTGCAAGACCTCGAAATAGGCAATCTCGGGTTGATAGCCTGCCTCAACTAACGTATCAAATCCGGCTTTGATTAATTCGGTTACTCCGCCGCAGAGCACTGCCTGCTCGCCAAATAAATCTGTCTCGGTTTCTTCCTCAAAGGTCGTCTCAATTACACCGGCGCGCGTCGCGCCAATTGCCTTAGCATATGCTAAACCTAATTGTTTGGCTTCGCCAGTGGCATCTTGAAAAACTGCCAAGAGACTCGGCACGCCCTTTCCTTCTTCATACATCCGCCTGACTAAAGCACCCGGACCTTTAGGAGCAACCATAAAGACATCCACATTTTTCGGCGGCTTGATTTGTTTAAAACGGATATTAAAGCCGTGGGAAAAACAAAGGGCCTTGCCTTTTTTTAAATTTGGCTTGATGTTCTCCTGATAGACCTTGGCCTGCACATGGTCCTGGGTTAAAATCTGAATAATATCCGCGGCGCGGGCTGCCTCATCTGCGGAAACCGGGACAAAGCCGTCTTTTTGCGCCTGCTCAAGATTAGGCGTACGGGCGAGTTCCGAAACTACTACCCGCAAACCAGAATCGCGCAGGCATAAACTCTGGCCCCGGCCTTGTATGCCGTAGCCGATAATCGCAATCGTCTTCTCTTTTAATAAAT
>JACROV010000022.1 GCA_016214285.1 Candidatus Omnitrophota bacterium | reverse complement strand
CCGGTCTGAAACGTTCCTGTTAAGACAACGAAGTAAAGCGTAGTCGTGCCGGTTGCGGTTTCAATTACAACCCTGCCTGTTGCAAGCGATGTCCCGCCTGTGATTGTTTCACCATGCTGAAACGGACCAGCCGTAACAGCACCTATGGTAATCTTTTTAAGATCGTTGATAGCGAACCCGCAGGCCTTGATCAGTTTTGCCCATTCCGGTTCTTGCGTCAGCGAACCGGAGCCTTTCAGCTCAATGCTAAAATCTATTCCCCCAGAACGCTTGCCGGTCAACTTGCCTATCTTGGTAAGCGACGACCTCACCGGATTCCTTTGATACATCTGTGGGTCGTAATTCGCCTTGGGGCTGAAATTGACCAACAGCCCCGCATCCGCTGCCGCCAAGGATTCGGCTGTGCCTTCGACACTTTCAATCTTGGCCGCTAACTGCCTTTTACGTATTAACATTGACATAACTCATCCCTCCTTTTAATTCTTTGCGGTTGGGTCTGACCTTAAATGGCGATACCTTATGCCTAGCTCCATTATTATTCCCGCATAAGGCTGGCCTTCCGTGGTCTCGAATGGAGTCGTCCCCAAAACATCCGTATCTATTGCCTCGCCCCCGCGGGTATGGTCTTGCAATATCGCCTTTTTCATGTCGCCCTGTAATCTATTCAAATAGGTGTCCGTAGACACCGCGTCATTTTCTTCGGTCACAAAAAATACGTCGAGGTAAACGCTCAATACGCATTCCTCGAAATTATTGGGCAGGCTTTTTTCTTCCTCGTTGCCCGGGCTTATTATTACGGCGGGAAGGTCGACTAATTTATTGCCATGCATTGACCACCGCTGGACGGTTTCGGCGGTAAAATCGAAACTATAGCCGTTGACAATTGTTATCCCTTCCAGCGTCGTCTTGATATTCGCAAGTATCCTCTCCCTTACCGTCTCCATCTTTAAATCTTCCTCAGCGCCTTCTCTATGGACTTATTAAGAATCTCTATCCTGTAATTCACCAGGCCGTCCCACGTCCTATAAAACCCGAGCCGCGGCTTCAGCCTGACCATCCTTTTTAAAACGTACAAAGGCAAGATTTTCTGCGCTCTTTTAGTCACCCTCGCAAGAAAAGTCTGGCCTTTGAACCTCATAGGATGCACATTCTTCAATTCCCTTGGCCGCTTGAACCTCGGCCTCAATTTGCCCTGAGCGGTGAACATCTCCGTCCTTGCCGACAGCGGAACCGCAAGCCTGCCGCCGCCGGGATCCGTCACGATGCCGCCTGTCTCATGGAGCTTGGCAATCTTCGAATCCGAGAAAATCTCTGTCCCCATCCCTTCGATGGTAGGCGAAACCAAAAATACCCGCTTGAATGTGCCAAATAGCCCATACCCCGATGCGCCTCGTACTCCTGGAGGGCCCTGCAATTGCTGTTGCCTGAACCTTTTCAAAAAGCCTCTGCCGATCCTGTCCATGCCATCAGCAAGTTCGAACTTAAGGACCCTCGGCGCAATCTTTATGGCTCTCTCAAGGCGTCTCGTATCTATCTCGACGGTTAACCTAACCATAGATCACCACCCCACCAGCAAATGCCAAGCGCCAGCATCCTTATGCAGGACCTCGATGATGCGCGCCTCGCGAATTGTCCCTTCGACGTCATCCAAGGTAATTACTGTATCGTTGGCGATATAAATCTCCGCCTGATTTTGTAAACCTCTTCCCTGGTCTTCGCTCCCCGGCTCAAGCCTGCCGCGGACCACGATTGCATTGATATCCTTTGCGGCTTGTCCCTGGGGAGTATATGTAATCACTTCTGCGAACTCGGCCGTATTTAAAAAACAATCTATTACATCGGCGGAAAACCTGTCCTTAAGGCTCATGGCTCAATCCTTCAAAAAATAAGGAGGCCCTTGTTTAAGGAGCCTCCTCGTTTTCTTCGTTGGGTTTTATAACCTCTACTTTGACCTGGCCAAGCCGGATGGACTCTCCTACTTCATCGGCGGCCAGATTTTGCGGGCATACCCCTTCCAAAAGGACATACCCGGGATTCCTGATTATCCCGCCGATATTTTTCTGCTCAGCCAAGACTATGCGGATAGACTCCTTCTCCATAACCGCTCCCTCTGTTTTAACCGAAAAATGGGAAGCCGGTTACGCGTCTACCTTTATCAAGTGGGCAAAGTACTTGTCGATGATTTTCTCGTCGACATTCTGCCTCACCCTGAATACGTCGCTGCGATGCACTTCGTCCCTGTAGGACTCGACCGTAGCGTTATCCGGGCTGTCAGATGCCCACAAGAAAGTCCTTCCCACGCTAGGCAGGACCAAATTCTGCCCGTCTTCGGCAACCACGCCGATCATGGCATAATCATCGTTCCAGATGTCGGCGCTTACGAAGCTCTGGCCTTCTTTTGCGCTGTTGTAAATCGCCTTCCCGACGACTATCTTCTTTAGTCCCAGGATATCCGCCAAGGCATTGAGAATCTCCGCCTCCGTCAACCGGGCGACGTACTTAATCGAATCCTTGATTCCGGTATTATCCATCAGCCGGTCGATGTTTGCCTTACTGCAGATAAGCGCGTTGGGATCAATCCCGCAATTCGCCCGCACCTTTTCCCTTGCCGCGCGCACCTGCGCGATGACGTCGGATGCGATGTTGTCCCAAGGATTGGCGGAATGATCCGTATAAAGATCCGCCCCTGTCCACGTCGCTATATTGAAAAGGATCTGTGCCACCCTTCTCTCCTGAGCCTGCATCAGGCGGCGAGCCGTAATCTGAGACGTTATCAGCTCAG
The DNA here is from genome assembly GCA_016214285.1 of Candidatus Omnitrophota bacterium. Taxonomy (GTDB): domain Bacteria; phylum Omnitrophota; class Gorgyraeia; order Zapsychrales; family Zapsychraceae; genus UBA10015. Next base: position 30 of record JACROV010000022.1, on the reverse strand, counting down.
CGTCGAAATCGGACGCATACATCTCCCTTT
>JACROV010000021.1 GCA_016214285.1 Candidatus Omnitrophota bacterium | reverse complement strand
CGCGCAACGAACTAATGCTGACGTCTAAGCAGCGCGGAGTTAAGAATTTCCGAGTGCTTAATAAACAGGAGCTCGCTGACGTACTCAAGAACATCGGTGATCAGAAGGTTGTTGATGCTATTGTGGCTGGGGCAGTGGCCAGATGGAAGACTGGCTGGGGAAAAGGCAAGAAGCAGAAAACTCAGGCATAACTGTTTTACCGCCGCCATGCAGAAGAGTGTCTTCTGCATGGCGGGCTGCCTGCAGTCAAAAGCGGAATAATTTTATGATTATGAATGCCAAAACAGATAAGACAGATAAGAAAAAACGCTACGCTATCTATACCCGCTGCTCTACTGATGACCAGGCCCAGGGAGATTTTACAACGCTTGATGCGCAAGCCTATCATTGCAAAAACATGCTGGATGCCTTTGGATATGACCTTGCCAAGATAGGCAACAAAGGCCGAATAGATGATGACGGCTATTCCGGCAAGGATCTCAACAGGCCCGGCATCCAGATGATTATCGACCACGTACGTACAAAAGCGCCGTTTGACGGAGTTATATTCTTCCGCCTAGACCGCTTAACCCGCAATACCCGGGACCTTTACTGGCTTATTGACCTATTCAGGGAAAAGGAAATCGATTTTGTCTCGGTAAGAGAAAACTTAGACAGCTCAACCGCCATAGGCAGGGTAGTAATTGGAATACTCGGGATTTTGTCAGCCTTTGAACGAGAGCTCACCGGCGAGCGCGTAAAAGCCTCTGCTATTGCGCGGGTACGCCAGGGCAAGTGGGTCGGCGGAATGCTGCCTTATGGATATAGGCTTATACCGGACGGAGAGCCTTTTCCTAACGGTCGCCAGCCGCATAAAATTGTGCTGGATGAGAAGATAACTATGCACCTTAAAGTAATCTGGGAGATGGCTGCTGATAACCGGTCGCTTACACAGGTAGGTCTTGAGCTTCACAGGCGCGGCCTAAAAACCCTGAATGGCAAGGAATGGCGCAGGCAGGTTATCTCACGAATCTTAAAGAATCCTTTCTACAAAGGCTACATCCAGTACAGCGGCGAATACCACAAAGGCAATCACCCGGCAATCGTCGATGAGAAGCTATGGGAGCGGGCCAATAAGATATTAAGCGCCAGGCTCCCCGGCCACAACTTCGTGCAGAAAGAAAGATTCTACGAATATCTCCTCGCCGGAATTCTGCGCTGCGGCGATTGCGGAAGCCATATGGTCTGCAATTTCTCAGGAGGCCGTGACCGAAGAAAGTTCTTTTATTATGAATGCAGCCGCTCCAAGCAGGCCTTGGGATGCAAGGCCAGCCGCATCTCCGCCACCACTTTTGACAAGGCTATAATTGATTATTTTAGGCGGGCATCCAAGGACAAGGGCATTATCATAAAAGCCCTTGGAGACGCCATGCTTGAGTCGCAGGCAAAGCTTGAGAAGATAGACGCGGATCTGAAAGAAAAGGAAGCAAATCTAAACGGCTTCCGGCACCAAGCTAATAAACTGCTGGAATTAGCCATGGGCAACACAGTCACCAAAGGCTCCACCTATAAAGATAAAATGAATGAATTGGAAACGGAAATCATAAAACTGGAAGACGAGATAGACAAGCTGCAGACACAAAAGAGAGTTGCCAGCATAAACGCCTGTTCCGGTGAGCTCGTATACCGAAGCATGGGCTATGCCATACAACACCTCGAAGACGCCCCTCCGGAAGCCCAGAAAAGCCTTATACATGCCTTAATCAAAGATATCTATGT
>JACROV010000011.1 GCA_016214285.1 Candidatus Omnitrophota bacterium | reverse complement strand
TGTTAAAATGTTTATAATGCCGCTTGAAAGTCGTAGTTGTTGCATCTGGCCCTCCGTGGTTTTGGATTCTCGACAACTCCATTATCCACGTGAGGGCTTCTTTTTTAACCTTTTATCCAGAAAAAATGTCTAAAGTCGAGTAGGTGACAGTCACCTTTAAGTCCTTCCGGGAAGGACTTCCGGGGACACGTACCGAATTAGATCGGCACATGTCCCCGGAATAGCTCGGAATAGCATGTGACGGTGTAGTAGTAACCCCAAAAGCGGCGCTCGTCGCTCGAGTTCAAGGTCACAAATTGTGACCTTGAGAACTGGTCGCAAATCGCGACAAGTTCCAAAGTTTCAAAGTTCCGAAGCTGACATGTTAGATAAATTTTAAAAGTGCACTTTATATGATTTAAAAGTGTACTGGTAAAATCAGGTTTGTTTTGACCTGTTGAGTGTCCAAAAGTTTGCCATTATGCCAGAATCTGACCTCCGATAGTTCTGATTTATTGTGCGGGTAAATCCGCAGGTTGACGGAGTCACCGATAGGCGCGTTGTTAAATTTGAGTTTCAGGTTATTGATGGATACGTTACGGTAATTATCAACGATTCTGTCCGTCCTGAAGCAAAATTAGAAATAGAGGGACACGATACTTAATTCCTCCCGGAAATAAGTAGAAACAGGGGGACACAATACATAATTCGTTGCATTAAGTACAGTGTCCCTTTAATGGCCAAAGCAATTCCCGGAACCTTCCCCTGGTTCCTCCCCCGATTCCCCCTTGAAACAACAAAACATTAACCATTGAAGGAGGAGGGATCATGGCCGCCGCAAAATCCTGCAGCAGGCCAAGGAAGAATTGCGGGCGCTGTTCGCGCGCGAAGGGCGATAATCCGAATTGAAAACGGGATAAATTTCGTCCTCTGTCCTAAAACAAGGTAGAGGCCGAAATTTATACCGACTTGAATTCCGCGACGAGGGCCTGGATGGATTCCTTGGCGTCGCCGAAGAGCATGCGGGTGTTGTCGTAGTAGAAAAGTTCGTTCTCGATGCCGGCGAAGCCCGAGCGCATCGAGCGCTTGAGGACGAACACGGTCTTGGCCTTGTCGACGTTGATGATGGGCATGCCGTAGATGGGGCTGGATTTGTCGCTGCGTGCCGCGGGGTTGACGACGTCGTTGGCGCCGATGACAACCGCGACGTCTATTGTGTCGATGATCGGGTTAATGGCGTCCATTTCAAAAAGCTGGTCGTAGGGCACGTCGGCTTCCGCCAAAAGAACGTTCATGTGCCCGGGCATGCGCCCCGCCACGGGGTGGATAGCGTAACGCACCTCCGCGCCATTGTTCTCCAAAATTTTTCCTAACTCGCGCACGGCGTGCTGGGCTTGCGCGACCGCCATTCCGTAACCGGGGACGAAAACAACCGAGCGCGCCGCTTCCAGAACATAATAGGCGTCCTTGACGCTGATCGCTTTGGCCTCGCCTTTGGCCTCGCTCGTTTGTTTTTTGACCACGCTGCCGAACCCGCTGAACAAAACGTTGGCGAGCGATCTATTCATCGCCTTGCACATGATCCTGGTGAGGATAATGCCGCTCGCGCCGACCAATGACCCCGCCACAATAAGCATGCTGTTGATGATGACAAACCCCGTGGCCGCCCCGGCCATGCCTGAGTAGCTGTTCAATAGGGAGATCACGACCGGCATGTCCGCCCCGCCGATCGGGATAACGACCATCACCCCGAGAATAAGGGACAACACCATAATGACGACGAATAACGGATAATTATCCGCCGGATGCGCGCAAAAGATGATCCCGCCGACAACAAGCGATCCCAGCAAAAGCGAATTGACGATCTTTTGTCCGGCAAAAATGATCGGTTTGCCGGTGACGAATTTTTCTTCCAGCTTGGCCCAGGCGATGAAACTTCCCGTGAAGGTCACCCCGCCGATCAAAATCGCCAGATACGTGCTGATGGTCGTCAGCAGCGAGGCGCCGGGCCGGTAATGATAAGCGGACCAGCCGACGATAAAGCTGGCGAGGCCGCCGGAACCGTTCAATAAGCCCACCATCTGCGGCATGGCCGTCATGGTCACCTTGACCGCTGCCAGAATGCCAAGACCTGTGCCCACCGCTAAACCGAACGCGATCCATTGCCATTCCATCATGCCGCTCGTTAAAAGTGTGGCGACAATGGCGATGAGCATCCCAACGGCGGAGAGCTGATTGGCCTTGCGCGCCGAGACCGGCGAGTTCATCCGCTTGAGCCCGATGATGAACAAAACCGAGGCAATGATGTAGCAGATCGTGATGAAGATCGTCAGGCTCACTTTTTATTCTCCTTCGCTAAAGCTCCCGCGGCTTTGGTCTTGAACATGCGCAGCATCCGGTCGGTGACGAGATACCCGCCGACCACGTTGATGGTGGCGAAGATAACGGCAAGGGTTCCTAGGATCGTGCACAAGGTGCTTCCCGGGGTAAGGCCGATCGCCAGAAGCGCGCCGACGATCGTGATCCCCGAAATGGCGTTGGACCCCGACATCAGCGGCGTGTGCAGGATCGAGGGGACCTTGGCGATCAACTCGACGCCCAGAAAGATCGCGATGACGAAAAGGAAGATCAGATTGATCAAAGAAATGGGGTCAAGGTGCGTTTCCATAATTTGTTCCTGTTTTAAGGCTTATGTTATGCACGAACGAAAAATCGGGTATCAGGGAACCAGAATATCAGTAGGAAGGGTATCAGCAAACAGAATATCAGGTAAGTTGTAAAACACCTGTTCTTCTGGTTTCCTGATACTCTGCCCACTGATACCCCGATATTCTGATATACGTACCATACTATTTTTTCAAATTTTTGATCTGTTCGTTGACGATCTGTCCCTGGTGCGTAATAAGGCAGCCTTTGATCAGTTCGCTGGCCGTATCGAGCGTGAACGCTTTTTGCTCCGCGTTCCAGAACGATTCGATCAGGTTGACAAGGTTGCTGGAATACATCTGGCTCGCGTGCACCGCGACGTGTCCGGGGAGATTCCCCAGCCCGATCACGCGCACGCCGTTGATGTCGACCTCTTTGTCCAGTTGGGAACCTTCCACGTTGCCGCCGCTTTCAACCGCGATATCCACGACAATACTGCCCGGCTGCATCCGCGCGATCATATCCTTGGTAACGATGACGGGGGCTTTCCGTCCGAAAAGCTGGGCGGTTGTGATAACAATGTCAGCGGTGGAGCAAATTTTTGCCATTCCTTCGCGCTGTTTCTGCAATTGTTCGGGGGTGAGCGCCTTGGCGTAGCCGTCTTTGGTCTGGCCGGTTTCGCCGAGATCTATCTTGACGAATTTCGCGCCCAGCGACTGGACCTGTTCTTCCACAACGGGACGCGTGTCGAAGGCCTCCACGCGCGCCCCTAAACGCCGGGCCGTCGCGATGGCCTGAAGGCCCGCGACGCCGGCGCCGATAATAAATACGCGTGCCGGCGCGATCGTGCCCGCGGGGGTGGTCATCATCGGGATAATCTTGGTGAGCCGCCCGGCGGCCAGGACGACCGAAACGTAGCCGGCGAGGTTCGCCTGGGAACTCAACGCGTCCATTTTCTGGGCGATCGTGGTGCGCGGGATCATTTCCATGCTGATCGAACTTACTCCCGCTTTGACGAACGCTTCGAGCAATTGGGATTCGTTGAAGGGGTCGAGAAAACTGATGTGAATGGCGCCTTTTTTCAGGCGCGAGATCTCTTCCAGCGGCGGCTTGCGCAACCGCAAAACGATGTCCGAAGAAGAAAGGATCGCGGCACGGTCCGTCACCCGCGCGCCGGCTTTTTTGTAGGCTTCGTCGCTCGCGTGGATGGAAACACCGAGGCCCGATTCAACGCTGATCGCGGCCCCTTTTTTCACGAGACGTTCGACGGAAGAGGGGATAAGGGCGACGCGCTTTTCGCCAGGGTGCGACTCTTTTGGAACACCGATCAACATGGTTTCTAGATTAGCAAACCGTAAATTAAAGTCAAGGACAAATAAAGATGTTTGCAATCTTGACAAGGATTGGAACTGGTGTAAGGATAAATGTCTAATTTAAGAAATGTCCCCGGATATCCGAATATCCGGGTATCCGGATACCCGGAAGGAATGCTTATGAGTGTCACTTTAGGTTCCCCCGAAAATCCCCTGCGCGTCGCGGTCGTGGGTTCCGGGCCCAGCGGTTTTTACGCCGCGGAGTCATTGTTGCAGTCGGACAAGAGCGTGACCGTGGATATGTTTGAACGCCTGCCCGCGCCTTACGGTCTGGTGCGTTACGGGGTCGCGCCGGATCATTCCAAGATCAAGAACGTCATCAAAATTTACGAAAGGATCGCGGAGAAACCCGGGTTTTCGTTTCTAGGCAACGTGAACGTCGGCAAGGACGTCAGCGTCCGGGAATTAAAGGATTTTTATGACGTTGTTTTGTTGGCGTACGGGGCCCCCAGCGACCGCAAGCTGGGCATTCCCGGCGAGGACCTGCCCGGAAGCTACACGGCCACCGAATTCGTGGCGTGGTATAACGGCCACCCGGATTACCGCGACCGGAAGTTCGACCTTTCCGGAAAGGTGGCGGTCGTGATCGGGCAGGGGAACGTGGCCGCGGACGTCTGCCGGATCCTGTGCAAGACGCCGGAGGAATTGAAAAATACCGATATCGCCAGCTACGCGCTGGAGGTTTTGGCGCAAAGCAAGATCCAGGAAGTTCACATGGTCGGACGCCGCGGGCCCGCGCAGGCCGCGTTCACGCCCGTTGAGATCCGGGAATTCGGCGAACTGGCCGACTGCGATCCCGTGGTGAGCCCTGCGGAATTGGAACTCAACCCGGCGAGCCGCACAGAACTGGAAATCGCGAAGGAATTAACGCGCAAAAAAAATATCGAGATCCTTCGAGAATTCGTTTCGTCCAACGAAGCGAATCCTCGAAGGAAGTTCGCGTCGCCGGGGGCTTCCTCGAAACGAAAGAAATTTTTCGTCCGTTTTTTACGCAGTCCCGTTGAGATCAAGGGCAGCGGCCGCGTGGAAAGGATCGTCCTCGAAAAGAATCGGCTCGAGGGCGAACCGGGCCGGCAAAAGGCGAAGGGAACGGGTGAGAAAGAAGAAATGGCGTGCGGGCTGTTGTTTCGCAGCGTCGGTTATCACGGTGTTCCCGCTCCCGGAGTGCCTTTTGATGAGCGCGCGGGAGTTATTCCCAACCAGGAAGGGCGGGTGACGGAATCCGAAAGGGTTGTTCCCGGTTTTTATGCCGCCGGCTGGATCAAGCGCGGGCCCACGGGCGTTATCGGGACCAACAAGGCGGACAGCAACGAGACCGTCCGGCATATCCTTGAAGACGCGCCGCAATTGCCGCCCGCCACGCGGCGGGACACGCGCGCGTTACTGGAATCCTTGAAGAAAAAAGGCGTGCGGGTCGTGAGTTTTCCGGATTGGAAAAGAATCGACGCGCGCGAGATCGCGCGCGGGGTACCGGCCGGCAAACCGCGCGAGAAATTCACTTCCGTGACCGAAATGCTTTCCGTGCTTGAAGGTTGATGTTGTGCTGTAAGGTTCAGCCATATTATCATTCGTTCAAACATCCTCGCACGCCACTTTTTCCCAGAATTAATCCTTGAAGGAAAAAATGGCGGCTACGGAACTCGCTCGGTGATAATATGGCTGAACCTTAAATGGACGCGAACTAAAGGTCACCGGTCAATACCAATCCGAAGGGAGCGTGTTAGCGAACGAAGGGTTGGTATTGACAGCGATGGCGAATTTTGGAAGAAAAGGTTTGATCGTCGGGGTGGTTTTTCCGTTCGCGTCTGCGCGCGTCTGGGGGGAGAGATAAGTGTTGAAGAGCCGAATTCTTGGAAAAATCATAGACAACCCCGGACGGGTATGTTAGTTTCAAAAGAAACGCACGATGTTCCGTAAAAATTCACTTCTGTCTAAAGTTTTGTTCTGGCTGGGGCTGCTGGTCTGCTTGATGGGCGTGATCGCCTATTTTTCCAGCCACAACGCCGAAGAGGTCGTCGGCGCCTCAACGGCCATTTCCACGGTGACCTATCCCGCCCTTGAAGCGACCGACCGTCTTGAGAAAGCCGTTGAGAACATCGAGGAGATCCTCATCCAGACGATCCGCTACAGCGACGAAGAATATCTGGTCGAATTGAACAAAGAAGCGCTTTTTTTCAACAATACGGTCAGCGGGCTGCGGCGGATAAAAGATGACGTCCTGTTGCGCGAGCTGCAGGACACGTTTAATGAGTACGTCGAGCGCAGCCGTAACGTCTGCCAGCTTTATTTGAAGAACCAGGATATCGCGGCGATCGGCGAGGACCTCAGGCTGACCAGCGACATGACCAAGGGCATGCAAAAAGAGATCGGGGATTTCCGCGCCGCGAAAGCCGTCGAATTCCAGGAATCTTTAAAGCGCGTGTCCGCCTTGAGCCAGAAAAATTCCAACATGTCGATCGTCAGCATCATGCTGGCGGTCCTTCTGGGAGGGGCGGTCGCCATGGTCTTGCTGCGGATCGTCGTCATCCCGGTCCAGGAACTTATCGAAAAGATCAAGGAGATCGCCGACGAAGGCGACTTGCGCAAGCGCGTGAAGGTCACCGGCGACGCCGACCTTAAGGAACTGGCCAAAAGTTTCAACGAGCTCATCTACCGCTTTGAGAACATCGTGCGCAACATCCGCCAGGCGGCCATGCACCTGACGGGTTCTTCCGATGAGATTATGTCGGTCTCCGCCAGCATTTCCGACGGCGCCAGACAGCAGACGGCCACCTTCGAGGACCTTTCCAGTTCGGTGCAGTCCAACGCCGTCAACGCCCGTTCGGCCAACGAATCGGCCCAGCAGGCGGCCCGCGGCATCGAGAAGGTCAACGAGGGGATGCAGAACACCATCGAGGCCATGACGGCCATCGAGCGCAGTTCCAGGCAGATCACGGAATCCGTCAATCTCATCACCGATATCGCCGACCAGACGAATTTGCTCGCGCTCAACGCCGCCATCGAGGCCGCGCGCGCCGGCGAACACGGCAAGGGCTTCGCGGTCGTCGCTGATGAGGTCCGCAAGCTCGCCGAACGCAGCGCCGCCTCCGCCAGCGAGATCTCCAAACTCATCGATGAAAGCGCCAGGCAGGTCAAGGACGGCGCGCAGCTTTCCGTCGAGGCGGGCCGGAACTTAAAAGGCATCGTCGACAGGATTATGGCGATCGCCGATCAGCTCGCGTCGATATCGAACGCCACGCAAAAGCAGGCGACGGCCATGGATGAAAGCACCGGGATCGTCGAATCCAACGCCGCTTCCTCGGAGGAGATGTCCGCCGCGGCGGTAGGGATGAACAAAGAGGTCCGAAATCTGGAGTCGCTGGTCAATCAGTTCAAGATCAACGAACAAAAAGGCGAACCAGGGGCGTAGGCCGCGTGGCGCAATGACTATCCCCGGACAATGGCATAACGACGCAATTCCCGCGAAGAAACCCAACGAAACGGAGATCGTCGAGTTTGCGCTGGGCGAGCATGTCTGCGGCGTCGATGTCGCGCAGGTGCGCGAGATCATCCGTACCGCCGGCGGGATCGTGTCCGTTGCCGGGCCGCACCCCTCGATCCTCGGGGTGGTGAACCTGCGCGGCAAGATCATTCCCGTCATCGACCTGGCAAAGCATTTTCATATCCCTGAGAGCGGCGATCTTAAAAAAAAGCGCGTCATCGTCTCGGAATTCTACCGCTTTCGCGTCGGCTTTCTGGTGCACCAGGTCACCAGGATCCTGGGCGTTTCCTCCCCTCATGGAGCCTTTGGCCGGCTGATCATTGAGTCTCCCGCGCAGCCGCCCCAGCCCTGGGGGAATTATCTCCGGGGGATCGTGCACAGCGAAGGCCGGACGATCCTCCTGCTGGATCTCGAGCGGATCGCCCTGGACATCCATCCCGTGGACCGCACCCAGGCGCAGGAGCGCGCGGCGCTCCCTCCCCCCAGGCCGAGAGGCTCCCTCCCCTCGGGAAGCCTTTGGCTGCGGGAGGAGCCTTTGGCCATCCCCAAGGCCGATTTCGACCGCTCGACCAAGAATATCCTCGTCGTGGAAGACTCGGCGTTCATGCGCCAGTTGATCGCCCGTTATCTGAAACAGGCCGGGTACAACGTGCTCACCGTCAGTAACGGTCATGAGGCATGGGAGGTCCTCGCGGACATTCTCCGGTCGCCGGATTTCAAGGACATCGCGCGGCAGTATCAACTGATCCTCACCGACATCGAGATGCCCGGGATGGACGGGCTGGAATTGATCCGGAAGGTCAAAGAGCATCCCGCGCTTAAGAAACTTCCCTGCGTCGTTTTTTCCGGCAGTCTGATCGATGACCTGGCCGAAAAGTGCCGGACCGTCGGCGCGGACGCGCTGATATCCAAAGATGACATCGAACTCCTGATCCGTTTGCTAGACAGCAAGGTGATCCGTTAAATGGCCCAGCAAAATCCCGGTGAACGCAGACGTTACGTCCGGTTGGAACAGCAGCATATGCTGCGCCACGAAAAATATGTTTTCGGGATGACCGGCAGCGGAGAATTGTTGGAAGAAGGCAGAATCAAGAACTACAGCCTGGGCGGGGCGCTTTTCGAGGCCAAGGTCAAATACAATGTCGGGGATATTTTGAAGCTGGCGATCTCCATCCGCGGCTGGGAACGCTACAAGAACGAATTTTACAAAGACGACAAGACCTCGCGCCGGGAACCGGTCATTGTTCTGGCGAGGGTCGTGCGCGTGCAGACGGTCATTTCAGAGAGCGTCCATGACATCGCGGTGGAATTCATCGGGCTTGATGAAGGGGACCGCTGGACGCTCCTGAAACATATCAAGGCGCAGCTAGAAAAAAAATCCGAAGCACGAAATAAAAAGACGGGTATCAGTGGATCAGAATATCAGCAGGAAGGGTATCAGGGAACAGAACATCAGATAATTTAGAAAACACCTGTTTTTCTGATCTCCTGATATTCTGCCCACTGTTATCCCGATATCCTGATATACGTATTTCAAGATTCGGAATTTGGGATTTAAAAATCTGGAAGAGCTGTGAGGAATTATGGACGAATATTACGCCGCGGACAACTCCGATCTCTTCGGCCCCTTCGGCACCGAAGGGGCCGAAGAGCTGCTGCCGCTGGTCTGTTTCCGCCTGGGCGGGGAGCAATACGCGCTCGATATGGCCCGCGTGCATGAAGTTTTGCGCCTTATCTCCATCACCCGCGTTCCACAGATGCCGGATTTTGTCTTAGGCATTGTCAACGCGCGGGGCAATATCATCCCGGTCTTTGATCTGCGCCGGAAATTCGCCTTGGGCGGGAACACAATCGATGAGAAAGCGAAGTTAATCGTCGTCGACACACGCGAGGCGCCGGTCTCGTTCGTGGCCGACGAACTCCTTGATAACGTCAAGGTCGAACGTTCCTCCATCGCGCCGGCCCCCGCGGGCAAGCTGCGGGTCCCCAAGGAATGCGTCGCGGGCATCAGCCGGCTGGATGAACGCGTCGTCATTATTCTCGATTGGGATAAAATGTATGAACTGGCTCAAGAAGAGATCAGGAATTTTGTTCCTTAAAAGGCGCCCGAAGGCAAAACCGATGACGGCCAAAGATAAACAAAAGGCAAAGCAGGACGCGATCAAGATATTCCTCAAGGGAGCGGAAGTTTCCTTAAGGAAACTTGAGGAGAAATTTCTTCAGTTCGCGCAGTGCCTGCGCGAGAAAAGGGACATTCGCGCCGATGATCTCAAGGAGATGTCCGAAGAACTGCGCGCGCTTTACGCCGCGGCCGTCAAGGCGGAGTTAAAGAAGACCGCCGATCTCGCCCGTCATTGGGAAACGCTGCTGGAATACGCGCGCGAACATTCGGCCGCTCTCGAGAGAAGGACCGCGGATCTGATCGGCGCCGCGCTGGAGGCGCTGGAGAGCCTGGTCAGGAACCTCACCCAGGGCGCGGGAGAATCACCGGACATCGCCCGGCTTATCGACGATATCGTGAAAGCGGCAGGGAAAGAGGAGGGAAAGAATAAAAAGGGAGCGTCGGCGCAACCCGTCGAGATCGACCAGACGTATCTGGGCATTTACCTGGATGAGACGGAGCAGAACATCACGCGTTTTAACGATGACCTGGTGATCCTTGAGAAGAACCCGGTCGACCCTGACCTGATCAATGACTTTTTCCGGATCATTCACACGATCAAAGGCTCCTCCGCGATGATGAACATATCCAGCGTCAAGGAGATCGCGCACGCGATGGAGAACATTCTGGTCATCGCCCGCGAGAACCGTCAGGCGTTCCCGGAGATGTTCCCGCCTTTATTCGGCGGCATTGATACCATCAGCGGCATCGTTTCTTCTTTAAGGCATAAGAAAGCGGTCGCGGTGGATGTCGTTTCTGTGGTCGAGAAACTTAAAGAATACGCGCAAAGTTCGCCGGTGGAGATCAGAAGGAAGGACGATCTCCCCGGAATGGCCGCCGCTTCGACATCCGGACGGGAGATCCTCGCGCAGGCCCTGGCCCGCGGGGAGAAGATCTACCGGATCATGATCGCCCTGGAAGAAAATACTCCGCTTAAAGGGATGAAGGCCACTTTGGTGGAAGAACATTTGAACAATCGCGGGGCGGTCATCGTGATGCATCCGCGGCCGGAGGAGATCCACGACCTGCGCCGGAGCCAGGTGAAGATGGGTATTCTGTTCGCTTTGCCCACGGGGGGTTCTGCGCCTACGCAGGGCGCGGCGGGACAGGCAGGGGCGCGGGAGATCCACGGTTTATTATTGATCGGCGGTGTCAGCGTCCTTCTGATCGAACCTGTCGATGACAAAGAGCTGGCGGAACTGGTAGAAAAAAGGGCGGTTTTCGCGCCGTCGATCCCGCCTCCTAAGGCCGTTGCTGTTACCCCGCCGCCGGCACCCTTGGCTAGCGCGGATACCGAAGCCACGGCAAAAGAAAAACCTTCTACGGGGCAGCCAGGCCCGTTGATACCTTTTATCCGTATCGACGCCCAAAAACTCGATACCCTGATGAACCTCTCCGGAGAATTGGTCGGCATCCGCGCCCGGTATGAAGGACTGGTCAACCAGATGCAAAAGGAGGTATTCGCCGGCAAAGAACTCGCGCGCGTCATCACGGCGTTACGATCCGATTTTTCAACGCTGGCCCGCGATCTGGAAAAACAGGGCGCGCCGGCAAAACATATTTTAAAGGAACTGGATGCTTTGCGGGAGCAGTTGGAACGGTTGGAACACACCGTCGGGCAGAGCCATTTGCCGAGTGATGTGCGGCGCATCGATGAAACGACCGGCGCTTTGGGCAAGATCGCTTCCTACATCCAGACCGCGGTCATGCAGGCGCGGATGGTCCCTATCCGCGGGGTCTTCAGCCGTTTTAACCGGATCGTCCGCGACCTGGCCAAGGAGCTCGAGAAGGATGTGACGCTGGCCTTGGAGGGCGAAGAGACCGAGTTCGACAGGAATTTGATCGACGGCATCGCGGAACCGCTGATCCACATAGTGCGTAACGCCATTGACCACGGCATCGAAGACAGGCATACACGCCGTAGCGCCGGCAAGCCCGATCGCGGGACGATCACCCTGCGCGCCTTTCACCAGGGCAACAATGTCTGCATCGAGGTAGAGGACGACGGCAAGGGGCTCGACGCGCGGGTCTTGGCCGAGAACGCCATCAGAAAGAAACAGGTGACCGCGGAACAGGTCAATCGTCTTAGCGAGAGGGGGAAATGGGACCTGATGTTCTTGCCCGGGTTCAGCACCGCCGCGCGGGTGACCGGGGTGTCGGGGCGCGGGGTGGGGATGGACGCGGTGCGCAGCATGATCGGCGCCATGAACGGCGTCATTGATATCCGTTCCGAAGTGGGGCGCGGGACCACGTTCACCTTCAAGATCCCCCTGACGCTGGCCATTATCCAGGCCTTGTTGATCGCGATCGGTGAGGAGATCTACGCCCTTCCGCTGGAGTCGGTCGTGGAGATCCTGACCGTGACGCCGGAGATGATCGACGCGCGTGACGGCCACGGCGCGCTGCGGATCAGGGAACGTGTCATCCGTTCGGTCGATCTTAAAGATGTCATTGGTATCCGTTCGGCCAGCACACCCGGGCAGGACACGCGGCGGGCGGCCGTTCTCGCCGACGGCGCGCGACGCGCGGGTATTTTCGTCGATGAATTCCTCAAGGAAACAGAGATCATCATCAAACCTCTGCCGCACCAGTTTGCTCACGTGAAGGGGATCTCGGGGGTGACCATTCTGGGCGACGGGCGCGTGGCGCTTATTCTCGATCCGAAAGTAATTCTGCAGGCTGCGTAATCGTATCTCGTATCTCGTATTTCGTATGCCGTGGAGATGCGGAAATCAATTGAGCAAAGTCTTTGATAATCAACTGAATTACTGAAATATCGTTGCGAAACGCCCCTTATAGAGTGTCCAAATGTTTAGGTTTTTTAGGTTCGTTTTATTGATGCTTTGGAAAGGAATGGGCACCTTTTGGGCACTAAAACATAAAAAATATTTAATTGTTTTCTTACGCTCTGCGTTTGCGCAGAAAAGATCCTGCTAAGCCTGCGCCGAATAATAATATTGTAGCGGGTTCAGGAACAGCGTTTGCGGGCGGAAGACCTTCAAGAGAAGAAACCGGAGGTGCATCGCCCTCATCACCAAGAGTAGGGGGACGATGATAGAAATAGGAAACTTGGCCTATATTGGGATCAATGATGGGGCGCAGATTAAGTCCGAGCCAGCGGTTTCCATCCTGAGCCGTCGAGTTCACAAAGGCAGAGAGATCAACGCTGAAAGCACCTGTCTGACTTTGCGTGAACGTGTCCAAAAGCACGCCTTGGTTGTAGTCATTGACCGGATCCAATACGCCATCGCCAACATAGCCATACACTTCTATCTGAAGTGGATCACTAATGACGGTACGATAGCCCGTAGGTACAAGCGTCGCATCAAAAAACAGGCCATTGGGGTCTACACCACCTATCAGATAAAGATTCACGAAACCATTCGAGCCGTTAGGTGAATAAGTGTCGAGGTCGAATTCCATTATAGAGCGGCTTTCCAGAAGCCAAGGATTAAAGGAATAGCCGACTACGAACGCTGGATTCGAGCTTGAAATAAACCCTGTGCCAGACCCAGAGGTAATGTGCGTTGGATTATCCGGAGAACCAATGTTTGCCAACACTACGTCTATTGGCTCTATCATTATCGCGTCAGTCAGGCCAGGATTGGCAAAAGAAAGCAAGATTACAAGAGCAGACAAAGACCAGACCCTCTTTGCGCGTAAAAGGGGTACTTTCCAAAATATAACTCTTTTCATAAAAACTCCTTTCATGTTTAAGTGAGGGGATTAGCTTAACACCGACTTTAAAATACTGTCAAGAGGACACATTGGGACAGGCTATTGGGAGAGCTTTGGGCGGGAACGGGCACCATTTGGGCACTCATATTACAAACCTAAAACATCTTTTAGAATATTATCAATGTCGCTTTGTATAGGGCGGCTTATAGTCCCGAGTTTTCTTTTTGCTAAAGATTTCATTAGACAGACAATTTTGTCAACTTTTATTAAGGAGGGCCTTTTTAAGCCTGTTTTTTGGAAGTCCGGATGTTGTTGATCTATTAAATAATCAACAGCTTGCTGATTTGAAGTGTTAGAAGTTATAAGAATAAATAAAGCATCTCTGTTGTGTTTATTGAGTCTATCTGATGAGATAACTAAGGCTGGACGTACTTTCGTTCCCTGAAGATTGGAGAAAGGATACTTGATTAAAACCAAATCACCACGGTTCATTCTAAAGGGCTCCCATCCGATTCCGAATAAATATCTTCTTCTTCGTTATTTAAGAATGAAAAAATACCTAATTTCTCAGGAAGGCTCAGCATTTCTTCATCGGATGCCTCAACCACCAAAGATGGTCTGATGTCGATTACATAGTGCAAGTACTCATCGGCCACCTCTTTGATAGTCGCGCTTCCCTTAGAGAAAATTCTTAATTGTTCTAAATCAATCGTTTTTGTCATGACTTTTCCGTATTTTGCTTATTTTGTGAAACCTTAAACTTTCTAGTAATGATAGGAACATCATTACATAAAAATTCAAATCTATAATCTCCATAATCCGGAAACGCTATACCCAAGATTTCAAAATTAAACTCTAGAATTTGTCTGGGGTCGAGGAATCTTATTGGGCCTTCCATAAAGAAAATTTCTTTTTCATCTCCAACTTTTAAACACCGCAACTTGGCTGTATAATCACCATTGCCTTCAGTAAGCGAAATAAAAACATTTAACCTCGGGTGGACACAAGGGATTATAGAAGTTGTAATATTGTTAAAAAGGCCAATAAGTGATTTTTTGCCTGTTCTTCGATCATCAATAACAGTATCACAAATCACCATAGATAAAGAAATGAGCTTCGATTGGGCTGTCATATGTGGTATAAGTATACTTGACTTAACGTATTCTTTCAATCAAAACTATTCATTGGTGTCAAAACTATTCATTGTCTTGCGCAAGTCTTTGCCCGGGATACGAAATATGAAGTTATTCCAATACACAGTCAGTTGGCGCGGGTTTGTCCATCAGGGGTCGGGTGGTTTCATTTTCCTGCAGGTGGCGGATGAGCCCGTCGGGGCCGACGCGGCGGTGGAAGGCGCCGAGGTCTTCGTTGGTTTGGCGGCTTTGCTTGTAGAACTTAAATAACGTGTCGATAACGACCGACACTTGCTCGCGCGGCACGGAACGCAGGTACATTTTCTCGCCGTCGGAGGAGATGAGCGGTTTGCCCTGGTGGCGGCCGGATTCATCGCCGAATAGCTTGAACTGGTAGCGGTCCAGGCCGGAGCCGACAAGGCCGATCGTTTTTGTCGCCGGACGGAAGCACTGGCGCTCGCAGCCGGTGATGCCGATCGATTCTTTCATATCACCCCAGCCCATTTTTTCCAGATCATCGATCAAGAATGGTTCAAATTTTTCTGAATCGGTATACGCCAGGCGGCAGGTGTCGCGCCCCACGCACGCGCCGGAGTGGAGCCGCAGCTCGGAGTAAGCCTTGCCGTTACGCACGCCGTAGCCGTATTTTCTAAGTTCGGCTTCGAAATCGATCTTCGAAGCCTTGGGGATGTTGGTAAATAAAATGTCCTGGTTGGGCGTGATCATGAATTCGACCGGGAATTTATTCATGATATCGCGCGCCATTGATTTAGACTGGCTGTTGGGGCTGTTATCTGCCAGGCGGCCGTTCTCGATGAAGACCCCATAAGCCAGGCGGCCGTTCGATGGCTGCTCGTGCCAGCCGAAATGAAGATGACGATCACCGTAATCGAGCGTGGGTTCCGGCAGAGAGAGCTTGAATCCGACGTGGCCGCTCACTTGCGCGCGGAACCAGTCCACGCCTTGCTTTTGGATCACGTATTTTAATCTCGCCCAGAAACGATTCTGGCGGTCGCCGTATTTTTGATGGACGGCCACGACACCGTCCAGGACTTTCATCAATTGATTTTCCGGCACGATCGTCAAGGGCTTGCCCAGCGTGGCGGTACCCGGTTTCCCGTTACGCTCTCCCTGGCCGCCGCCGACGTAAACCTGGAACGCGCTGACCTTGCCGTTGGCGATAATGGGCGCCACGGAAAGATCGTGTGTGAGAAGTTCCACGCAGTTATCGGGGACAAGTTTGCCTGTTTTAGCGTCGCGGTGCACGGTGGAGAACGCGATCTTGAATTTGCGGTTCAATAAATTCGGGCCATAGGCAAAAGATTCCCCTGGCTTACGCAGGAATTTGGGATTAATGGCGAAAATTTCGATGAACGGTTCGACCGGCAAACGGAAATATTCGGCCGTTCTGTAGGCCCAGGCGCGGGCGTTGAACACGTCGGAATAATGCGACAGCGGGCAGGCCATCACGTTACGCGTGTTGTCCCCGCAGCCGTTGAGGGAGTACAATCCTTTCTCGGCGAGCCCTTTGACGATCGGGATGACACCGGGTTTTTTGACCCAGTGGAACTGGATATTCTGGCGGTTGGTCAGACGGATCGAGGTGTTGCCTTGCGGGTCAGCCGTGTATTTTTCGGAAAGGTCATCTATTACGCGCCACTGTTCTCGGGCGATCGGCCCGCCGCCGGGGACGCCGATGCGGATCAGGTACATCCATTCTTTGGGGTCGCCGGTCACTGCGCGGTTGAATTCCAGATAGACGCCATACGATTTGGCCAGTTGCTCCGCCTCCAAGGCAATATCGGGGGTGTCGCTACGAAATTCTTGGGCGAGGTTGCCGCGGACGCCGTTGGAGGCGAGCTTGTTGAGTTCTTCTTTACTGAAGTCCTGCCGGGGCGTGTTGAAATTGGGAGAAAACGGCTTTTTCACAATATTTAATATTACCGTAGTGAAAATGAAAGTCAACAGATGTTTTCTCTTGATTGCCCTCGGGGGTTACGTTATCATAACTTGTTGCGTGTTACGGGAAAACCACCCCGGAGATTAAACCTTTTGCGCCAGGATTCGCCATCGTTGTCAATACCAGTCCTTTCGTTCACTTCGCCCTTCGGGCTCAAGTTCACTTCAGGATTGGTATTGACCGGTGACCTTTAGTTCGCGGTCATTGAGGCTTCGCCAGGAGATATCATGGATTTTAGTGAAGAACAATTGGAGCGTTACAGCCGGCATATTTTGCTCAAGGATGTCGGGCTGGAAGGCCAGCAGAAAATCCGCGGCGGTAAAGTGCTGCTCGTGGGCACCGGCGGGCTGGGGTCGCCGGCCGCGCTGTATCTGGCCGCGGCGGGAGTCGGGACGATCGGCCTGGTCGATTCGGACAAGGTGGAATTAAGCAACCTTCAGCGCCAGGTCATCCACACCACTCCGGATATCGACAAGGCCAAAGTCGTTTCCGCCAAAGAAAAGATCGCGGCCATGAATCCGGAGGTGGAGGCCGTGACGTACCAGAAGCGTTTGACGGCGGCCAACGTGCTGGAGATCTTCGGCGACCGCTCCTATGATTTTGTCATCGATGGAACGGACAATTTCCCTTCCAAATTCCTGATCAATGACGCCTGTGTTATTACCAAGAAGCCTTTTTCGCACGGTGGAATCCTTTATTTTGACGGGCAGACCATGACCTACGCGCCGGGCCATGCCTGCTATCGCTGTATCTTTGAAACGCCGCCGCCGTTTAACAGCGTGCCGTCCTGCGCCGAGGCCGGGGTGCTGGGCGCGGTCGCCGGCATGTTGGGGACCATCCAGGCCGCCGAAGCCCTCAAATATTTATTAGGGAAAGGACAGCTCCTCACCGACCGGCTGCTTATTTTTAACGCGCTGAACATGTATTTCCGCACCGTTGCCCTGAAACGTAACCCCAATTGCCCGGTCTGCGGGGATAACCCTACCATCACCAAGCTTTTTGACGAGAAACAGAAGTTTTGTGAGGTGAAGAAGTAGCTTCGATGCTCTGCCTACGGCGGAAGTCGGAGTCCAGATGCCGACGCTTCGGTCGGCACTCCGATCCCGATCAGGCGTCGGAGCCGGCATTGAAGATGGCTCGTCGGGAAGTACAGGGTTCAGATTCAGTAAGATAAAAAAGGAATAGTTATGAGAAAAATGTTAATAGCAGCAGCTGTATTTTTATTAAGCGCAGGTTTTGCGCAGGCGGCGGTGCAAGGTAAAGAAGTTGATTACAGCGCGGAGGGCGTGACGCTTAAAGGGTATCTCGCGTATGACGACGCGGTTGAAGGCAAGCGGCCCGGGGTTTTGGTCGTCCACGAATGGTGGGGACACAACGAGTACGCCCGCAAGCGCGCCCGGATGCTCGCGGAACTGGGATACACCGCGCTCGCCGTTGATATGTACGGCGACGGCAAGCAGGCCAATCACCCGGATGACGCTGGAAAATTTGCCGGCGAAGTCGCACAGAACATGCCAGTCGCCAAGGCGCGGTTTTTGGCGGCATTGAATCTTCTCAAAAGCGATCCGACCGTGGACGCGGATAAGATCGCCGCCATCGGTTATTGCTTCGGCGGCGGAGTTGTTCTGAACATGGCGCGTATGGGCGTGGACTTAAAAGGTGTGGTCAGTTTTCACGGCAGTTTGGGGGCCGAAAATCCGGCGCAGCCGGGTGTTGTTAAGCCCAAGGTGCTCGTCTGCCACGGCGCGGCGGACAGTTTTACCACGCCGCAACAAATTGAGGATTTTAAAAAGGAAATGGAATCCGCCGGTATAGATTATAAATTTATCATTTATCCCGACGCCAAACACAGTTTTACCAATCCTGATGCCGACCGTTACGCCAAAGAGTTCGGTCTTCCGGTAGGATATAACGCGCATGCCGATCAAAAATCCTGGGCGGATATGCAGGAGTTCTTTAAAAAGATATTTTAGAACGCGGGAAAGTATTTGTATAAAAACATTTGTATAAAAAAATAAAAACAATAAAAAATATTTGACAAATAAAGCAAATTAAGGCATACTTTGTATCGTAACATTGAGTAAATAATGCATGGGTGGAAAATCGTAAGACCGCAAAGTTGGAGATGATCAACCTTGCGGTTTTTTTATGCCTGCCTGTCGGCAGGCACCATGCGTTCCGCCACCATAATGTGTAACTGGTACGGATTTATTTACGCAAGAATAATTTAGGAAAGGAGGTTATACATTATGGCAAGAGGAACAGTAAAATGGTTCAATAACCAAAAAGGTTATGGTTTCATTTCCACCGAAGCCGGCAAAGATGTTTTTGTGCATCATACCGCAATCCAGGGAAGTGGCTATAAATCCTTAGAGGAGGGTCAAACGGTCGAATTCGAAGTGACCAGCGGCCCCAAAGGGGATCAAGCCATCAACGTTGTGAAGGCATAATAATTAAATAGAGAGGTTTTCTTATTGAGCTTCCTTTCAATAAACATAACTTCAAATCTCCCAGCAGCATCAAAAAATTTTTGGGGAGATTTGAAGTTGAAAAAGGAAAGCTCAATAAGGAAACTTTCACTATTTTGATAGAGAGCGGCTGCTCGAAAGGGCGGCCGCTCCTTTTTTGGTATGCCCGGCATACCATGTTTCTATAGGATGAAAATTCCAAACGAGCCTGATAAGAGGAATCGTTAGCCGGACGGCAAGGGTGTCCATTGCGAGGTGGAATCTGAAGGAAGCCGCAGGCAAAACGCTGGCCTGACG
>JACROV010000026.1 GCA_016214285.1 Candidatus Omnitrophota bacterium | reverse complement strand
TGCCCTTGACTACCACTTCCAGCATACGATGGGCACGAAATCCTGTTGCACTGTTCATCAAAGGCATAACCCTAATTTTTTATTCCCAGGATACCTACAGACGAAGATTCGGAAGCTGGAAGAAGGCTTTAATTTTGGCATATAACTCAGTTGACAAAAAAGAAGGCGCCGAACAAAAAGTTACTGATGACAAAAGAATTCAACAAACTCCCAAAAGACAAAGGGAAGAAATATCCATACGAAAAAGATTTCTTGTGTTTAAGCGAGATCAGTTTACTTGCGTTTTATGCGGTCGGTCGGGGATTGGTGTGAAGTTGGAAGTCGATCACAAAAATCCTTTATCGAAAGGCGGAAGCAATAATACTGATAATTTGCAGACGCTTTGTTTTGAATGTAATAGAGGGAAGAGAAACGACAGGGAATAATGGAGTTGATGAACGTATACGACATTTTGTGATATTTTGCACCGCAGGGTTAGAAAAACACATATGCTGGAATTTTTTGTAATTGAGGTAAGTGATGGCATTTAGCCCGAAATACACTATAACCCCGAAGATCAACCCTTCGACTCGCCTTGGGCGAAATCGGGAGGCTTCGCTCAGGACTGGCGCAAGGCGCTCGTGGAGATCGAGCGGGTGCGGGGGTTCCTGGACACGGTCAAGCTCAAGGACGACTGGATCGCCGATATGCAGGAAAAGGCGCTTATCCTTGAGTCGCACCATTCCACACACATCGAAGGCACGGCTTTAAGCCTTGAGCAGGCCCAATAAGGGACAAATTTACTGTGACATACTGTGACATGCTGCTGTGACATGTAATGTTTTTCATTGATCAGGCGTATTTGTATGTTTTTCAACTGGTTAAGTGTATCTTCGCGGAAGACGGACAAGCCGGAATTTTAAATTGAATTCCGCTGGAAAATCGGTACAATGAAAACGCTAGATTTTGGGATATCGCTGAATAAACAGAGGAGAAAAACATGCCGGTTATTTCGATGTTTTATGGAATTATTGTATCGCTGTATTTTTTTGATAATAAGGAACATAAAATGCCGCACATTCACGCGCGATATCAAGACGAAGAAGCGGTACTTGGCATTCCCGACGGGGTTGTCCTTGCCGGCAAGCTAAATGCCCAAAAATTGAAGCTCGTCCAGGCGTGGATCGAGATCCATAAGGACGAATTGATGGCCGATTGGCAGTTGGCAGTCAGCGGCCAGGAAGTCTTCAAGATCGAACCGTTAAAATAATATGAATCCAAGAGTGAAAGACGTTAAACCCAGTGTCGATTATACCCTGACCATTCTTTTTGATAATGTTTGTCCAGACACGCTTTATTTGGAAGCGGTGGCATTGCAGTAATTAATGAGAAAACCAGAATGATGCCAGAACAATACATGTCTAAACAAGGATTATACGACCCGCGTTTCGAGCACGACAGCTGCGGGGTCGGGTTTGTTGCCCATTTAAAAGGGCAAAGATCCCACGCGATCATCCGTAACGGCATTCAGGTCCTGGAGAATTTGAGCCACCGCGGCGCTTGCGGATGTGATCCGGAAACCGGCGATGGCGCCGGGATCACCGTCCAGATGCCGGATACGTTTTTGCGCAAAAAATGCGCGCAGCTCCATATCGATCTGCCGCCCTTGGGGGATTACGGCGCGGGGATCGTGTTTTTACCTCCTGGCGCGGAAGACCGCAACGTCATGGAGCAATGGACCGAGAATATCATCCGCGAGGAAGGCCAGAGATTCCTGGGCTGGCGTGAGGTGCCTCATGATCCGGCCCAAATAGGCAAGGTCGCCCGTTCCGTGATGCCCGCGTTCAAGCAGCTTTTTATCGGCCGGGGGAAAAATACCGCCTCCGACGCCTTTGAGCGCAAACTCTACGTCATCCGCAAGCGCCTGTACAACAAGGTGCAGGCCTCCGTCCTTAATCAGCGCAATTATTATTACTTCTGCAGTCTTTCGAATAAAACGCTCGTGTATAAAGGCCAGTTGATGGCCGAACAGCTGGACCGTTTTTTCCCGGATTTAAGCGATCCCGATATGACCTCGGCGCTGGCCATGGTGCATTCACGTTACAGCACCAATACGTTCCCGACGTGGGCGCTGGCGCATCCCTACCGCATGATCGCGCATAATGGGGAAATCAACACCTTGCGCGGGAACATCAACTGGATGCACGCGCGCGAAATGCAGTTTGTCAGCAAGGCTTTCGGCAAAGATCTCAAGAAAGTCCTCTCGATCGTCGTGCCGCATGGCAGCGACTCAGCGACATTTGATAATGTTTTTGAGATGCTTGTTCTCTCCGGGCGATCGCTCGCGCACGCGATCATGATGATGATCCCCGAGGCCTGGAACGGCCACGAAAGCATGTCCAAAGAAAAGAAAGATTTCTACGAATATCATTCGTGCCTGATGGAGCCGTGGGACGGGCCCGCCTCGATGACTTTTACCGACGGGCGTTACATCGGCGCCGTGCTTGACCGTAACGGTCTGCGTCCTTCGCGTTACTGGCTGACCAAAGACGATCTGGTCATCATGGCCTCCGAAACAGGCGTGCTGCCGGTCGAGACGGATAAAATTTTGAAGAAGTGGCGTTTGCAGCCGGGCAAAATATTTTTGATCGACACCCAGGCCGGGCGCATCATCGACGACGAAGAGATCAAGGGTGGATACGCGACCCGCAAGCCTTACGGCAAATGGCTCAAGGAAAACCTGGTGACCCTCGAAAACTTGCCCAAGCCCAAGAAAGTTCATGGCTTCAATGCCAAGACGCTCCTCGAGCGTCAGAAAGCCTTCGGTTACACGCTCGAAGACCTGAAGATCCTTTTACAGCCGATGGCAGCGACCGGCCTGGAGGCGACCGGCTCGATGGGCACCGACACGCCGCTGGCGGTCTTGTCGCAGCGCCCGCAGCTTCTTTTTAATTATTTCAAACAGCTTTTCGCGCAGGTCACCAATCCGCCGATCGATTCGATCCGCGAAGAGGTCGTTATGGACGAATCCGTCATGCTCGGCAGCGAGGGAAATCTCCTCGATGAAACGCCGGAGCACGCCCATCGCCTGCGCGTCGCGCGGCCGATCCTGACCAACGAAGAACTGGAAAAGATCCGCCGCGTGAATATCGGTAGCCTCAAGACGACGACGTTATCATCGGTCTTTGACGCGGCTAAAGGGCCGGAAGGCCTGGAGCCGGCCATGGAAAAATTGTTCCGTGAAGCGGACAAGGCCATCGAAAAAGGGTACACCATTTTGATCCTTTCGGACCGTGAGGTGAGCAAAGACAATGTGCCGATCCCGTCTTTGCTGGCCTGTTCGGGGCTGCATCATCATTTGATCCGTCGGGGGACCCGTACCAAAGTGAGCCTGGTCCTGGAAACGGGCGAGGCCCGCGAGATGCACCATTTTGCCGTTTTGATCGGGTATGGGGCCAACGCCATCAATCCGTACCTTGTTTTTGAAACCATTGAAAACGAGATCCGTGAGAAAAATTATCCGGAGAACCTCGACAGCGGGCACGCGCGCAAGAATTTTCTGAAATCAACACACAAGGGATTACTCAAGATCATCTCCAAGATGGGGATCTCCACGATCCAGTCGTATTGCGGGGCTCAGATTTTCGAAGCGGTGGGATTGGGCGAAGAATTCGTGAAGAAATATTTTACCGCGACACCCTCAAGGATCGGCGGCATCGGGATCGAGACCGTGGCTGAGGAAGCGCTGCGCCGGCATAAAAGCGCGTATCCGACGGAAAATGTTTATGACTCGATGCTCGAGGAAGGCGGCGATTATCGTTGGCGCAAGGAAGGCGAGCACCACCAATTTAACCCCAGGACCGTGGCCATGCTCCAGCACGCGGTGCGCGGCTGCAAGTATGACCTTTATAAGCAATTCGCGCAGATCGTCAACAGCCAGGAAACCAATTTTGCCAGCATCCGTGGATTGATGAAATTTAAGACGGGCAATCCCATCCCCATTGGAGAAGTTGAGCCCGCCTCCGAGATCGTGACGCGTTTCGCCACCGGCGCGATGAGCTATGGCTCGATCTCCAAAGAGGCGCACGAGACGCTCGCCATCGCGATGAACCGCATGGGCGGGTTCTCCAATACCGGCGAGGGCGGGGAAGATGCCGACCGGTTCCAGAAAGACCCTAACGGCGACTGGCGCCGCAGCCGCATCAAACAGGTCGCGCAAGGGCGCTTTGGTGTTACTATTGAATATCTGGTCAATGCCGACCAGATGCAGATCAAAATGGCGCAGGGCGCCAAACCCGGCGAGGGCGGACAGCTCCCAGGACACAAGGTGAGCAAAGAGATCGCCGCGACCCGCCATACGATGCCGGGCGTGGGACTGATCTCCCCGCCGCCGCACCACGACATTTATTCCATTGAAGACCTGGCGCAGCTTATTCATGATCTGAAAAATGCCAATCCAAAGGCGGATGTGAGCGTAAAGCTCGTTTCCGAGATCGGCGTGGGCACGATCGCCGCCGGCGTTTCCAAGGGCAAGTCCGACCACGTTTTGATCAGCGGGTTCGAGGGCGGCACGGGCGCTTCGCCGCAGACTTCGATCAAACACGCCGGCTTGCCGATGGAATTGGGCATCGCCGAAACGCAGCAGGTTTTGGTCATGAACGATCTGCGCGGGCGCATCCGCGTGCAGACTGACGGGCAATTGAAGACCGGCCGCGATGTCGTCATCGCGGCGATGCTCGGCGCCGATGAGTTTGGTTTTGCCACGATCGCGCTTGTTTCGGTGGGATGCATTTTACTGCGCAAATGCCATTTGAATACCTGCTCGGTGGGAATAGCCACGCAAGACAAGGAGCTGCGCAAGCAATTTACCGGCACGCCGGATCACGTGGTCAACCTTTTCAGGTTCATCGCCGAAGAGGTGCGCGAGATCATGTCGGAATTAGGGTTTCGCAAATTCGAGGACATGGTCGGCCGCGTGGACATGCTCGAGACCCGGGACGCTATCGACCACTGGAAGGCCAAGGGGATCGATCTGACCAACATTTTACATAAGCCCGACGTGCCGGCGAACGTCGCCGTTCATCACGTTGAGCGCCAGGACCACGGGCTGGAAAAAGCGCTGGACAATCGTCTCATTGCCGACTGCCGCGCGGCCATCGACGAGAAAACGCCGGTCAAGTTAAACTATCCTATCCAAAATACGAACCGTACCGTCGGGACGATGTTAAGTTCCGAGATCGCGCGCAAATATGGTTTGGCCGGGTTGCCGGATGATACGATCAAGATCAAATTCGAAGGTTCTGCCGGACAGAGTTTCGCCGCGTTTTTATCGCACGGGGTGACCCTCACGCTTGAAGGCGATAGTAACGATTACGTCGGCAAAGGCCTCTCGGGCGGCAAGGTGATCGTTTATCCGTCGAAAAAGGCGGGTTTTGTGCCGGAGGAGAATATTCT
Source organism: Candidatus Omnitrophota bacterium (assembly GCA_016214285.1). Taxonomy (GTDB): domain Bacteria; phylum Omnitrophota; class Gorgyraeia; order Zapsychrales; family Zapsychraceae; genus UBA10015. The sequence goes on along the minus strand of JACROV010000026.1, from coordinate 15,279 downwards.
TATCGGCAATGTTGTTTTGTACGGCGCGGTCTGTGGTGAGGCGTATTTTCGCGGTATTGCCGGCGAACGCTTTTGTGTGCGCAACAGCGGCGCCGTCACGGTCGTTGAGGGTGTGGGCGATCACGGCTGTGAATACATGACCGGCGGGCGCGCCGTTATTTTAGGGCGCACCGGACGCAATTTTGCCGCCGGGATGAGCGGCGGGATCGCTTACGTGTGGGATGTGGACGGTCAGTTCAAGACGCGCTGTAACATGGGAATGGTGGAATTGTTCCCGGCCGCCCACGAGGAGGATATCCAGGAATTAAAGCAGCTCATCGCAGATCACGCCCGATACACGGACAGTCCTGTTGCCAAATGTATTTTGGATAACTGGAAGAAGACCGCGCCGCAGTTCGTCAAGGTGTATCCGACCGATTACCGCCGGGTTGTGGAGCAAGCTGCCGGGGCCGCGGCGCTGCCCGGTGAGAAAGAGCTGGTTACCGGCGCAGCAACGAGAAAAGATGGAAATTGAACGAGTCGTCAGTCATCAGTCGTCAGACTTCAGTCTGATGTCTGAAGACTGACGACTGAAAGCTAAAAGATGGGTGACGTGACCGGATTTATAAAATATAACAGGGAGGACTTCCGCAAGGAGTCCGTCGTCGAGCGCCTGAAGCATTGGAAAGAGTTCTACGAGCCGATGCCTGAGGCGAATCTCAGGAATCAGGGCGCGCGGTGCATGGACTGCGGGATCCCATTCTGCCAGGACGGCTGTCCCATCGGCAACATCATCCCCGACTGGAACGATCTGGTTTATCGCGACCGCTGGCAGGAGGCGGTCGAACGCCTGCACAAGACCAACAACTTCCCGGAATTTACCGGCCGCGTTTGCCCGGCCCCGTGCGAGAATTCCTGCGTTCTGGGCATTAACGCGCCGCCGGTCACCATCAAAAATATCGAAGTTTCCATTATCGAACGAGCGCACAAGGAAGGCTGGGTCAAACCTGAACCGCCCAAGAAAAGGACCGGGAGGACCGTCGCGGTTGTCGGCTCCGGCCCCGCGGGGTTGGCCTGCGCGGACCAGCTCAACAAAGCCGGGCACAAAGTGACTGTTTTTGAAAAGAATGAATATTTGGGCGGGTTGCTGCGTCTGGGGATCCCGGATTTTAAATTAGAGAAGTGGATCGTGGAGCGGCGTTTAAAACGCATGGAAGCCGAAGGCGTGAAGTTCAAGACAAAAACTAACGTCGGTGTGGACATTAAAGCCGCGGAACTGCGTGAGAAATTCGACGCGATCGTTCTGTGCGGCGGCGCACAACAGCCCCGGGATTTGCCTGTTGAGGGAAGGAACCTCAAGGGCGTTTATTTCGCGATGGATTATTTGACCCAGCAGAACCGGATCAATGCTGGCCAGAAAGTTTCTTCCAAAGCGCGCGTCAGCGCCGAGGGGAAAAAGGTCGTTGTTCTCGGCGGTGGCGACACTGGATCGGACTGTGTGGGCACGGCCAATCGCCAGGGCGCGAAAGTCGTCCGGCAGTTCGAGCTTTTAGCGCGTCCGCCCAAGGAACGCAATCCGGAAAATCCCTGGCCGCAATGGGCGTTTATCGAGCGCGCCTCCACATCGCATGAAGAAGGCGTTGAGCGTGATTATTCCATCATGACCAAGAAGTTCAGCGGTGAGAAGGGTGCGGTCAAAAAGCTGCACGGCGTGAAGTTGCAATTCGGGCCGAAGGACCCAAAGACCGGGCGTTCGGCAATGACCGAGGTGCCGGGATCGGAATTTATAGTGGACGCGGATCTGGTCTTATTGGCAATGGGATTCTTAGGGCCGGTCAAGAGCGGTTTATTGCAAGATTTCGGCGTGGAATTAGACGAGCGCGGCAACGTCAAAGCGGACAAGAACAAGATGACGAGCGTCCCGGGCGTTTTCACCGCCGGGGACATGACGCGAGGGCAATCCCTCGTTGTCTGGGCCATTCAGGAAGGCCGCTCCGCCGCCAAAGGCGTGCATAATTATTTGATGCAATCTGTTTAGAGCCCGAAGGGCAGAGTCCCCCGGGAGGAAGGTATGGCCGCGATAACCGTCGAAGAATTTAAGTCCAAGCAGAAAGAAATTTGGGCGCTGGGGCGTTTTGCCGACATCGCCCAGTTCACGACACAGGCGGCGGGGCATCTGGTCCGTTTTGCCGGAGTGTCTGCTGGCCAACGCGTGCTGGACGTGGCAACCGGTACGGGCGTGGCGGCGATCACGGCCCGGATTAAAGGGGCAATGGTCACAGGTATTGATCTGACCCCATCGTTGCTGGCCCAGGCGGAAGAGAGCGCGGCTGTCGCCGGCATAACAGATATCGCGTGGCGCGAGGCGGATGCCGAAGCGCTCCCCTTTCCTTCGTCTTTTTTTGACGTTGTTTTAAGCCAGTTCGGACACATGTTCGCTCCCCGTCCGGAAGTAACTGTTGTGGAAATGCTGCGCGTCCTTAAGCCCGGAGGTGTTCTTGCGTTTGCCACCTGGCCGCCTGAACAGTTGATAGGACGGCTGTTTAATCTCGGCGCGCGATATGTGCCCCCGCCGCCCGGTATTCCTTCGCCGGCGTTGTGGGGCGATGTGAGCGTTATCCAGCAGCGGCTCGCCGATAAAACGCGCGACCTGTTTTTTGAGCGCGGTATCATGGCGGTGCCGGCGCTTAGCCCGCAACATTCGCGGCTTTTCCAGGAGTCCAAGGCAGGGCCCTTTGTCCGGACCGTGGAAATTCTTCAAAAAGACCCGCAACGTTTGTCTTGTTGGCGGCAGGAAGTCGAAGCGCTGGTCGGCGAGTACCTGCGCGACAATGTGGTGCACAATGAATACCTGCTGACGCGCGCCGTGGCGCGGGGGAGCGCATAATTATTTAATGGCCGCATTTGCCGTTAGTCATATGTCATTAAGACCGTAATTTGTAACAATTTCTCAAATGAATAAACAATACATCCTAGCTCTTGATCAGGGCACTACCGGATCGAGAGCTTTTTTATTTGACGCGCGAGGCAGCGCCGTTGCCAGCGATTACGAGGAATTCCCGCAGTATTTTCCCAAGCCCGGCTGGGTCGAGCACGATGCCGACGGGATCTGGGCGTCCTGCGTCGCTGTTATTAAAGGCGTTTTGGCAAAATCCCGCGTTTCACCTCAAGAGATCGCCGCGATCGGCATTACCAATCAGCGTGAGACGACCGTGTTGTGGGACCGCAAAACGGGCAAGCCTGTTCACCGCGCGATCGTCTGGCAATGCCGGCGCACGGCGGATATTTGTCAGGCGCTTAAGGCGAAGGGCTTGGAGAAATTGTTTCGCGAAAAGACAGGCTTGGTCATCGACGCGTACTTTTCCGGCACGAAGATCCGTTGGCTCCTGGACCACGTCCCGGGCTTGCGCCGACGGGCCGCCAAAGGCGAGATTCGTTTCGGCACGATCGACAGTTGGCTGATCTGGAGATTGACCGGCGGTGCCTCCCACGCAACGGATTTGACCAACGCCTCGCGCACGTTGATCTTTAATATCCGCAGCAAGAAATGGGACGCGCAACTTCTGAAGATCTTGAAAATTCCTGCCGCAATCCTGCCGCGCGTGCAAAATTCCGGATCGGTTTTCGGGCACACAAAGAATATCAAGGGGACAGGCCGCGGCCTGTCCCTGCCCTCGGGAATTCCGATTACCGCTGTCCTGGGCGACCAGCAGGCCGCGCTCTACGGCCAGGGTTGCTACGAGGCCGGCACCGTCAAGAATACCTACGGGACGGGCTGTTTTATTGTCCTTAATACGGGCAAGAAATTGATCTTCTCCAGGAAAGGTTTGCTTTCCACACTTGCCAGCGACGACAAAGGCAAGCCCGTGTACGCGCTGGAAGGATCAGTCTTTATTGCCGGGGCGGTGGTGCAGTGGTTGCGGGACCAATTGGGCGTGATCAAAACTTCCGCGCAAACTGAAGCGATGGCCCGCGGGCTCAAAGATACTCACGGCGTGTATTTTGTCCCGGCTTTCGTCGGTTTGGGCGCGCCGTATTGGGACAGCGAAGTGCGTGGCGTCATCTGTGGGCTCACGCGCGGGGCCAGCGTCAAACACATCGTGCGCGCGGCTTTGGAGTCAATGGCGTATCAGACTAAAGACGTGTTCGATCTGATGCAGAAAGAATCCGGCCGCAAGATCCGCGCCTTAAACGTCGACGGCGGCGCGTGCAAAAATGACTTTTTAATGCAATTCCAGGCCGACATCCTGGGCTGCCGGATCACGCGCCCCCAAATGATCGACTCGACCGCGCAGGGCGCGGCGTACCTGGCCGGCGTGACGATCGGCTGGTGGAACGGCCAAAAAGATCTGGCCAAATTGCGCCAAGCGGAACGTACCTTTGTCCCGGAGATGTCCGCCGCGCGCCGCGCGGAATTATACACCGGGTGGCAAGAGGCGGTTGATAAAGCAAGGGCTGGTCACAAGTCTCAAAGTCACAAGGTCACACGTTAAAGAAACGTGTGACCGGGTGACGTTGTGACCCGGCGACATTTTCATGCGTAATATCTCTCAGTTTACCTATGGCCAATACGACGTCCTCATCGTCGGCGGTGGAATAAATGGCGCGGCGATCGCGCACATGGCCGCCCTCAACGGCCTGAAGGTCGCCCTCCTGGAAAAGAACGATTTCGCCTCCGGGACTTCAAGTAAATCCACCAAACTCATTCACGGCGGGTTGCGTTACCTGGAAATTTTTGATCTTGATCTGGTGCGCGAATCCTTGCGCGAACGTTCCTTCTTACTGCGCGACGCGCCGCATCTGGTCAAGCCGCTTTCCTTTATCATCCCCGTTTACCGCGGTGACCGCAAGCCGCTCTGGATGATGCGCCTGGGCGTCTGGCTTTACGACCGGCTCGCCGGAAAATACACTATCGGCAAACATCGTTTTATCCCGCGTGACGAATTGTCAGGAGCAATGCCGGGGCTAAAACAGGAAGGACTTTTGGGCGGGGTTTCGTATTACGACGCGCAGATGGACGACGCGCGGCTTGTCCTGGAAAATGTTTTAAGCGCGCAAGCGCGCGGCGCACACGTGGCTAATTACGTTGAGGTGAAGTCATTCCTGAAAAAAGACGGCAAGGCCGCCGGGGTGCTCGCCTTTGACACGATCGGCGAGCGGGAATTCGAGATCTCCGCGCGCAAAGTTGTCTGCGCCGTTGGTCCGTGGACGAATCTTTTGATGCATAAGGAAGAGGGCAACGTGCCGCCTTTGGTGCGCACGACCAAAGGGATCCACGTTGTCTGCCAGGGCAAGTTGAGCGACCGCGCGCTTATTATTCCAACCTCTCAAGACAAACGTGTTTTCTTCGTGATCCCCTGGATGGACAATTCCCTGATCGGCACGACGGACACCGATTACACGGCCGATCCCGACGCGGTTGTCGCGGACCAGAAGGACATCGATTATTTGTTCGGGGAATTGCGCCGGGTGTTCCCCGAGGGGACGTTTAAGAAAGACAAGATCGTCACGGTTTTCGCCGGACTGCGGCCGCTCGTGCACAAAGGAGGGGCGCCGTCACAGATCTCCCGCCAGCATGTTATTAAAGAATCGTATTCGGGGGTCGTTTACGTGATGGGAGGAAAGTACACGACGTACCGCAAGATCGCGGAAGATTGCCTGCGGGTTATCTGGCCGTCGCGAAAACTGGTGGACACGCGCGCCGGCTTCCCGGTCTACGGCAGCGGACAGATCACCGAGAACGCGCGGGACGTTGCCGGACAAAAAGGGTTGGATGTCGACGTCGCGAAGTATTTAATGGAGTTTTACGGCACGCGGTACAAAGATGTGCTGCAGCTGATCCTCAATAATCCCGCCCTTAAAGAACCCCTGTGTCCGTGCTCGCCGGCCATCAAGGCTCAGGTCGTCTACGCCATCCGGACCGAAATGGCCGTCAAGGACGAAGACATCATCAAGCGCCGGCTTTCTCTTATATACAGACCCTGCCGGAGCGGACAATGCGTATTTTGATATTTGGGTTTAAGTATTGTTTCGAATTTCGAGATTCGTGCTTCGAGTTTAATAATTAGAGCAGTTCGATCTGTACGTTGATGAGTCCTTCGCGGGGAGAGGCGATCTGGATGAAGGCCTGGCGGCTAAGATCAATGGCGCGTCCTTTGCGGACGAATCTTTTATGAGGACCGCGGTCGTTGACGCGCACGATGACGGATTTGCCGTTGTCAAGGTTCGTTACCTTGACCAATTGATGGAACGGCACGTTCCACATGGCCGCGGTCAGGGCTTGGTCGTTGAATATTTCGTTGTTGGCCGTGCGTTTGTTGATGCCCGGATCATGGCGCGAATACCACGACGCCTTGCCGAACTGGATGCTTTTCATCTGCAGCGGCAACTCGGCCACCGGCGGCTGAATTCTGGCGTAGAGCTGGCTGTGCGAGAACATCCCGCCGATAAACGCGGTTAAAGCCAATATGATGATTTTATTTTTCTGCATAAGGCTCACCTTTGGGTAAGTATTGTCTTCAAAGATAACACATCTTTTCGGTTGCGCAAGGGAAAATATTTTTTGGCAAGTCCGTAACTTGTTATTTTAAAGAAGGATATATCCCTGCCCTGAAAGCGTTTTCTTTTTTCGGGAAAATCACCCACAAAAACTGGATTCTGGCAGACAAAATCCGTGCCCGCGCGAAGGGGTTTTTGCGTTTTTGTCGGAAAGCATAAAACAATACTCCAAGTTTATCAATGTCCGGCCATCCGCGGGCAACCGTTCCATCGTCGATTCTCTGGTGGAATGAGATGGTCACTCCGCAACGATGGCAAGATGTCTCTCGCCCGGCAAATGGGCCATATCGGCAGCGAACTGGGCCGCGCGCGGCGTCTTGAATCCCCCAATGACCTCCTAACCCGCGACCGGTGACATTCCTTCCGAAGCCTTGGAAGATTTTTGTGCGCAATTTACCCTTCGTCAGTGATTTTTCGCGCTCTTAACCGTTTATTCCCCTTGACAAAATATTACTAAATGTTATATTGAGCGAGGTTGCATTTATGGCATCCCTTCCTTAATAATCCTCAGACACCTTTAATAAGTATTTTTTGATGGCCAAAGCGATTTTATATTTGGAAGACGGCACCGCATTTGAGGGTCAGGCCATCTCCAGCGACGGAGAAAGTGCGGGCGAGGTCGTCTTCAACACGGCCATGACCGGCTATCAGGAAATTTTGACTGACCCTTCCTACGCCGGCCAAATTGTCGTGATGACGTATCCTTTGATCGGGAATTACGGCGTCAACGATGAGGACGTGGAGTCCGACCATATCTACGTCAAAGGGTTCGTGGTCAAAGAGTTCTGCCGTCACCATTCCAATTACCGCGCCACCAAAAGTCTCATCGATTATCTCAAAGAAAACAGGATTTTGGCCATTGAAGGGGTAGATACCCGGGCTCTCACGCGGCATTTGCGTGTGCGCGGGGCCATGAAAGCCATCATTTCAACCCAAGATTTCGATCCCAAAAGTCTCGCCCGCAAACTGCAGTCGCTGCCCTCCATGGCGGGCAGCGACTGGGTGAAAGAAGTAACGGCGAAGAGAAAGTATATCTGGAATGCTTCAGGGGACAGCTCCGACGTTCCGCTTGCGCGAAAGTCGGAGTCCCGACCGACATTGAAGATGGCGCGTCGGGAGGGACAAGCGGTGAAATATAAAGTTGCCGCCATTGATTGCGGTATGAAACGTAACATTTTGCGGATTTTGGAAAGTTTAGATTGCGAAGTACACGTCTTTCCCGCCAACGCGAGCGTCAAAGACATCAACGCCATTCACCCGGATGGATTGTTTATTTCCAACGGCCCCGGGGACCCGGCCGCGGTTTCCTGCGTCATTGACACAGTGCGCCGGTGCGTGGGCAAACTGCCGATCTTCGGGATCTGTTTGGGGCACCAGATATTGGGATTGGCCCTCGGGGGTAAAACGTATAAAATGAAATTCGGGCATCACGGTGCGAACCATCCGGTCAAAGATACATTAGGTAACCGTATCGGGATCACCTCGCAGAATCACGGGTTTTGTGTCGATATCGGAAGTCTTTCTGCGGCAGATGTGGAAATGGTTGACATGAATTTGAACGACAAAACGCTTGAGGGGATGCGGCACAAGAAATTCCCGGTCCTTTCGTTCCAGCATCACCCCGAAGCCGCGCCGGGCCCGCGCGACGCGCAGTATTTGTTCAAGTATTTTATTGAAATGATGGATCAGCACGCGGAGAAAAGATAAGGATTGTGTCATGTTTTATGTGTTATGTGTAATGGAAGAATCATAAAACATAACACATGAAACATAAAACAAGACTTTCACTTTTGTTTAAAGAATGCCCAAACGCACTGACATCAAGAAAATCCTCCTGCTCGGCTCCGGTCCGATCGTGATCGGGCAGGCGTGTGAGTTTGATTATTCCGGAACGCAGGCCTGCAAAGCGCTTAAAGAAGAAGGTTTCGAGATCGTGCTGGTGAATTCCAACCCGGCGACCATCATGACTGATCCGGAATTTTCCGACCACACGTATATCGAACCGCTCACGCCGGAATTCATTGAACGTATTATCGAGAAAGAACGCCCGGACGCGATCCTGCCCACGCTCGGCGGACAGACCGCCCTGAACCTGGCCATGAAGCTTTACGAGAGCGGTGTCCTGCAAGAATATAATGTCAAGATGCTCGGGGCTAATTATGAAGTTATTAAAAAGGCCGAGGACCGGGCATGTTTTAAAGAAGTTGTTTTAAAGATAGGATTGGATGTCCCGCGCAGCGGTTTCGCGCACAGTCTTGAGGAAGCGCGCGCTGAGGCCCAAAAGATCGGTTTCCCTGTCATCGTGCGTCCGAGTTTCACGCTCGGCGGTACCGGCGGCGGGATCGTCCACGATATTGAAGAATTAGAGCGCGTCGCGTCTTTAGGTATTGAAAGCAGCATGATCCACGAGGTTTTGATCGAAGAATCCATTGAAGGGTGGAAAGAATATGAGCTCGAAGTGATGCGTGATAATAAAGATAACGTGGTCATTGTTTGTTCAATCGAGAATTTGGATCCGATGGGAGTGCACACCGGCGACAGCATCACGGTCGCCCCGGCGCAGACGTTGACGGACCGCGAATATCAGAATATGCGCGACGCGTCGATCGCCATCATCCGCGAGATCGGCGTTGAAACCGGCGGCTCCAACATCCAGTTCGCGGTCAATCCCGCCGACGGGCGGATGGTCGTCATCGAAATGAACCCGCGGGTCTCGCGCAGTTCCGCTTTGGCGAGCAAGGCAACCGGATTTCCGATCGCCAAATTCGCGGCCAAACTCGCCGTCGGTTATTCTTTGGATGAAATTCGAAATGATATCACCCGTGAGACGCCGGCGTCTTTTGAACCGACGATCGATTATTGCGTGGTCAAGGCCCCGCGGTTCACTTTCGAAAAATTCCCCGAGGCCAAAGATATTTTGGGCGTGCAGATGAAATCCGTCGGCGAGACCATGGCCATCGGCCGCACGTTCAAGGAAGCCCTGCAAAAGGCACTGCGCGGCCTGGAGATCGGCCACACGGGTCTGGATAATAAAGTGGATTATAAGACGATCCCCGACGAAAAGGTTCGCCAGCGTCTGGAAGAGCCCAACGCTTCGCGTATTTTTTACGTCAAATACGCGCTGGAAAAAGGCTGGTCGATCGAAGAGATCGCGCGCTTGAGCAAGATCGATATTTGGTTTATCGCGCACATCGCCCAGATCCGGGATTTTGAGAAAGAATTGATGGCCGCGGTTAGAAATCAAGGGGCCCTTTCTTTGGCCTTGTTACGCAAGGCCAAAGAATACGGTTTCAGCGACCCGCAGTTGGGAAAGATCATGAACATCCCCGAGGCGCAGGTCCGCGCTTTGCGTAAGAAAGAAGGCATCGTCGCGACTTTTAAACTGGTCGATACCTGCGCGGCGGAGTTTGAGGCATACACCCCGTACTTTTATTCGACGTACGAGACCGAGGACGAGGCCGTTTTACAGATCAAGAAGATCTCTTCGGGCAAGAAACGGATCATGATCTTGGGCGGCGGGCCCAACCGCATCGGCCAGGGGATCGAGTTCGATTATTGCTGCGTGCACGCGTCTTTCGCCCTGAAATCTTTGGGGTACGAGACGATCATGGTCAACTCCAACCCGGAGACGGTCTCCACCGATTACGACATTTCCGACCGGTTGTATTTTGAGCCGTTGACCTTTGAAGACGTGATGAATGTCGTGGACGTGGAAAAACCCGACGGCGTCATTGTGCAGTTTGGCGGCCAGACGCCGCTGAATTTGGCGCAGCGTTTGCACGAGGCCGGGGTGCCCATTGTCGGAACCAGTGTCGCCTCCATCGAACTGGCGGAAAACCGCGAAAAGTTCGCTGAATTGGTCCAGTCCCTGAAGCTGACGCAACCGGCCAACGGTTCCGCGCGCAGTGTTGAGGAAGCGGTAAGGATCGCCCGTCAGATCGGCTATCCTGTTTTGGCGCGGCCTTCGTACGTCTTGGGCGGGCGCGCGATGAAGATCATTTACGACGAAGGATCGCTGCTGAAATTCGTCGATGAGGCCAAAGAAGTTTCCGGCGGGCACCCTGTCCTGATCGACAAATTTATCGATGATGCCATCGAATTGGACGTCGACGCGGTCTCAGACGGCAAAGAAACTTTCGTGGCGGGGATCATGGAACACATCGAGAATGCAGGCATTCATTCGGGCGACTCGGCCTGCGTCCTGCCGCCGACGACGATCGGCGAGGCCCTCCTTGAACAGATCAGGGAAACCACCCGCAAGATCGCCAAAGCCATCAACGTCGTCGGTCTTATGAACATTCAGTTCGCCGTCAAAGGGCGCACTCTTTACGTTTTGGAAGTCAACCCGCGCGCCTCGCGCACGGTCCCGTTCGTCAGCAAAGCCACGGGAATTCCGCTGGCCAAGATCGCGGCCCAGGTCATGGCGGGTGAACCCTTGTCGAAATACCGTCTTTCGTATAAACTCATTGAGCAGTTAAAGCACGTTTCAGTCAAGGAATCAGTATTGCCCTTTTCACGATTTTCCGGCGTAGATATTGTTTTGGGCCCCGAGATGAAATCGACCGGCGAGGTGATGGGGATCGGGGCGACGATCGGCGAGGCTTTTGTCAAGTCGCAGATCAGCGCCAACCAGAAGTTGCCGACGGAAGGTAAAGTTTTTTTAAGCGTGCGCGATGAAGACAAGCGGGAGATCGTTTCGATAGCGAAGAGACTGGAGGGTTTGGGATTTTCGTTCGTTTCCACCCGGGGGACGGCGCGGACGCTGCGCACCCACGGCATCAAGGTGCAGGAAGTGGGCCGTTACGATCAGGGGCAAGGAGACGTGCTGAATTTGATGACCTTGATCAAGAAAAACGAGATCGCCCTTGTTGTTAATACGCCTTCAGGTGAAGACAGTCAATATGACATGCGCTCGATCCGCGCGGCGGCGATCCTGCACAATATTCCCTGCATCACGACGATCCAGGGCGCGCGCGAGGCGGTCAACGGGATGGAGACATGTAAGGACAAAGAATTGACGGTACAATCGCTTCAAGAATATTATCCGCCTTCGCGGAAAGCCACGGATTTTAGTTGCGTACCTTTACTAAAGACAGAGTTACGCTACTAAAATCCGTGGCGCTTCGGTGGATTCCGCCCTAAGCATGTTGGCGGATAACCCCGGCGAGTATGGTGAAATTGTCTTTTCATTTGTCTACTTCATATTTAGAAAAGGCAAATGAAAAGAGAATTTTGCCATATTTTATCCCGAGGAATTTCTCTTCGAGAAATTCCCGGGACTTTACCCCTGAAATCGCTGTGCGATTTCTAGGGGCGAGTCGGGGTAACTCGGAGTCTTTTGGGCTCCATAGTGCCGGGAGAAACATATCATGTGCGGTATCATAGGCGTTTCCAATCATAGGGACGCGGCGCAAATAGCCTTTTTAGGGTTGTACGCCCTTCAGCACCGGGGCGAGGAGGCCGCGGGCATTTCCACGTATGACGGCCGTAACGTCCATATCGTCAAAAATTCCGGCCTGGTAGCGGACGCCTTTGACGAGCGGTCCATGCGGGAACTCAAAGGCCGCTCGGCCATCGGTCATTGTCGCTATTCGACGACGGGTTCCAGCAATGTCAAAAACGCCCAGCCATTTCTGGCCACTCACAAGAATAAAGGAATTGCCGTGGCCCATAACGGCAATCTGACGAATACCGAGACTTTGTATAAAAAGCTGGAAGAGGAAGGGGCCATTTTCCAGACGACGATCGATTCGGAGGTCATCGTGCATCTTTTGGCCCGCAGCCGTAACGGCGACATGAAGAAATGGTTCCTGGATGTCTTGACGCAACTGCAAGGGGCGTTTTCCCTGGTATTTCTGGTGGAGGACACCATCGTCGGCGCGCGCGACCCGCAAGGGTTCCGCCCGTTGTGTTTAGGTCAGATCGATGACAGTTACATTTTGGCCAGTGAAACATGCGCGCTGGACCTGATCCACGCCAAATTTATCCGGGAGATCGAGCCCGGTGAGATCGTTTTTATCAGGGGCAAAACGATAGAATCGGTTTTTCTGCCGAACAGCAAGAGCGCGAAGCGGGCGCATTGCATTTTCGAGTATATTTATTTCGCCCGTCCCGACAGCGACATATTTGGTGATAATGTCTACAACGTGCGAAAGAAATTGGGCGCGCAACTGGCCAAAGAGCACCCGGCGGACGCGGATTTTGTCATGGCGATCCCCGATTCCGGGAGTTATGCCGCTTTAGGGTATGCCAATGAACTGGGGCTTCCGCTGGAGATGGGCATCATCCGTAACCATTATATCGGCAGGACGTTCATTCAACCGACGCAATTCTTAAGGGATTTTCGCGTGCGGGTGAAACTAAATCCGATCCGCAGCGTTCTTGCCGGCAAACGGATCATCGTCGTTGAAGATTCCATCGTACGCGGGACGACCGCCAGAAGCCGCGTGCAAGAATTGCGTAATGTCGGAGCCAGGGAGATCCATCTGCGGATCAGTTGCCCGCCGATCAAGTCGCCGTGTTTTTACGGGATCGATTTTCCCAGCAAGAAAGAGCTGGTCGCTTCCAACAAAACCGTTAAGGAGACCGCTGATTTCTTGAAAGTTGATTCGTTGGAATATTTGAGCCTTGAAGGGATGTTGTCGGTTGTGAAAAATTCCAAAGATTTTTGTCACGCCTGTTTCTCCGGGCAGTACCCGGTGGCGATCCCCAAAAACAAGAGTAAGTATTTATTGGAAGGAGGGTTAAATACGAAGCACGAAGCACGAAATTCCTCTCCCCTCCGGGGACCTAACGGCCAAAGGGAGCCTAACGGGAAACAATACAAAAATTCAGATACTTAAATTCAAAAGATGATTTGAATTTTGGATTTTCGATTTGTTTCGTATTCCGACATTCGAATTTCGGATTTAACATCTATGAGTAAGTTTATTTTCATCACCGGCGGGGTTGTTTCAAGTTTGGGTAAGGGCATCGCGGCGGCCTCCATCGGCAAACTTCTGGAGGCGCGCGGCCTAAAGACGACGATCATCAAATGTGATCCTTACCTTAACGTCGATCCGGGCACGATGAACCCTTATCAGCACGGTGAGGTCTACGTGACCGACGACGGCGCCGAAGCCGATCTGGACCTGGGGCATTACGAGCGCTTTACCAGCGCGCATATCACCAAAGATTGCAATATCACGACCGGCAAGGTGTATCACACGGTCATTACCAAAGAGCGCCGGGGCGATTACTTGGGGAAAACGGTGCAGATCATCCCGCACATCACCGATGAGATCAAGCGCTGCATCAAAAAGGTATCCAAGGAAAAAGATGTCGATGTAACGATCGTTGAGATCGGCGGGACGGTCGGTGACATCGAAAGCTTGCCATTTTTGGAAGCTATTCGCCAGATGCGCTGGGAATTGGGCGAATCTTACGCGCTGGACATCCATGTGACGCTTCTGCCTTATATCAAGTCCGCGGGCGAACAAAAAACGAAACCCACGCAGCACAGCGTCGGGCGCCTGCGGGAGATCGGTATCGCGCCGGATATTTTATTGTGCCGTACGGAAAAACACATCAGTAAGGAGGAACGCGACAAGATCGCGCTTTTTTGTAACGTGGACCGCGACGCGGTCATCGAAGCGCCGGATGTCAAATATATTTATGAGGTCCCGCTGTCATTCCGCAAGGGGGACCTGGATGATCTGATCCTGAAGAAATTGCATCTTAAAAGTGAGGAGAACGACCTGAAGGATTGGGAGAGCCTGGTGATCAACCGCCTGCGTAATCCCCAGAAGGAAGTGACGGTTTGCGTCGTCGGTAAATATATCGCCCTGCAAGACGCGTATAAATCCATCTATGAGGCCCTGGTGCACGGCGGGATCGCCGGTAACGCGCGGGCGCATATCATCAAGATCGATTCCGAGGACGTGAAAAGCAGCACCGTTGAACGGCTGCTCAAAGCCGCCCAGGGGATCCTTATCCCCGGAGGGTTCGGCGACCGCGGCATCGAAGGAAAGATCCGCGCGGTGCAGTACGCGCGCGAGAAAAATGTTCCGTTCTTCGGTATCTGTTTGGGGATGCAAGTGGCGTGCATCGAATTCGCCCGTAATGTCTGCGGACTGAAAGACGCCAATTCGACGGAATTCAACAAGGAGACCGCGCATCCGGTGATCTCTTTATTGCAGGAACAAAGACATATCCGGAATTTAGGCGCCTCGATGCGGCTGGGGTCGTATCCCTGCAAAATTTTGAAGGATTCCAGGAGTTCGCACGCTTATAAAAAAGAAAATATCACGGAGCGTCACCGGCACCGGTATGAATTCAACAATGATTATAGAAAGCAGTTCGAGAAAGCCGGCATGATGTTCACGGGGATCAACGCGAGCCAGGACCTGGTGGAGATCATCGAGTTGTCGAACCATCCCTGGTTCGTGGCGTGTCAATTCCATCCGGAATTCAAGTCCAGGCCCGAACGGGCGCATCCTTTATTCAGGGAATTCGTGAAAGCATCATTGGAAAGCGCGAAACAACGCGAAAATTAACGCAAAATTTCGCGAAAATTTTGGTGTGTTTTTTGCGTTTGATTTTTACGTTTTTTGGTATAAAATTTCACTACTGTCCCAACGTTTTTAAATTAGTTTTTGTAACTGATTGATGTTTATATGCTACCGGCAAAGAACCTTTTAATCGATTTGAATTCAATCACGTGTTATTTTGGCGTTCCTGTCAAAAAAGGAGCGTCCAATGAAC
>JACROV010000020.1 GCA_016214285.1 Candidatus Omnitrophota bacterium | reverse complement strand
TGATTCAAGCGGCCAAGGTTAAAGCCCGAGGTTTTCGCACCTTTCGTTATTTTAAGATTGTTGTCTTTTTAATAACGGGTAAACTCAATTTTGCTCAACTCAATAAGCATTACTTACCCATTTGAAATTCAAAGGAGCCTGAAATTATTACCAAATAATCTCCCGCACGTCGGAAGGCATCCCGCGGAATTTGCCCACGAAGCGCACTTCACGTACCAGGTCCAGATTAAATTTTTCTTTCACGACGCGCGTCATCTGCAAAGAGAGCTCGTAAACATCCTGGCTGCGGCAGCCTTCGGATTTGACGATGATGTTGGCGTGTTTTTGGAAAATGACGGCACCGCCGACTTTCAGCTTTTTGCCGCCGGCTTCTTCCAAAAACCACCCTGCCGCCTGACGTTTGCCCGCTTTTGAGGTAGGTTCGATATTGCGGAAGAAACTGCCCGCGCAGGGTTCGTAGCGCAGATCAGGATGTTTTGTTTTACGCTCGGCCAGGATCTTTTCCCGTTCTTCTAATAACGCCTTCGCGTCGCCGCGTTGCAGCGATAAGACGGCGGAAACCACAATGTCCCCGGTCTTTTTGAGGATCGAATCCCGGTAGGTAAATTGCAGGTCTTGAGCGCTGGCCGTTTTCTTCACGCCCGCGGGACTGATCAGGTCAACCGAGGCCAAGACGTCGCCGATCTGTTTGCCCCAGGCGCCGGCATTGCCCACGACGGCGCCGCCGACGGTGCCGGGAATACCTGTTGTGCAATTCACCCCTTCCAGGCCGCGCTGCGCGGCGAACAAAGCGAGGTGGTCGAGTTTGGTGCTGCCGCAAACGCTGAGCACTGTGCCGTTTTGCCCGACGATCGGTATGTCCGTGCAATAGCGTACCACATAACAATCCAGCGGTTCATCGGAAATAACGAGGTTCGACCCGCCGCCGATCAGGATAAATTTTTTATTTTCTTTAGTGAGTCCACGGATGGTCTCTTCAAGCTGCGGGGGTGTTTGGCAGTGGATGATCCCCTGGCAGGAGGCGCCGAGGCGGAAGGTCGTGTACTGCCCGAGAGGGACGTGTTCTTCGAACTTGATGCTTGAGTCTTTCAGTGTCATGAATTCCGAAAATGTTCTTTGATCGCGTCGATGCCGCCATCGAGAGAACAGACATTATTTGTTCCCTGCTCGCGCAGATATTCCGCCAGCATAAGACTACGCTGTCCTTTGGCGCAGAAAAAAATGTATTGCTTGCCCGGATCAGCGGAAAAACCATCGGCCGGCTGGAATCGGCTTAACGGGAAATGTTCGTGGGTGAGCTCGCTGCAAGGCTTGATCAACCGCTCGGTGTCCTCGCGCACGTCCACAAAGGTATATTGGCGGATTTGTTCCTCCGAGAGCGAATCAAGGTCGATCGTCAAAGGCAATTTTTCGGGGTCAGTGGACATGGGTACTTTCGGCGGCGCAGTAACTCCATTGGGACGTGTTGTCCGCGTAATATTCTTTTTTCCAGATGGGCAGGCGCTTTTTTAATTCATCGATTATGTAGCGGCAGGCGATGAAGGCCTCATCGCGGTGAGCGGCCAAAATCCCGACCCAGACGGCCAGCTCGCCGGCCTTTAATTTACCTGTTCGATGGGCCGCCTTGATGTCGATCACCGCAAAACGGCTTTGAGCTTCCTTGAATATTTTTTCCATTTCCGCGCGGCAGAGGGATCCATAGGCTTCGTAATCCAGGGCAACGACGGACTTGCCTTCATGATTGTCACGCACGCGGCCTTCGAAGCAGGTGAATGCTCCGGCGCCCGGCGCGCTGAATTTTTCCGAGAGCTTAAGCGATTCCAGAGGAGCAGGGGAGAGAAAAAAAGTCATTTGGTTTATTGGGTTTGTTGAGTTTGTTGAGCTTATTGGGTTAACTCAATGAACCCAATCAACTCAAGGAACTCAATAAACAAAATTTCGTTAGTATGTTATTCTAACCGTTCCACTTTTAATGCTGCATTGACAGCTTAAACGGTGGTTACGATCCATCCCTAAGCCGGTTTCTTCAGTATTCAGTTCGTTTAAATTCTCGGCGCCTTCCTTGACCTCGATCTGGCAGGTCGCGCACACCCCCGAATTGCAGCTAAAAGGAATTCCGGCTTTTTCGCAGAAGGCGTCGATCCTGGCGCCATCGGGGAGTTCGTGTTCCTGACCGTCGATAATGAGTTTGGCCATATTTATTCTAAGCACGAAATTCGAAGCACGAAGCACGAAATAAATTAAAAATTCTAAATTTCAATATTAAAAACAACTTTTTGGATTTTATTGCTTTGAATTTTGTATTTGTTTCGAGTTTCGGATTTCGTGCTTCGGATTTAGAATTGTCCATTAGGGTTATGCCCTTGACTACCACTTCCAGCATACGATGGGCACGAAATCCTGTTG
>JACROV010000016.1 GCA_016214285.1 Candidatus Omnitrophota bacterium | reverse complement strand
CGTCGGGCCAGCGTTTTGCCTGCGGCTTCCTTCAGATTCCACCTCACGATAGACACCCTTGCCGTCCGGCTAACAGTTCCTCCTATCAGGCCTGTAAAGGACTTACACCTTCGAGTAAGTGCGCCCTGCCGGGCGCACAATTAAAAACCCTGCACCGTATGGTGCAGGGTTTAACGTGGCTGCTGACCTTTACGTAAAAAACGGGCTTTCCGTCCCGTCCCTTACGCCGGGTCAGTACCACTTGCCTTTTGGGGGAGACAAAAATCTTTCCACGCGATCTGGACGTTGAGGCAATGGTGAAAATACACCTTGGCCACCACGTCGCCGTTGGTGGTATAAAAGCTTCCTTTGATCTGGAAGCAAAACTTTTCGATCTTGTTTAACGTGTCGAAGGACTTGCGGATAAAGATCTCCGGAGCGGTCGCGGTCGCCTTCGTCTCTTCCGAGCGGGTGACGTGGTAGAGAAAGCTCTTCCTTACCCGGGTGCGGCTTTCCTTGTCCTCGGTGCGGGAATTGATCGTAATGAGCTTGGTCCCCCGGCCGAGGTTGCGTCGTCTCTTATGGAGTACTTCTTTCATAAGAAAAGTATATCATGCGGAAATGACCGGACAAGGCGGCGGGAGGCGTTCGGAGAAAACGTTTTCCCGTTATTTACCCGTCGCTGTTTGAGGATTTGCAGGAAGTTAAGAAAAACGGAAGGTCAATTTATGGAAAAAACGACGGTTCATTTCTTCTTGAAATACGGCAGCGTGCCGCTGCCTTTCTTATGGAAAGGCAGCGGCACGCGCGATTCCTGGCCGTCCCAAAGCCGCTTGATATTGGGCCGGTGGCGCGCCACCACAAATACGCAGAATATAACCCCCAGCACGACCAGCGGGAACGCCTGGCTGGTCAAGGCCATAATGACCGGTAAAAATACGGCGGCGATAATTGAGGCCAGCGAGACAAATCCGGTTGAGAGAAAACACACCAGCCATACCAAAAGGGTTAAAAACAGGACCGGACGGATCACGGCGATCTTGATGGTGAGCCCAATGAGGACGCCGAGGCTCGTCGCGATGCCCTTGCCGCCCTTAAAGTCGAGAAAGACCGTCCAGTTGTGGCCGGCAACGACAACCAGCGCCAGCAGCACCCGGTGCCACACCTGGTTGAGCCCGAAAATATCGCCGATGATCGTGGCCGCCAGAACCCCTTTGAGGATATCGAAGACCAGCACGACGATCCCGGGCCATTTGCCCAGGACCCTGAACACGTTCGTCGCGCCCACGTTGCCCGAGCCGTGCTTGCGGATATCGATATTTTTAAGGATCCTCCCCGCGATGTAGGCGGTGGGGATCGCGCCCAGAAAATAACTGACCCACAGTGCCAGGACGAGTTTCACGCTACGGCTCCGTTGTCCGCCTTCGCTGAATAACTTTCGTATTCAGCTACGGCGGATGTTCGCCGAAAGGCAAAACCTTCGGCGGACAACCCCGACGAGTATGAAAAAATTATCGAAGAGAATTTTTTCATATCTTACGAGTCGGGGTAAACACTGATACCCCGGGCTTTCTCCGGGGGTACTTCATTGATGATCTTGATCCCCTTACGAATATAATCTATTCCCGAAAGCGCGGTCAGGAGGATCGTCGGCAGCCACACAGCGCTCATCCACGGCAAACGCAGTAATATCCCCAGCACCGCCGCGATCTGAAAAACCGTCGTCGCTTTTCCCCAGATGGTCGGCTCGACCTCGAAATCGCCGTGGAAAAGGCGGATAATGGCGGCCCCCGAAAGAAGGATCACGTCGCGGCTGATCACCCCCACAACCAGCCAAATGGGAAAATGGACGCCGCCGATCGCGTCGCCGACCTTGTACAGACAGGTAAAGGCGCTGATCAAAAGCAGTTTGTCCGCCACAGGGTCCAGGACAGCCCCAGCCTTGGTGCGCTGGCGGTAGTGGCGCGCCACGTAGCCGTCGACAACATCCGAGATAACGGCGAACAAAAAGATCCCCAGCGCGACGAAACGCAAGTAGTCCTGCGCCGGCGTGTAATACAACACCGTGGCGATCAAAAATGGCACCGCCACGATACGGCACACCGTGATCTTGTTGGCAAAGGTCAGCGCCATTTTATGCCTCCGGGCAAAGCACCAAATGACAAATAAGTCAATGACAAATGTCAAATAAATGACCAATGGCAAATGTCAAATTGTTTGAGCCATTTGAAATTAGGCATTTGTCATTAATTGGGCATTTGTTCATTTGTCATTTGGCATTCAAAAGTATCACTTACCATCCGGTGTTAACAAACGTACTTTATGGACCGGACAAACTTCCAGGTGCGGCGCGTAACGCGCTCCGTCCACGGGACAATATTTGGACTTGGGCGCTTCGCTCATTGACGCCGCGATCTTGCGGATGGCCGATCGCGCCTCGGGGTCATTGCGGATCTGCTGCTCGAGTTCGCGGGCTTCCTGCGGGGTCAACGTCCGGCCGGCCAGGCCGCCGGCGACGGAAGTCATTGCCTCGCGAGCCTCAACGGCGGAACCGCGCCTGGCGGAGAGCGTCTGGCATCCTCCCGAGGCCAAGCCAACGCACACCAGCAAACACCACGTCCCAAGATCCGTTTTAAGTCCTTCGTTCATCTTAGCGCGTTCCACTATTCGTTGACAAAGCGCAGGCGGGTGACCGGCCAGTAGATAAATTCGGCCCGGCCGATGATATTTCTTTCGGGGACAAAACCCCAAAACCGGCTGTCGTGGCTCGAGCCGCTGTTATCGCCCAGGACGTACACCTGCCCCTCGGGAACTTTAATGACCTGCCCCTCCTGCCCGTAATCCCCGCGGTTGTAATAATAAATCTTGCTGATGACCGGATCTTCGATGAGCTTGCCGTTGATGAAAATGCCGCCGTCTTTGATCTCAACTGTTTCTCCGCCGAAGGCGATGAGGCGTTTGATAAAATCGCGTTTGGGATCGTCGGGAAAGATAAAGACAATGATGTCCCCGCGTTTAGCTTTGGAAAAGCCGGGCAGGCGTTTGTCCGTGAAACGGACCTTCGGCCCATAGCGGAGTTTGTTGACCATCAACCGGTCGCCGACGAGAAGTGTGGGGATCATCGATCCGCTGGGAATTTTAAAGGCCTGGACAAAAAATTCCCGGATAAACAAAGCCAGTAAAAGCGCGATGACGATCGATTCCGCCCATTCGCGCAAAGCTGATTTTCTGATCGGAAGTTTACTGGTCATCATGATCCTCCTTTTCAAAGATTTGTTTCGTGCTTTCCGCCTAACGCCTATAGTTTTAAAGCTGCGCGAAACGCTTCCTGCGGGATCTCGACGTTGCCCACCTGTTTCATGCGTTTCTTGCCTTCTTTTTGTTTTTCCCAAAGTTTTTTCTTGCGCGTGATATCGCCGCCGTAGCATTTAGCGGTCACGTTCTTGCCCATTGCCTGGATCCTGGCGCTGGAGATAATGCGCCCGTCGCAGGACGCCTGGATGCGCACTTCAAATAATTGCTTGGGGATAAGGTCTTTGAGTTTGCTCACCAGCGCGAGGCCTTTGTCATAGGCGGAATCTTTATGCACCAGGCAGGAAAACGCGTCACAGACCGAATCGTTGATCAAAATATCCAGCCTGGTGATCTTCGCCGGCAGAAAACCTTTCAATTTGTAATCGATCGAGCCGTACCCGCGCGTGACGGATTTGATCATGTCGTTAAAATCAACAATCACCTCCGAGAGCGGAATGTCGAAAAGGATCCGCATGCGGTCCGAGACGTATTCGCTGGAAACGAAGATCCCGCGCTTGTCCTTGGCGATCTGCATCACGTTGTCCATATGTTCGACGGGGGTGAGGATCGTCACGGTCAAGTAAGGCTCCTCCACGCTCTGGATGCCGGAGCTCTCAGGCAGCGCCGACGGACATTCGAGATCGATCACCTGGCCGTCGCGGGTGTGCACGCGGTAGCGGACGTTGGGGGTGGTCAAAATAAGGTTGAGGTCGTATTCGCGCTGCAAACGCTCCTGGATGATGTCCATATGCAAGAGCCCCAGAAAACCGCAGCGAAAACCGTTGCCGAAGGACTGCGAACTTTCCGGTTCAAACACAAAACTCGGGTCGCTCAAGCGCAATTTGTCGATGGCCTCGCGCAGCTGCAAAAAATCTTTGGAATTGACCGGATACACGCCGCAGAAAACCAGCGGATTAAGCTGACGGTAACCCTGCAGCGGTTCGGCCGCGGGGTTGGCCGTCTCGGTTAAGGTGTCGCCTGCGCTGACCTCGCGCGGCTCGTGGATGTTGCAGGTGATATAGCCGACCTCGCCGCTCGTCAATTCCCGCACCCGAACCGCTTCGGGCGCGAAAACGCCGATCTCCTCGATATGACATTCCTTGCCGGTGTGCATCATTTTGATGCCCACATTCTCGCGGATCACGCCGTTGACGACGCGCACGTAAATGATGATCCCTTTATAGATATCGTATTTCATGTCGAAGATCAGGGCCTGCAAGGGAAGCTCGTCTTGGCCTTCAGGCCTAGGGATGAATTCAACGATCTTCTCGAAAAGCTCCGAAATGCCGGTCCCCTCTTTGGCGGAAACCAGCTGAATGTCCTTTTCCTTAAAACTGAGGATTTCAATGAGCTGCAATTTGGCGTGGTCCACGTCGATATTGGCGATGTCGATCTTGTTGATGACGGGCAGGATCTCGAGGTTGTTCTCAACGGCGAGGTAATAGTTGGCCACCGTCTGGGACTCGACGCCCTGGGAAACGTCGACGACCAACAGCGCCCCTTCGCAGGCGCGCAGGGATTTTTCCACTTCGTACGTGAAGTCCACGTGCCCGGGGGTGTCGATGAGATTAAACGCGTAAGTTTTCCCGTCCCTGGCCTTGTAGTTGAGCTTGACCGCCGAGGCCTTGATGGTGATGCCGCGCTCGCGCTCAAGATCCATATCATCGAGCATCTGGTTGCGGAACTTGCGTTCGTCGATCGCGCCCGCGTGGAGCAACAGCCGGTCGGCCAGGGTGGATTTCCCATGGTCGATATGGGCGATGATGGAAAAATTGCGGATGAGGGATTTGTCCATGAATTAAAAGTCGTCAGACTTCAGTCTTCAGACATCAGAAAAATCTGACGACTGATGACTGACGGCTGAAGACTACGCTTTGTTTTTGATATGCTTGAGTATCTCATCCACCGTCCCGTTGACCGTCATGTGTGTCGTGTCGATGACGACCGCGTCGTCGGCTATTTTAAGCGGCCCGATAGAACGGGTAAGATCCTTGTGATCTCTATCTTTTAATTCCGTCTTAAGGCTGTCTTCATCGATCTGTTTGCCTTTTTCCCGGAGCTCCTTGATCCGCCGGCGAGCGCGCTCCTCGAAATCGGCGTCGAGATAAAATTTATGCGTGGCCTTGGGGAACACCACGGTCCCCACGTCGCGGCCTTCGATGACGATGCTCTGGCGCGCGCCGATCTCCCTCTGCCACCCGACCATGATCTCCCGCACGCCGCCGGTGCGCGCGATATAAAACGTCTTGTTGGTCACCTCAGGGGAACGGATGGCATCGCTCACGTCTTCGCCGTCCAAGAGAACTTTCGCGCCGCCGTTGTGGTTCTCCAGCCGGATCCTCGTCCCGCGGGCCAGACCGACCAGCCCCGACGCGTCCTCTAAGTTCATCCCCGAACGGATCGCCTTAAGGGTCAGCGCGCGGTACATCGCGCCCGTGTCCAGATAAAAAACGCCCAACCGAAGCGCCAGCTCCCTGGCGACGGTGCTTTTGCCCGCTCCGGCGGGGCCGTCAATGGTGATGACTTGCGGAAAATCTTTAACCAAGGCTGTCCCGTTTTTCTTTCGCTTTTTCAAGATATTGCAATAAACCTTTTTGGTCGCGCTGGATAATGGCCTTGCGCAGGAACGCGAGGTCCTTGACCAAAGCGTCCAGGGCGTTGATGACGTTCTTGGGATTAGCCAGGAAAATATCGTTCCACATCTGGGGAGACGAGGCGGCGATGCGCGTTGAATCTTTGAGTCCTTGCGGGACCTGGGACAGATATTCTTTGCTGAGCGATCCGATCAGGGCGTAGGCCGCCAGATGCGGCAGGTGGCTGACCTGGGCGAGGACCTTGTCGTGATCTTCCGGCGAGAGGATCTCCACCTGGGAACCGAGCTTGGTCCACATGAACTTGATCTTCTCTTTGGCGACCGGTGTCGTCTTCGCCGTCGGGGTCATGATGCAGCGCGCGTTCTGGAAAAGGTCCGCGGTGGCGTGTTCGACGCCTTTTTTCTCGGAACCCGCCAGCGGGTGCGAGCCGACGAACATCCCCGGGGCCGACAGGGCGCTTTCGGCCCGTTCAACGATGTCCGCCTTGACGCTGCCCATATCCGTGACCAGACACCCGCGCTTCAAATGGGGATTGATCAGGGAAAACTGCTGGAGGATCGCCTGCACCGGCGCGGCCAGAACAACGAGATCCGCGTTGAAAACACCTTTTTGCAGGTCGGTGAATCCGGCGTCAATGGCCCTTAGCTCAACGGCTTTATCGAGCGTCACCTGACGATGGCTTACCCCCACGACCTCGTGGGCCAGGCCGTGTTTCTTCAACGCGAGGCCGAGCGATCCTCCCATAAAACCCACGCCGATAATGGTCACTTTGCGAAAAACAGAATTGCGTAACATTTCTCCAAACATATCAGATCTCCCGCGAAACGGCCGCAGCCACGCTTTTTAATTCTTTCATCAGGGCCTCGAAACGCTACGGCTTCAAGGACTGCTGCCCGTCTGAAAAAGCCTCTTCCGGATTCTCGTGGACCTCGATCATCAGAGCGTCGCAGCCGGCGGCGACCCCCGCCCTGGCCGCGGCGCCGACGTAGTCCCACTTGCCCGTCGCGTGGCTCGGGTCCACGATGACGGGTAAATGCGACAACTGCTTGACGACCGCCACCGCGTTGATGTCCAGCGTGTTGCGCGTGGCCGTCTCGAAGGTCCGGATACCGCGTTCGCATAATATAACGTTAAAATTCCCGTTGGCCAGTATGTACTCGGCGGACATCAGCCATTCCTTGATGGTCGCGGCTATGCCACGCTTGAGCAATACGGGTTTATTCACCTTACCCGCTTCCTTCAGTAACGAAAAGTTCTGCATGTTCCGCGCGCCGATCTGCAGGATGTCCGCGTAGCGGCAGATGAGCCCCAGGTCGCGCGGATCCATCACCTCGGTCACCGTGGCCATGCCCGACTCACGGCCGGCCTCGGCGAGATATTTCAATCCTTCCTCCCCAAGCCCTTGAAAATCATAAGGGGAAGTCCGCGGCTTGAACGCCCCGCCGCGCAAAATGGCGGCCCCGGCTTTTTTGACCTTGCGCGCGAGAGCGCGGATGCTCTCGGCGGTCTCGATCGAACATGGCCCGGCAATCACGTGGATACGCCTGCCGCCGATCTTGATCTCGTCATTGATCGGGACAACGGAATCTTCCTTTTTGAATTCCCGCGACACGAGCCGGTACGGCGCCAGGACCGGGATCACGCGTTCAACGCCGGGGAACACTTCCAGCGGCGTCACCTGCAAGACGTCTTCGGGACCGATGAGCCCGATGATCGTCCTTTCCACGCCGCGTGAAATGTGCACCTTGACCCCCAGCTTCTCGACCTTCTCTATAATATGGCTGATCTGCGCTTGCGTGGCGTCGGCTTTCAAAATGATGATCATAAAACCTCCCTTAACGCGCTCAAGAACCGCTTGTTTTCCGCTTCGGTGCCGATGGTCACGCGGATAAAATGTTTCAGCCCCCAGGCGCTCATATCCCGCACGATGACCCCATCGCCCAGCAACGCTTTCGCGATCCCTGAAGCGTCCTGGCGCATATCAATTAAAACAAAATTGGTGCAACTTTCAACATATTTTAAGCCCAATTTCCGTATCCCCCGATAAAGGACTTCGCGCTGACGCTCAATTCTACGCGCGAGTGTCCGGTAATACGCCTGGTCGGCAAGACACGCCAGGGCCGCGGCCTGCGCCAGGCTGTTGACGTTAAAAGGTTCACGGATCCGGTTCAAACAATCAATGATCTCTTCGCCGGCAACGCCGTAGCCGATCCGCAATCCGGCCAGACCGTACATCTTGGAAAAGGTGCGCGTGACGATGATGTTCTTGTGCTTCTTTAAAAGTCCGAGCGAGTCGACGTAATCTTTTGCCCGCACGTATTCGTAGTAAGCTTCGTCGATAAAAACGAGGATGTCTTCGCGCAGGCCGCTTAAAAAGTCCTCCAGTTGCTTTTGCGTGAGATATTTACCCGAGGGGTTGTCCGGGTTCCCCAGGAAGATGATCCGCGTCTTATCCGTGACGGCTTCTTTCATCCCTTCCAGGTCGTAGGAAAAATCCTTCAAAGGAATGGCCTTGACGTTGGCGCCGGCGATTCTTGAGGCGATCCCGTAAATGAGAAACGACGGGTCCGCGATGATGACCTCATCGCCGGGGTTGACAAAAACGCGCACCGCCAGAACAATGACCTCATCGGAACCGTTGCCGAAAACAATTTGTTCAGGGGAAACCTTTAAACGTTTGGCGAGGGCCTGGCGCAGGTAAAAGCAGCCGCCGTCGGGATAACGGTTGACGTCCTTCGCGGCGCGGCGAAGAGCCTGCAGGGCTTTCGGCGATGGGCCATAAGGGTTCTCGTTGGAGGCCAGTTTGATGACGCTTCTTAACCCCAACTCCCTTTTGACTTCATCAATGGGTTTGCCGGGCACATAAGGCTGGACGCTGAAAATCGTCTTTTTGGCAAGGTGCCGTATCACGAAATACTTTCCTGAAAGTTAGTCAATGACCGGGTAGGAACCGACCACCTTCAAATATTTGCACATTTCCTCGAGCTGACCCAGCGCTTTTTGGATGTTCTTGTCGAAGCGATGCCCCTCGAAGTCCACGAAGAAATAATAATCCCACGCCTTTTTCTTGGCCGGGCGCGACTCGATCTTCGTTAAATTGATCTTGTTCTTCACGAACGGCGTCAACATCGCGTGCAGGGCCCCCACCTTGTCCTTGATCGAGAACAGGATCGTGGTGCGGTCGCGTCCCGTCGGTGGAACATCGTGCGTCGCCAGGACCAGGAACCGCGTCATGTTATGCGCGATGTCCTGGATGTTCGCCTTGAGAACGGGCAACCCGTAAATTTTCGCCGCCAGGCTCGAGGCGATGGCCGCGGCGCCTTTTTCCCTGCCGGCGCGCCGGGCGGCTTCGGTCGTGGAAGCGACCCAGATCTGTCCGGCGTGGGGCATATTATTGAGCAGCCAATGCCGGCACTGTCCGAAGACCTGAGGATTGGAATAAATATGCCTGATCTCCTTGAGCTTCGCCGTGCGCGAGAGCAGATTATGCGAGATCTTGACCAAGATTTGGGCGCAGGCCTTCAATTCCGAATCGACCAATAGATCAAAGGTGTGCGTGACCGCGCCTTCGATGGAATTCTCAATGGGCACAACCCCGTAATCGCAATCGCCGTGCTCAACCCTTTGGAACACGTCCTGGATGCTTTCGCAGGAGACATACGCGACGCGCGAGCCGAACCGTTTGTTCGCCGCCAGGTGCGTGAACGAACCTTCCGTCCCCAGATACGCGATACGTAACGATTTTTCCAAAGCGAGCGAGCTCGACATGATCTCGCGGTAAATGGCCTCGAAATCTTCATACGACATCGGCCCGTGGTTAAGCGTCTTGATGTGTTTCAAGACTTCCTTTTCCCGGTTGGGCGAATAAATACCTTTGCCGCTCTTGACCTTTTCCTTACCGATGGCAAGGCTCATCTGGGCCCGCTGGTTCAAGAGCTCAACGAGCTTGCGGTCAAGGCTGTCAATTTTC
This sequence comes from Candidatus Omnitrophota bacterium, assembly GCA_016214285.1. Lineage (GTDB taxonomy): Bacteria > Omnitrophota > Gorgyraeia > Zapsychrales > Zapsychraceae > UBA10015. Next base: position 10,155 of record JACROV010000016.1, on the reverse strand, counting down.
TTACGCAGGCTGTTAAGCATTGTTTTCCTGTGGTTGTTGAGGCGCTTCACCGGCGAGCGCGTCGGCGGCCACTTGCGCTTCGGCGACGGCCTCGGATTGCCCTTCTTCCTCCTCCCCGCAGGGAGCCTTTGGCCGCAGGGAGCCTATCGACGGCAGCACGGTTTGTCCGTCGCCATTGTCCTCTTGCGCCGGCGCCGTCAGGTTGGGGAATTCCTCCAGGGTGGGAAGGTCTTCCAATGATTTCAAACCGAAATATTCGAGGAACTGCCGGGTCGTGCCGTAAAGAAACGGCCTGCCGGGGACGTCCTTGCGTCCGACGGGTTTGACCAGTTCCTTGGTCAACAAATGCGCGATGACGCCGTCGGAGTTGACCCCGCGGATCAACTCGACCTCGGTGCGCGTGACGGGCTGTTTGTACGCCACGATGGCCAGCGTTTCCAGCGCCGGCTTGGATAATTTTTCCTTGTGTTTGGTCTTGTAAAAATCACGGATATAGCTGACGTACGCGGGACTGCTTAACATCTGGTAGCCGCCGGCGATCTCCACGATCTTCATGCCGCTTTGGCGCTCTTCGTATTCTTCGCTCAGGCCCTGGAGGACCTGTTTGATCTCGGCGGCATTCATGGCTCCCAGCGCGCGCTTGATCTGGTCGAGCGTCACCGGTTTTTCGTTGACGAACAATAACGCCTCGACGACACCTTTGACATGCCGGTCCTGCCCATTGCTTTCCTGCGGGATCTGTTCTGTCATATCTTTTCCGTTTCGTATGGCCGTCAGTCGGGACGGACCCGTTGGTTATAAATTTCGTTGAGTAATTCTTCCGCCGTTTTGATCGCCTGCGAACGCTTTAAGGTCTTCTCGATCATTTCCTTGGCTTCGTGGCGTTTGTACTGCAGCTGCAACAAAACATCGAGCGCCTCTTCCTGCCAATCCGCGGGCTGTTTCGGCTGCAGCGTTCGTCCTTCCTTGTCCTGGATCAGGCCGAACTTGCCCATTTTGCCCTGAAGCTTGGCGACGATCTCTTTGGCCCGCTGGATGCCGATCCCGGGGAGCGTCTTTAAATGATCGATGTCGCCTTCGTGAATGGCGCGGGTGATCTGCGAAATAGGTTTATCCAGCGCCCGCACCGCCGCGCGCGGCCCGATGCCGGAGACCTTGATGAATTGCAAAAAGAAATCTTTTTCGATCTCGTTGATAAAGCCGATGAGCATCGGAATTCCGGACGAGGGGCCTATCTGGAAATAATGATAGATGACCAGGTGGATATTCCCTTCCGCGTCTTTCGTTTCGTCGATGCGTTCCAGGACGAAGCTCGGCACCACGATCTCGTAAAATACACCGTGGACATTGACAATCAGCGAGTGGTCCTGCTTTTGAACCAGTTTTCCCGAAATGCGTGCGATCATAATTGTGGCGCCCGGATGTTCCTGCGGGAGGTGCTCGATCTTTGGGTCAAGCGACCCAAACGACAGTGCAAATGTATATATCCCAACGCCAGCGCGAGCGCGTCGCTCGCGTCGAGCGTCAATTTGGCCTCATCCACGCCCAAGGCGTGGGCCACGACCCGGCGGACCTGCATTTTGGAGGCGTTGCCGTTGCCGCTCAAGGCCTTGCGGATCCTTTTAACGCTGTGTTCCGCCAATCCAATATCTTTTTGGGCACACAAAAGACAAATCACGCCGCGGACATGTCCTAAAATACTCGCCGTCGTCGGATGGTTGTAATGCGCGTACAACTTTTCAAGGACCAAAACATCAGGGTTGTACTGCTCGATCAGTTCGCCAAGCAAACTGTAGATCGTCTTGATACGGTTCTGGATAAAATCTTTTTGCTTCGGCTCGATCGTTCCCGTTTCCAGCAGGCTGACCCGATCGCCTTGATACTCCACCACGCCGTAACCGGTCGCCTTCAACCCCGGATCAATGCCGATGATTCTCATTCTTGTTGAGCGATCTTGTCCATTTCTTCGTCAGGGATATCGAAGTTCGCGTACACGTTCTGGACGTCTTCCTGTTCTTCCAAAGCCTCCATGAGCGACAACAACGACCTGGCCTCATCACCGACAACACGCACATACGTGCTGGGCAGCTTGGTCATCTCGGCGGTAGCGATCGGGATGCCTTTGGCGGTGATGGCGTCCTTGACCTTCTGGAAGCTGGCGATATCGCAGGTGATATCGTAATTCTCTCCTTCGGAGTTGATGTCTTCAGCCCCCGCGTCGAGAGCGATCTCCATCAATGTTTCTTCGTTGGCCTTGCTCTTCTCGATGGACAGGAAGCCTTTTTTGGTGAACAGATAAGACGTTGCCCCGGGGCCGGCCAGACTGCCGTTTTTTTTGGAGAGGATATTACGTATTTCCGCGGTCGTCCGGTTCTTGTTGTCCGTCAATCCTTCGATCAACATCGCCACACCCCCGGGGCCGTACGCGTCAAAGGTCGCTGCTTCATAAACTACGCCGGGAAGCTCGCCGGTCCCCTTCTTGACGGCATTTTCAATGTTGACCAAGGGCATGTTAATGCCCTTAGCGCGCTCGATAGCCGCTCTTAAGCGCGAGTTGGAATCAAGACTGCCGCCGCCGTCTTTGGCCGCCGCCGTGATCTCACGGATCATCCTGGTGAACGCCGCGCCGCGCTTCGCGTCGGTCGTGCCTTTTTTATGTTTGATCTTTGCCCATTTTGAATGACCTGACATTGTTTTGTTCCTCCATTATAAAATCATAAATTCATGCTTTGTGCTATCCCCGATCTTCTATCTTCGATTCTCAAAATAAATCAAAAATAAAAAAGCAGGCCAATAAGCCGAGTTCTGTTTCCCCGTAGGGGAAACACCCCTAAGGGATGACGGTTATTCGACTGACTCCAGAAATTACTTTCCCCTGCCATATTAGGTTTAGGGTCTCGCCTTTCGGCTCGATGGACTCTTGCGGCCTACCCGGGAATGTTGACGGAGCGGATCACCCCGTTACCTTAAAATCCGAAATCCGAATATCGAAATCCGAAACAATATCCAAATCCAAATGTTCAAATTCAGAAAACCGACTGCTTAGAACATTTACAATTCAGGATTTTATTGTTGTTTCCCGTTAGGCTCCCTTTGGGAGGAATTTCGGGTTTCGTGCTTCGAATTTTACAGGTATCTTCCCCTATTCGGCCTTGCTCCATGCAGAGATTGCTCGTTTCACTTGCCTGTTTGCGCTTCGCCTTTAGTTTGCGAAGCAAAGTAAAGGCGGCAGGCAACTCGTCTCTGTAGCTCTGATCTTCTTTCCCTTACCTTTTTCCAGGAAAAGGGGAAGAACCTTGAGTTAACAAGGTGCATTATCCTTCGGAGCTCGGACTTTCCTCCGCGCTGTTGTCAAACAGCGTGGCAACCATCTTGGCCTGCTTTTTGTTTATATTTTGCAAAGAGCTGGTAGCCAGCTTATCCGCTTCTTTGTTCTTTTCGCGGGGAACGTGGACCAACTCGACGTTCGCGAACCCGCGTTTAAGCTGCTGGACCTGATCGTAAAGGAACTTCAACTTTTGGTCCTTGACCTTGTAGCTTCCGGTCAACTGATGGAACATCAGTTCACTGTCCGTGGAAATGTTCACCCGTGCCGCTTTGAGGACCAGCGCTTCCTGCAGGGCGCACACAAGCGCCGAATATTCGGCGATATTGTTGGTCGCCTCACCGATCGGTTTTGAGATCTCCGCGACTGTTTTGCCGCCGCGCTTGATCACCACACCGATCCCCGCCGGCCCGGGATTCCCGCTGCAGGCCCCGTCGACAAATATTTCCAGGATATCTTTACTCATCAAAGATCGTCTTCAAGGTACATGATCCGCAGGCATTTCTCGCATTCAACAAGCTGGTCGTGCATCTTGATCGCGTTGATCGTCTGGGGCGGCACGTTCATATGGCAGCCTCCGCACGAACTGCCGCTTAACGGGACAATGCCCAGCCCGTCTTTATGCGCCAGGACCTTTTCATAGCGGTTTAACAATGTCCGGTCAACGCCGGGAAGCTGCTGCTTGCGTTGAGACTCGAGGACCTTAAGGCGGTCTTCCATCAGCTTTATTTCATCTTCGATCTCTTTTTTACGCGCCAAATATTGCTTTTCTCCGGCCCCGACAGCCACTTTCTCCTTGCCAATCTCCGACTGGATCGCGTCCGCCTCGTCGTAAGACAAAAGGATCTTCTCCTCGATGATGGATTTGTCGGCCTTGATGCCCGCGATCTCGTTAAGCTTGATCTGGTATTCCTTGTTGGTTTTAAGCTGGGTCAACTGCGTGTTGGCCTTGATGATCTCGTCTTCCTTGGCCTTCATCTCCAATTCCAGCTCTTTGCGTTTGATCTGGGTACTTTTGAATTTTTCCTCGAGCCCATTGAGATGGGCCTTGGTGCTTTCAAACTTCTTCTTCAATTCTTCGATCAGCGCCGGCTTCTCGGTCAAACCGGTGTTCGCGTTATAAATTTCAGCGTCGATCTTCTGCAGGTCAACGAGTTTTTTGATCTGGTCTTTGACGGAAATTTGCGTCACGCAAATATATCCCTTCGCTCAATTGAAAACTACATGGACTCAGCAGGGGTCGAACCTGCGACCTTCGCCATGTGAGGGCGACGCTCTAATCCCGACGCCCCGACTTACATCATTAAATGGACACTGGGGGGATCGAACCTCCGACCTTCGCCATGTGAGGGCGACGCTCTAACCAGCTGAGCTAAGTGTCCGCAAAACTATCTCTTAACAATCCTGGGCCCTGCTGGACTCGAACCAGCGGCCAAGACATTATGAGTGTCCTGCTCTACCGACTGAGCTAAGGGCCCTGATATAAAGCGTCGGAAAAATCGTTTAAGCATATCATAAGCCCCTGGGGTTTTCAACTTGTTTTCTGGGCCGCCAAACGCCTTTTATTCCAATAGGTTAACTCAAAAATACGAGTTCCTAAGAACACCTCCTGGGACATCTTCCCCAAATGAATCCCAATATCAACCCCAAAGCAAAAGCCAACATCAAGAATATGACCCGCGACGCGCTAAACTGCCAGAAGAGAAACCGAAATTCCATTGTCCTCGCGTTTTGCGCAACGACAAATAACACCAAAAATCCCAGAAAAATGCTGACAGTCCATTTAAAATTCATAGTTCTTCCCGTCATTTTTCCCCATTCCCTTTTATGAAGGAAATGACGAGGCTCGCCCGCGGAATATTCAATGGGCGGCCTTTTTGAAGTTTATCCCGGATTTTTCGATAGAAAAATCCGCCCCTGCCAAAGGCAGGGGTCGGCCGCTTAAATCTCAAAGAGATTTAAGCGCGTCTGCCGAGGTATCCCAAATTTTGAACCTCCAAAAAATCGTAAGGCAAAAATCCGGGATTACCTTGCAAAGCCGTTAAAATCCTTAAGGATTTTAACGTGCAACCCCTTCGGGGCAACTTTTGCTTATCGCAAAAGTTGGGATTATTGTAACGCTACGGGCGGGGCCAAACAAGGAAAAGCTTGCCAAAAGTCAGGCGCCAGGATCGTTACTGGGGACCTCTAGGACAACCAGCCGCAAAGGCTCAAGGCGGCGATCGTTTTGGCATCCGTGATGCCTCCGCAACGAAAAAGTTTTCTGACGGCGGACTTGCGCAGGGGTTTTGTCCGGATAATTTCATCCATATCTTTGGTGCCCGTTTGCGGGGTGAGCTTCTCGGCCTTGAAAATGTGGATAACCTCGGTGGAATAGCCCGGGACCGGATAGATCTTTCCCAATCGGGTGAACACGCTCCCCTTATGATCGGTCTCTTCGATCAATTCCCGTCGGGCGCACGCCAGAGGCTGTTCATCTCTTTCCAGGGTACCGGCAGGGAGTTCCAGAAGATACCGGCCGAGGACCGGACGGTATTGGTGAAGAAGAATGACCGTGTCACGGGAAAGAAACGGAACAATGACGACGGCACCAGGATGTTCGATAACATCCACATCCGCGTACCGGCCGTTGGGCAGTTTCTTTTTAACAACCGCGAAGCTGAACTTTTTGCCCTGGAACTTCATTGGCGGAGAGGCCCTTCAATTCGCCCTGCGGGCTCACTTAGGTGGCCTGGTCTTCTTTGGCCGCCATGTCGAGGAATTGCTTGATCCGCCGGGAACGGGTTGGGTGACGGAGCTTGCGCAAGGCCTTGGATTCGATCTGACGTACGCGCTCGCGGGTGACGTTAAATTCGCTGCCCACTTCCTCGAGCGTGCGGGTCGTACCATCGTGAATGCCGAAGCGCAGTTCAAGGATCTTGCGTTCGCGCTCATCCAAAGTGTGGAGAACGCCGGCGATCTCATCCTTGAGCATCGACTGCAAAGTGGCGTTCGCCGGGGAAATGGCCCTTTTGTCTTCGATGAAATCCCCAAAATGCGTGTCGCCCTCATCGCCGATAGGCGTCTGCAGGGAAATGGGCACCTGGGAAATTTTCAAGATCTCTTTGACCTTGCCCACGGGGATACGCATCTGTTTGGCGATCTCCTGGGCGGAGGGTTCCCGTCCGTATTCCTGGACGAACAAACGCGAAACGCGGATGATCTTGTTGATCGTCTCGGTCATGTGCACGGGGATACGGATGGTGCGCGCCTGGTCGGCGATGGAACGCGTGATCGCCTGGCGGATCCACCACGTGGCGTACGTCGAAAATTTATAGCCGCGCTTGTATTCGAATTTTTCCACCGCGCGGATAAGCCCCATATTGCCTTCCTGAATGAGATCGAGAAACGACAGCCCGCGATTGATATATTTCTTGGCGATCGAGACCACCAGGCGCAAATTCGCCTCGACTAAAAGTTTCTTGGCCTTGTTGAACTTGGCCTGCCGCATTTTGATGACCCGTAACTGCTCTTTAACGATCCCGGCTCCCTGCTCGAGCTCCCGCAAGATCTTCGCTCTTTCGCCGCGCAAGGCACGGACATCGTTTTGTTTTTTCTTTGTCTTTAATGTTCTATCGATCTTCTCGACGCGTTCCAGGAGATCTCTGATCTCGTTGACGACACTTTCGTTAAAAGAGGCCGTGAGCTTGAACTGCGCCAGGATCACGGCGGATTTATCCGACCCGATCCTCGTGCGGCTGACTTCTTGCCTGATCTTCTGAAGATCATGAATGAGTTTGGAGCGGCGCTCCAATTCATCCTTGATCACGTCCTCGACGTTGACTTCGTTATTAAGGACCTGGCCGATGACCTTCATGGCGGCTTTACGCGCGTACGCTGTTTTATACAAAGCCTCGGCAAAACGGATCTCGGCTTCTTCGATACGGCGGGCGAGACTGATCTCGTTCTCACGGGAAAGCAAAGGAATGGAGCCCATCTGCTTAAGGTACATCTTCACCGGATCATCGAGCGGGATGAATTTGTCCGAATAGACCTCTTCCTCCCTGGCTTCCTCGCGTACGCGGCGGATCTCCTGCTCACGGGATTCTTCATCCAATTTATCAGTCAGCTCGGCGTCTTCCTCTTCGGCCTCTTCGATGACCTTGATGTCCTTGCCGTCAAGGATATCAAAGACCTTGTCGATCTCCTCCGAAGAACGCACCTCATCCGAAAGGGTCTCGTTGACTTCCGTGTAGGTAAGAAATCCTTTTTTCTTGCCTAACTCGACGAGTTTGTCGATGTCCTGCTTAAAACCGTTCTGTTGCGCGGCTGGTTTCATACTTTCTTAAACCCCTCGTATTTGATGAATTGGTTAAACTGCTGGGACAATTCACTGGCCCTGGCAAGATTTCCCGCCGACTCCGCTTCCCGGATCTGCTGCAAGATCTTTTGCCTGCGCATCTTCATCTGATCATGCTTGATGCGGTTGATATAATCCTGGTACATTTTCTCACGATCACCGGCAACTTCTTCTTCCGTCACGATCCCCGTGAGCATCTGCGAAACGGCCGCGTCCTCAAAACTGTTGATCAAATTGACCGCGTCGATCCTTTTGCCATTCTCAAAAGAATCAAAGATCCTGGTGATCGCCACCCGTATCTTGGTATCCTGAAAATCCTCGGGGGTCAATTCCTGCCTGACCCTGGGGATCCATTCTTCTTTTTCGATCATCAATTTGAGCAAACCGCGCTCGACCGCGCTTACCCGCGCCTGGTTGACCGCCGGCGGCTCGTGAAGACGCGCCGTGACCGTTGTCCCGATTGCCTGACCGACTTTCTGATATTCCTTGGCCAGGGCGTCTTCGGAAACATCAAGCGCGCGCGCCAGACGCTTGAGATATTCCGCCTTGATCAGTTCGTTGGGAAATCTGTAAATCGTCGGCAATATTCCCGCCGCGATCTGCGCTTTACCATCCGGGGTCTGCAGGCCATGACGGCGCGTCAAAACATCCAGCTTGTAATCAAAGACCGTTTGGGCGGCCGTGATACGGCCACGAAAATCATTCACGCCCTGGCGCCGCACGAACGAATCAGGGTCTTCACCCTGTGCGAGGGTCGCCACCCGCACTTCCATCCCTTCTTCGATCAGCGTGTCCAGACTGCGCATCATCGCCGCCTCGCCCGCCGGGTCCATATCAAAAAGCATCACGACCCGCGGCGTATAGCGGCGCAACAAACGGATCTGCTCCACCGTCAATGCCGTTCCCAAAGAGGCGACGATATTGCGCACACCCGCTTGATAGGGGATCAAACAATCCACGTATCCTTCGACGATGACCACGCAATCCTCTTCGGCGACGGCCTGTTTGGCCAGATGAAAACCGTAGAGGTGGTGGCCTTTGGTGTAAATGATCGTCTCGGGCGAATTAAGATATTTCGCGCCCTCCGCGTTATCCAAAGCCCGCGCTCCAAAAGCGCGGCAATGCGCGCGCGTATCAAAGATCGGAAAAATGATACGGTTACGAAAACGGTCGTAATAGCCCTGTCCGCTTTCCCGCGGGATGATCAGTCCGGCTTTTTCCATCAAGCCCAGGCTGATCCCCTCCTGCTTTAAATGTGTTAACAGCGCGTCCCACTGATCGAGGGCGAATCCCAGCTGGAACACGCGAACAGCGCCGAGATCTATCCCCCTGTTCTTCAAATACTCCCGGGCGTTTTTGGCCGCCGGTGATTGATCCGCCAGCAACGTTTTGTGAAAGAACGCGGCCGCCAACGCGTTGACCCGCAGGATCGCCTGACGGATATTGTTCGCGTGATGAGCTTGCGGAGTTTCATCGCTGGGAATAATTACGTTGACCTTCTGGGCCAAAAACCGGATCGCCTCCGGGAATTCCATCCGTTCCTGTTTCATCACGAAATTGACGACATTGCCGCCGACCCCGCAGCCGAAACAATGAAAGATCTGTTTGTCGGGATTGACGATAAAAGACGGCGTCTTTTCGTGATGGAACGGACACACCGCCTTGAAACTCCGTCCCGTGCGCTTCAGCGGGATATAAGACGAGATGGTCTCAACGATATCGCAACGATCAATTGTCTGCGCAATGATCTCTTCGGGAATTAGCCCCATGCCGTGTCAATCTCCTGACGGTTCTCCGATAAATTTCATCACCTGAGGATTGAGTTTCTCCCTAGGGAAAAAAGGATGAACAACGGCCCCGTAAAACGCCTTATAAACACTACCCGATGTCTTGTCCCAAACAGCGCGGCTCAAAGAAGTCTCCACCTGCTGACGGACAAAATCGTTATTTAAAAGAGCGAACGCCAGAAATATCAACCCGCAAAGAAAATAACTTGTTACCAGCGACAAGATCGCGCCCGTCCACTTGTTAAAAACTGATTTGCGCTCGACCTTAAAAAGGAGCAGCCAGCCTTCCCGAATAAAAAAGAAAATAAGAAAAGCGATGATGCTCCAAAGGACAAACGCGACAAACTCAAAAACCCGCTCGGAAATGAACAGCGCTTCCCGTAAAAATCGCGCCAAAGACGGATAATAATGCACGACAATGAATGTCGAACAAATGACGCTCCCGAGCCGGAACGTCTCCGCGATCAACCCTGTCCTGGAGCCAACGTAATAACCCCGGACAATGACGCATAACATCAAAGCGTCCACGAGGTTAACATTCAAACTTAAGGCATACATAAAGAAAGCCTCTTTGAAAGTTTGAATGGGTAATCTGCTATAATCCTGGAAAAACCTTAACCAGGAGGAAGCCAATGTTTACCCAACCGTTATTTGAACTTGCTCTTAATATTCAAGATCCTTGGTACATTAAAGACATTCAATTT
>JACROV010000013.1 GCA_016214285.1 Candidatus Omnitrophota bacterium | reverse complement strand
CCAGGTATTAAAATGCCCTGCGATATCTGCGGTAAAAATCCGGCGACCGTGCATCTAACCGAAATCATTGATAATCAGATGACCGAACTGCATCTGTGCGAAGAATGCGCCCATCAAAAGAGCGTAGAGATGGAACAGCAGTTTGGCCTTTCCGACCTCTTGGCAGGCATGGCGGACTTTGAGAAACCGGCGAGAGAAAAAAAGGCGGAAATGGTTTCTTTAAAATGCCCCGGCTGCGGCCTTACTTACGCTGACTTTAAGAAAATGGGCCGCTTAGGATGCGGTGGATGTTACGCGGCATTTAAGAAATATCTCGCTCCGTTGATTAAGAGGATCCACGGCTCAATCCTTCATTTTGGTAAAACTCCGTTTAAGAAGGCGGCAGAAGTTCCTCAGAAAAAGACGGATTTGCAAAGTTTGCGCCAGAGATTGCAGAGGGCAATTGAAGAGGAGGCGTTTGAGGAAGCAGCCAGAATTCGCGACCAGATCAGGGAATTAGAGAAGAAGGAGAATGAGCATGAAACTAGATGACCTCCTCAACCATACTAGCGAATGGTTAAAAGGCTCAGGCCCCAATTCGGAGATTGTTATTTCCAGCCGTATCCGTTTAGCCAGAAATTTAGCTCAGGTTCCTTTTCCTCACTGGGCGAACAAAAAACAAGGCGAAGCCGCTCTTGCGGCCATTGAAGAAGCGATTGCCAGGGTGGATTACCTTAAAAAGACCACGCTCTTTAAATTGGCGGATTTAGACAGCGTAGATAAACAATTTTTAATAGAAAGGCACCTGATGTCCTATGAGCATGCCCAAAAGAGCGATAGTAAAGCAGTAGCCATTGATGACGAGGAGATTATCTCGATCATGATTAATGAAGAAGACCATATCAGGTGCCAGGTGATGCAGTCCGGTTTTAATCTTTTTGAGGCCTGGAACATCATTAATAAAATAGACGATTGCTTGGCTGAAGGATTAACTTTTGCTTTTTCCGCAGATTGGGGGTATCTGACCGCCTGCCCTACTAATACCGGCACCGGGATGCGCGGTTCGGTGATGCTGCATCTGCCGGCGCTGGTAATGACGCGCCAGATTGACCGCGTGCTTTCGGCAATTTCCAAATTAAGCTTTACCACCCGCGGGCTTTACGGCGAAGGAACCCAGGCCACGGGAAATTTCTTTCAGGTTTCAAATCAGGTTTCCCTGGGGCACAGCGAAGACGAGATTATTGAGAATTTAAACAGCCTTGTCAGGCAGATTATTGAGCAGGAGAACCAGACCAGGGAACTGTTATTTTCCCGCGATAAAGCCATGTTAGAAGACAGAATCCATCGCGGTTACGGCATCCTCAAGAGCGCGCATATTATCTCCAGCCAAGAGACCAGCGAACTTTTATCTATGGTAAGGCTGGGCTGTGATTTAGGGATGCTCAAAGATATCGACCGCCGCCGCGTCAATGAATTATTTATTATTACCCAGCCGGCGCATCTG
>JACROV010000015.1 GCA_016214285.1 Candidatus Omnitrophota bacterium | reverse complement strand
CGGTGGGTGTCGCGCTGCCGGCCACGATCAAGTCTTCCTGACGTCGGTTGATGACAGCCAGGATGCGGTGCCAAGAAAACTACGACGCCAGAGGTCTCGTCGAGAAAATTAAAGAAATTAAGTCAAACTGTAGAAGATGAGTCAAGGATATATTGGAAAAACTAAACTTTCGGGACGTGCGCGATGGATCGATGAGCGGCGAGGGAACAAAAACTGGATGTTTCTTCAAAATATTTTGACAGAAGCGTTCCCGGCACACTAGGCTTTCCGGCAACGAGGTAAAGATTCCCGCCGCTCACCGCAAATGCTTGCCAGCCTCCCAGCCGTGGGGCGCGAGGTACTTCTCGCCCACCGCGAGCGCCTCGTCCTCGAGGGGCGTTGCAAGAGTATCGTTCCAGCGATTGAGGAACCCGAATATCGCGATCACCGCGACAATCTCGATGATCTGGCCGTCGTTCCAGTGCTCGCGCAACTTCAAAAACATCTCGTCGGTGACCCCGTTCGGCACACCGCCCGCGGCGAGTGCCACGTCGAGCGCGATGCGCTCGGCCGCGGTATAGAGCGGGCTCGTGTTGTATTCCCACACCGCATCAATCTTGGCGTCATCGACCCCGGAGCAATGCGCGAGCCCGGCAGTGTGCGTCATGCAGTAGCGGCAGCCCGCGGCGCGGCTCGCGACGTGGGCGATCAGCCGCTTGAAGCCGGTATCAACCTCACTAGTCTCCGCGTCCGAGACCGCTCCCATCATCTGCACGTAAGCGCGCAGAATCTTCGGTCTACGCTGCATTATAAGCACCGCGTTCGGGATCATGGAGCCGACGCAATTGAAACGCGAGAAGACGTCGGCGAGCCCGGGGTCAGGAGGCAGCGGTTCGAGCCGAGGAGCGGGTTTTTTGAATAGATTCATGGTGTCTTTCCTCCTTTTAGGAAAATTCAATATGTTGTACAGGCCGGTGTTTCGCGCCTTTACTCATGGTATTAGTCCAGTTCCAACGTCGATCGGAGCTCCGACCGATTCATCAACTCCTTCAATCGAGTCGTGAAGTCCGGCGGATTCTGAAACGGATGACCGCGATAGATTTCGGCGTACGCTTCATCCAATCCCGTTATCTCATCGCTCACGCGTGCCGCAACATCGCGCACGTGCGTCACGCGTTCCCGGGCAAATCTCAGGTTGCCGGGATCGATGTGCCCCGCCTTGATGAACCCTCGCGTCTTTTTGGCACAGCGGCAGGGGTTGGCGGTGTTTACAAGCCCGCACTTGTCCTGCATGAAGTTCCGCAGGTCGCGGCGGGCTCGAGCGAGTCTCTGCCGAAAGTTGTCCCGGCTCAGCTCCAGCAACTCCGCGCCGACAGCGTCGCTGACGCCAAAAATGCTGCCGAGGATGAAGACCATTCGCTGTCCCCGATCCAGGCACAGCAACATGCCCGACGTGCAACCGATTCGCGCCTCCTTAATGAGGAGCTGCGCATCGGCGGGAACCACCTGCGGATCCGGAAATTCCGCGTCTGGAGTATCGTCGAGGGCCTGCCCGTACTCTGCAAACGCGATCTCCCTCGACTCGGCGCGGCTGCGTTTCATATTCAGCAGATGGTTGATGACGATTCGGTAGAGCCACGTGCGAAGGCTGCTGCGTCCTTCGAACGTCGAGAGTCTTGTGAACAGCTTTATCAAGACCTCCTGTGCGGCGTCTTTAGCGTCCTCAGGGCGGTGCGCCATTCGAAGCGCGAGGTTATAGATCCATGCTTGATGGCGTACGATCAGCTCCTCGAGGGCAGCCCTGCTGCCTCCCTTGGCCATCTGAACGAGTTCTTGGTCGCGCCTTTCACCTGTAGCGACGTCCGTAAACGGATTGGGGGTGTTCACCACCTTCTTTTCCTTAATTGATTAGACACACGCCGGACTCGACTGTGACAGAAGATTCTGATCTGGCGCAGCTTTTCACTAACGCCCACTTCACGATCGCCACGTTTTGTAGCGTCTTTGCGGCGTCACCCGTCGCAGAATTTATTGGCATCGGAAGGCTTGATGAAAATACCCAAAGGCAAAAGCTAGATGAAAAATATCAGCAGAGTTAACGAAGCAATCGACTGGCGCATATTTTATTCATATCCATAATTCTTAATGAACCACTTCTTCACGAACTGGACGGTCATCAGATACGCCGCGACGATCCCGACAAGCGCGATAAAAAACGTCCCGGGGAGAAGAACAAAACCAAAATATTTCCCGAGCGGAATAAACGGAATCACAAGTCCGATCGTAACAATATAAATCGACGCAAAGATCAGAAGCTGGCTGGGCCGGCTTTCCACGAACGGGATCTTTCCCGTGCGGATGATATGAATAACAAGTGTCTGCGTACACAATGATTCCAAAAACCATCCCGTATGAAAAACCGGGGCCGCGGCGCTAAATACGAACCACAACACGCCAAATGTCAGGAAATCAAATACCGAACTGATCAACCCGAAAACGAACATGAATCTTTTGATATAATCGATGTTCCATGGCCGCGATTTCAATAAATATTCTTCATCGACATCGTCCGATGGAATCGCCACCTGGGAAAGATCATAGAGAAAATTATTCAAAAGGACCTGGATCGGCAGCATCGGGAGAAACGGCAAGGCAAGGCTCGCGCCGGTCATGCTCAACATGTTCCCGAAATTGGAACTGGAACCCATTTTGATGTATTTAAGGATATTGCCGAAAGTCTTGCGCCCTTCCAGCACCCCATCGCGCAAAACCAAAAGACTTTTCTGAAGAAGGATGATGTCGGCGGACTCCTTGGCGATATCGACCGCGTTATTGACCGAAATCCCGACGTCAGCGGCCTTTAAGGCCGGGGCGTCATTGATCCCGTCGCCTAGATACCCGACGACATGCTTGTTCTGATGCAACGCGTGAATGACGCGTTCTTTCTGCAGCGGGGAAAGCCGGGCGAAAACCGTTGTTGTCTTGACCATCTCCCTTAAATGTTCGTCCGTGGTCTTTTCCACCAGATCGCCGGTCACCATCCCCTTGATATCGAGGCCCACCTCACTGCATATCTCCTTGGTGACCAGCTCATTATCACCGGTCAGGACTTTCAGCTCGATACCCAGCCCCTTGAGGACCTCGATCGTTTTACGCGCCGTCGGCTTGGGCGGATCGAGAAAAGCGATATAGCCTTTGAGGATCAGATCACGCTCATCATCTCTTGAATAAACATCCTTGCCTGGATCCATGTCCTTGTAGGCAACGGCCAGGACCCGGAAACCTTCGGAACTCAGCGAATCATATTCTTCTTTCAGGTCGGTGATAAGGAATTGCTCGAGTTCAAGAACCTCGCCGTCGAGTTCATACCGGGCGCAGCGCTTGAATATCTCCTCCGGCGCGCCCTTGGTGATGAGCCGGTGCCGGCCGTCCATGTCCACGACGACCGACATGACCCTGCGGGAAAAATCGAAAGGGATCTCATCAATCTTTTTATACTGTTTGACGACAAGTTTTTCATACTTGAGGATCGCCTTATCCAGGATATTCTTCAAACCGGTCTGGTAATAGCTGTTGAGGTAAGCGAGCCGCAAGACGTCTTTGTCCTCTTTACGCACGACATCGCAATATTGTTCCAAAACGATCTTATCGAGGGTCAGTGTTCCCGTCTTGTCAGTGCACAGGACGTCCATCGCGCCGAAATTCTGAATGGCGTTCAGGCGCTTGACGATAACTTCTCTTTTGGACATGGCGATCGCGCCTTTGGACAAGTTGATCGCGACCAGCATCGGCAGCATCTCGGGGGTGAGCCCGATGGCGACGGCCAGCGAAAAAAGCAGCGCCTGGATAAAATCGCCTTTAGTAAAAAAATTGACCGCGCAGATAATAACGACAAAGACAAGCATCGCCCGGATCATCAGCCACGTGAACTGCCGGATGCCTTTGTCGAAACTGCTTTCCTGCGTCATGCTGGTCAGCCGGCGCGAGATCTCACCGAACTGCGTGGCGAGCCCCGTGCGTACGACAACACCCAAAGCGGTGCCGCTGACCACGCTTGAACCCATGAACGCGATATTGGTCAGATCCACCGGGGAATGACTTTTCGATTGGAGGGGCCCCGGGGTCTTTTCGACCGGCAACGATTCCCCGGTCAAGGAAGCCTGGTTGACAAAAAGGTCCTTGGCCTGGATAATCCGCAGATCCGCCGGGATCATGTCGCCGGCAAAAAGATCCACGACATCACCCGGGACGATCTCGCGGATCGGGATCTCGTGGGTTTTTCCATTTCGGCAAACGGTCGCGGTCGCGCGCACCATTTCACTTAACTTCTCGGCCTCTTTGCCCGCGCGGTATTCCTGGATAAAAGAAAAAAGCACGCTCAAAACCGCCATGGTGATGACCAGAACGGCGCTGATCTTTTCCCCGAAAAACAATGAAAACCCGGCGATGATCAAAAGGACAACGACCAGCGGATTGATGAACTTGAAGAGGATCTGAAAAACGACGGTCCTTTTTTTCTTGCGGGCGGGTTCATTGGGGCCGTATTCTTCCAGCCGCCTTTGGGCCTCCGGCTGGAGCAATCCTTTCGGCGAGGTCGAGAACTTTTCAAACAAAATACTCTCGGGACTGCCGACAAAATCCACGTCAAAGTCTTGCGGTTTGAATTTATTGTTGAAAAACGCTTTTATCATTTCCGGCAACCCTGTTCGTTGATAAGTGTTTAAAGTATCACATTTGCCCGGAAAGTAAAATAATAAATTCCTGCAAAGACCACACCGGGAGAACACTCCCCCTAGCTCAACCGTTTATGGAACCGCCTGATGCTCATCCCCAGGATCAATATGGACAAAAGCGCCAGAGGGATCACTTGGTCCCACAGGTCAAACAACCCCAGACCTTTTAAGATGATCCCGCGGACAATAATGACAAAATATGTCAGCGGTATAAAATAACCGAGCAGATAAACAAAATGGGGCATAGTTTCCCGCGGGAAAATAAATCCGGACAACAGAATTGAAGGGGCGATAAAGAACATGATCATCTGGGTGGCCTGTTGCTGGTTATCCGCGACCGTCGAGGCCAGAAGGCCGATCCCCAAACAAACCGTTAAAAAAAGAAAGGTCAGACCAAGAAGCGTCAGCGGATTGCCCCGGATAGGGATATGGAACATAAACCGCGCCGCCAGGATAATGGTCACCGCGATCATGAGTCCTATGCCGATATAAGGGACCAGCTTGCCGAACATCAATTCGTAAGATTTGATCGGCGTAACCAAAAGCTGTTCGATATTGCCGCGTTCCTTTTCCCGGACAATGGCCGTTGCGGTGATCATCGGAATGATCATCTGCAAAAGAAATCCGATCAGTCCCGGCACCATAAAAAAAGAACTTTTTAAATCCGGGTTGTACCATAGACGCGGCCGGAAATCGATCGGCAATGCCTTGATCGGGATCAGATCCTCCTTCTGCATAAAATTGCTGACAATTGCCTGGCTGGAATTCATGGCTACGTTCGCCGGCGTAGAATCGGTCCCGTCAATTAATAACTGCAGTTTGGCGCCCCTGCCGGAAAGCACATCCCTGGTAAAATCCGGCGGGATCAAAAGTCCTGCCTTGACTTTACCGCGGTCAAGGGAGCGATAGAGTTCCCGATGGGAATCAACTGTTTTAACGACATCGAAGTATCCCGATGATTGAAATGCGTCAATAAGCCGCCGGCTCAAATAGGTGCGGTCTTCATCATGGACAATCGTCGCCAGGTGCTTGACGTCCATGTTAATGGCATAACCGTAGATCATAAGCTGAATGAACGGCATCATGACAATCAGCATGATCGTCCGGCGATCACGCACAATATGGAGGAATTCCTTATAAGCGATGGCCTTAATGTTTTTCATCATCAGTTCCTTCCAGGGAAGCAAAAACATCCTCCAGCGAGGCTGTAATGGGACGCATCAGGGTAATTGTTATGCCGTTACGGGCCGCGACGTCCGGCAACCGCGCCTGGACCGCTTGCGGGTCCAAAACGTTCAGATGAAGGGTTGTCCCGTACGTCGTTACGCCCGCAACCCCGGGGACGCCCTGAAGAACTTTAGAGGCTTTCATCAGCGGCTGACATTCTACTTCCAGAAGCTGACCGCTGACTTCCTTTTTTAGCATCACAGGAGTTCCGATCTTTAACAGTTTACCTTGACTGATAAACGCGATCTGGTTGCACCGTTCCGCCTCTTCCATGTAATGGGTGGTGATAAAAAGCGCCACGCCTTCATCGGCCAATTGATAAAGCAATTCCCAGAACGCCCGACGAAACAAAGGATCGATCCCCGCGGTCGGTTCATCCAGAAAAAGAATGCGCGGCTTGTGCAGTATCGCATTGGCCAAAGCCAGCTTCTGCCGCCATCCACCGGAAAGTTCAGCGGCCAGACGATCTTTGTAGGTTGTCAGGCCGGTTGCCGTCATGACTTCACCCAAACGATTGGAGAATGAATCCCCCGAAACGCCGTAGATCTCGCCGTAAAACCTTAAATTCTCTTCCACCGTCAGATCGGTGTATAAGCTGAACCTCTGCGAAACATAGCCTATTGACTGCTTGATCTGTTCGGGCTGGGTGCTCACATCATAACCACCTATGATCGCTGTCCCTTCCGACGGCATGAGAATTCCACAAAGCATGCGTACCGTGGTGCTTTTTCCCGCGCCGTTAGCTCCCAGGAAACCGAAGATTTCCCCGTATCGAATAGTAAAATTAACCTTCTCAACGGCAACGAATTTACCAAAACGGCGAGTCAAATCTTTCGCTTCAATCGCAATACCGTCCATCGCTCTTATCCTTTTGTATCAAAATAGACATCCGCGGCCACCCCCGGTCTCAAATAAACCACCGGCGAATTCAAACGGACCTTTACAGCAAAAGTCTGGGTCACCCGTTCTTCCTGTGTCTGGACATTGCGCGGCGTAAATTCCGCCTGAGGGGTAATGAAGCTGACATGCCCCACAAATTTTTCGCTAATTCCGTCAAACCGGATCTCGGCGGACTGTCCCATCTTGATCCTGTTAATCGTTCCTTCAGGGACAAAAATCCTTACCCACATGTCCTGCGGATCCCCGATAACAACAACCGGCGCGCCGGCCTGGACAACCTCGCCAAGCTCATTGACTTTCACCAGCACAATCCCGTCCAAAGGAGAAACGATCTTTTGGTCATCTTCTGCTAACGCCGCGTGTTCCAGTTCCTGCTCGGTCGTGCCGCCCTGCTCATACAGCTGTTTGGCGCGTTCCAGATCTCTCCGGGCCTGCTTGAAACGATCGAAGGTCGCGATCATCTGGTCTTTCTTGACGGCCTGTCCTTCTTCAACGTTCAACTCAGCCAAACGTCCGCTGCCCCTGGCACCCAAAGCGTACTCCGTCCATTCCAGCGTACCGGAAAACTTCAATGAAGTCCCATTGTCCAGCGCTTTGCACCCGGCCAGGAATAAAAGAGAAAGGATAAATACCGTCAATCTTTTCATGATGATCTCCACTAAGGGGAATGAGGTGTATCGTTGACCAGGATTTGAACATCTCCCATCGCGCGGGCCAGATTTACCCGCGCGATCACATAAGCGGCCTGGGCCGCCTGACGATCGTATACCGCCGATTCTCTTTGGGCAATAGCGTCGGTCAAATCTAAAGCGCTTGCCGAACCATTTTGGGCGCGCTGACGCGCTTGTTCCAGATATTGCTCCGCTACCTCGACCATCGCCGTCCGCGCCTCGACCAGGGCCGAAATTTCATGCACCGTTTCAGCGGCAGTCAAGATGGTCGTTTCCACCTGTAAACGCGCGTCGGCGGCCACCGCCCGGCTTTCTTTTAACCGGCTTTCAGCTTCCTGGATCTTGGCCTGGCGCAATCCTCCCTCAAAAACAGGGACAGAAGCCTGGACGCCTACCGCATACGTACCATTGGCATCATTGGGGCCAACGCCGCTGGGCCCATAATCGGCAAAGGCAGCGATTTTGGGCCAATATCCAGCTTTTTCCGTTTGATATTCGGCCTGCTTCTGCTCGACGGCTCTTTGCGCCGATTCTACATCCGGCTGATCTTTCATAATATCTTCAACGTGTTCCGAGGAAGGAAATAAAGCCGGAGGTAAATTATCATCTTCCAGGAAAGTCACTTGCCGCTTCGAGGAAAATCCCAAAGCCGCCAGCAAATCCAGGCGCCATTCTTCGGCTTCCCTCACCGCTGCCCGGTGTCTATAAACACTTTCAGCATAATCAGCCTTGGCCTGCTTCCAGGCAACTGACGAACCCGTTCCTGATTGATTCCTGGTCTTCGCGATTTCCATATGTTTACGATCCCGCTCCTCGAGAAATTGCCACAGTTTTTCTTCCTGACTGGCACTGCGAGCGTGGACAAATAATGTGGCGACCAACGCAAAGACATCCTGCTGGATTTTGCGCAATTGCGCATCCGACCAGTTTTTGTTGAACTGCGCCGCTTTTAGCCGTTCAATGGCGGCCGGATCGAAGATCGTCTGGGTGAGGGCCAAGCGCGCATCAAAAATATTCGAGGGGCCGAGCACTTCTTCGCTGGTCGGCAGGGAAAGACCGCTCGCGCGTATATCCCTTGTCTGGCGCTTTTGGGCAATTGTTCCGGTAAACTGAGGGATAAATGCGGAACTCTGCTGCTCAATGCGCGCGACCGCCTGTCGGACACGCGCATTGGCAACGATCACCTGGATGTTACGTTCCGCGCCAACGCGGATAACCTCTTTGAGGCTCAATGTCAACGGGCCGTCGTCGGATACAGCCCTGGAGCTTAAAGCAAGGACCGCGATCATCGCGCCACCCGCGATCTTAAGATTTTGACTTAATCGCATCATCCCCTTTTCCTTCACGCATACCATCATTCAGTTTTCGGATCAAATGATAAAAAGAATCCAATTCACCCGCCGAGAAAGCTTTCAGGATATCTTCCCAGCGGGCGCTGGCCGCGTCCTGGAACTGTTTGACCAAAAGCTTGCCCTTGGCGGAGAGCTCGACCATAACCAGCCTCCTGTCCTCAGGGTCTTCTTCGCGGCGCGCATATCCCGACTTGACCAAACGGTCAACGATACCAGAAATGGCAGGCATGCTGATATGCATACTTTCAGCCAGAACCCGCATAGAACAACGGCGGTTGGCATGAATAGCGGTCACCACAAAGAATTGCGTCTGGGTCACACGGCGGTTGGATAAAAACCCCAAATGAATGCCGCGGATGATCTTGGGCATAAATTCCACGATAATACGGCTCGCGTCATTGCGCGTAACAGGCATCTTTTTCTCCTTTTATTATGTTGTACTAGCTAAAGTTTAGCATATGTTAACTATTTCGCAAGCGGAATCATAGCCACGCAGGATAAACGGTTTCCGGCACCATAAAAGACGTAAACGAATAGCTCAATTGCTTGATGGACTTTTGGGAAAGATTTTAGACGGGGTCTACGTAGGTATACTGCTCGCCGGCGTAGTTACGGATGGTGTAATTATTCCCCTCGTGCGCGACAATATATTGCGGAGCGACGGGGATCTTGCCTCCGCCGCCCGGGGCGTCGATGACGAAGGTAGGGACCGCGTACCCGGTCGTGTGCCCGCGCAGTTTCTCCATGATATCAATGCCCGCGGAGACCGGCGTGCGGAAGTGCTTGGAACCGAGGATGGGATCGCACTGATAAATGTAATAAGGACGCACCCTGATCTTCAGAAGCTCGTGCATCAACTTTTTCATGACCGCCGCGTTATCGTTGATGCCTTTCAAAAGGACCGTCTGGCTGCCCATCGGAATGCCGCTGTCCGCGATCAGGTCGCAGGCGAATTTCACCCGCTTGGTGACTTCCCGGGGGTGATTGAAGTGAATGCTCATCCAGATGGGGCTGTATTTCTTGAGCATGTTGACCAGTTCGAAGGTGACCCTTTGCGGCAGCGTGACCGGAATACGCGTCCCGATGCGCACGAATTCCACGTGAGGGATCGACTTCAAGGTCTTGATGATATGTTCCAGAACGCGATCGCTTAACGTCAGCGGATCGCCGCCGGAGATAAGAACGTCGCGGACCTCTTTATGCGCGCGGATATATTCGAAGGCCGTATTG
Organism: Candidatus Omnitrophota bacterium; assembly: GCA_016214285.1. Taxonomy (GTDB): domain Bacteria; phylum Omnitrophota; class Gorgyraeia; order Zapsychrales; family Zapsychraceae; genus UBA10015. The sequence goes on along the minus strand of JACROV010000015.1, from coordinate 5,692 downwards.
TAGGTCTGCATGCTCAACGTGCGATGCCCGTCGCCGACCATGCGCGAACGCGTGCAATACCGGCAATACATCGCGCACATCTCATTGACCAGGAACAAAACACGGTCGGGATAGCGGTGGACCAGCCCGCGCACCGGAGAGTTCTTGTCTTCGCCGCAGGGATCCGCCATTTCATCGGGGGTTGTTTCCAATTCATACTCCTGCGGAATAGATTGCTTGCGGATCGGACAATTGGAATTTTCCGGGTCGATCAGGCTCGCGAAATACGGCGGGATCGACATCGTCAACTTGGTGCCGGAACCCGCTATTCCCCTCTCTTCACCGGGGGTAAGGTTAACAAGCTTCCCTAATATCTCTTGGGTCGTGATGCGGTTGCGCAGCTGCCAGCGCCAGTCTTCCCAATCCAGAGGGGTCGCGTCCTTAAAGAAACTGATCACGCGATTTTCTTTGGCCGTCAGGCGAATTGCCGGATGCGACGGGACTTCTTTAGCTGTGGCTGTATTGGTCGCATTGGGGGAATTGGTCACGTTTTGTCTCCTCATCGAGATCGCAAAGGAATCTCCTCTAATGTTTTCTGCTCCAGACCGTAGCGCGCGAGCGCGAAACCCAAGATCTGGTTCAAAACGGCGTCGTAGCTGGAGCCGATGACCTTGGGAAAAATATTGAAACTGTCTTTGGGATCCAGGCTGGGCAAGGGATTGATCTCCAGAACGTACGGGTTGCCTTTTTGGTCCACGCGAAAATCGACGCGGCCCAGATCGCGGCACCCGACGCATTTGTAGACACGCACGGCCAAATCCTGGATCTTGCGCGTGAGCTCGACGGAGATCTTCGCCGGACAAACATATTGGAGAGCGGTTGAGGAGATGCGTTCAAACGTGTAAAATTCGTCGCCCAGATTCGTGTCGCCATCGATAGAGACCTGCACGATGGGCATCGCCCGGGGAGGCTCATTACCCAGGACGGCGACGGTCAATTCCGTGCCCTTGATGAACTCTTCGCACAGGGCGGGCTGTTTATAAACGGCATTGATCAAATGGACTTGCCGTTTAAGTCCTTCAAGGTCTTCAACACGGGAATCCCGGGAAATGCCCTTGGAAGATCCTTCATGGATCGTCTTGACGATCAAGGGATATCCGATCGTATTTTGCTTTTCGAGGTCCTCCGTGCTCCCGGCGACAAAATAACGCGCGGTGGGAATTCCTTCGGAGATGAACAATTTCTTGGCAACGACCTTGTCCAGCGTGATCCCCAGTGTCAGCGCGTCCGATCCGACGTAAGGAATGCCTTTGAGTTCCAAAAGCATCGGCACTTGCGACTCGCGGTTGCGCCCGACGGTCCCTTCGCAAATATTAAAGACGATGTCGACGTTAAGATTGTCCAGCTGTCCCAACTCCGGTTGTGACAGCTGGAGTTGGGACAAAAGCTGATGCACGTTGCCGATCCTTTTGACGCGATGCCCGCCCGCCTCGAAAGCCTGGACGATCTTTTCGATCGTGTGCGGTTTGTCGAGCTCCGCGTTCACGTCGTAGGGGTCATCCGGGCCGCAAACCCAGTCTGTTTTCAAATTATATGTCAATCCTATTGTTTTTCCCATCTTGTCCTCAGTTACCCCCGCTGTTTTGTTTCTTGTCTTTGATATAAGGAAACAAAACAAAGCGCGGCCGAGTAGGCTCCCCTTCGGGGAGGGGTATTTGCCCGCCTCTGCGGGCAAATAAAAAAGGAACCCCGTGCCGCGAGGTTCCTTTCCTTAAATATATGTTTTTCAATTTCTTTAATTCTCCCTTAGAAGTAAAAAATAAAATATTTTTGTAAAAAAATTTTAAATAACTAGATGTTATTTATCACGTACTGAAAAGAAAGTCAAGAATTTTGCTAAGATTCTCCGCTTAGAGACATCTCACGGGACAAAAATGACCGTTTTGCTCATTTTTTCTTTAACGGCTTTTACCCACCCCTTTGCGCGGACAAAAACCGCGGATCCCGCATCGTGAACACAAAGGCGAGATCGGCTTACAAATGTTCTGTCCCCAGGTGACCAGAAGGGCGTTATAATCGATCCAGTGCTTTGGGGGAAGTTTTTCTCGCAGCATCATCTCCGTATCGTACGGCGTTTTTGTGCGCACATAGCCCAGGCGATTGGAAATCCGGTGCACGTGCGTGTCCACGCATATCCCGGGTAAACCGAACCCTTCCGTCAGAACGAGGTTCGCGGTCTTGCGCCCCACCCCTTTCATCGTCAACAATGTGTCGATATCGCCGGGCACGCGGCCGCCAAATTTTTCCAATACATCGTGGCAAATGCCTAAAATCACGCGCGCTTTAGTCCGGTAGAATCCAACGGGATAAATGACTTTTTCGATATCCGGAATCTTAAGTTTGAGCATCTCCTGCGGCGTATGGGCCAGCCGAAACAACCGCCCGGAGGCCGGAAGCGTTGTTTCGTCTTTCGTGCGCAAACTCAAGATGCACGAGATCAGAACAAGGAACGGGTCTTTCCATTTCTTGCCGACGAGAGTGACGGAAGGATCCGGGAGATCCCGCATTCCCTTCCTCAAAATGGCGACGACTTGATCTATGTTTTGGTTGGAAACAGTCATTAATTTTTTAGTCGTCAGACATCAGACGTCAGTCTTCAGACGAATCTGACGACTGATGTCTGAAGACTGAAGACTATTGAGTTTATTTTTCAGCCATCATAAAGGAATTCCAATATCAACGACGACGATCTTTCCGACATATCGCGGCCCATGACCTTTTAAAAAACCTTTTTTGGGAAAACTGAACGTCATTGTTCTATCAGCCTTGACGCAGACGCCGTAAATAGCGCCGGTCGTTCCATCAAGCCCGGAAGGGATATCAACGGCGACGACATATTTCGCCGCGCGGTTAATGGTTTCAATGACGCCGCGGAAAGGTTCCTCGATCTCGCGATCAAGCCCGACGCCAAAAATGGCGTCGACCACGACATCAGCGTCAATATCCCGCAGGGACAGGCCGCGGCCTGTCCCTGCCTCTTGGATCGGACATTTCATTCTTTTCAAGATCCGGTAATTGACCGCCGCGTCGTGTTTTAATTGGCTGGCTTTGCCGACAAGAAATATCTTTGTCGGGATGCCGGCATTGGTCAAATGCCGCGCGGCGACAAATCCGTCGCCGGCGTTGTTGCCGAGGCCGCAAACAACACAAACGCGCGGACGCCTTTTCCTTCGCAGATATCTTTTTACTTCTTCGGCAACGGCACGGCCCGCATTCTCCATTAAAACAAGCGATGGAATGCCGTAGCGCTCAATAGCGGTCTTGTCTAACTTCTGGATTTGTCGGACGGTAATGGGCTTGCGCATTTCATTGCAGGGACAGGTTTGCCTGTCCTGGCCGACAGGCTAGGGAAGCCTGTCCCTACGTCTCGTATCCTAATTCCTGCAGGAGAGAATCGTCATTGCGCCATTGTTTCTGCACCTTGACGTAAAGCTCCAGGAACACCTTCGTTTCCAGAAGCACTTCCAATTCCTGACGGGCGAGGGTGCCGACTGTCTTCAAGATCTGGCCGCCTTTCCCGATGACGATCTCTTTTTGCGTTTCGCGTTCAACAAGGATGAGAGCTCTGATGTGCATGGTCTTCTTCGCTTTGGGCTGCATGTGTTCGACCACGACGGTCAGCGCGTGCGGGATCTCTTCTTTCATCAGTTCGAATAATTTTTCCCGGATGATATCCGCGATCGCGAGCTTCTGGGGCACGTCGCAAACGGTATCTTCCGGATACAGCGCCGGCCCTTCGGGGAGAAGCTCGAACAGGATATCCAAAAGCTTCTGCGCGTTGGCGCCCGTCTTTCCCGAGAGCGGTAGAAGCGTCACGTTCTTTATCTCCTGGACGGACTTTCCCTTGGCTTTCTCCAGCAGGGCGATGTAATCCGGGACATATTTTCCCTTAAGATCAATTTTATTTAACCCAAGAACGATCGGGATATTGGTGGACGCCAGTTGTCCGGCGGCATATTCCTCTTCCGCTCCGGTGCGCCGGCTGGTATCGACCAGATAAACAATCGCGTCCGCGTTAGGAATCGTCCCCACGGATGATTTGTTCATGAACTTATCCAGTTTGTCCCCGCCGATATGCAGTCCCGGGGTATCGATAAAAACGATCTGCCCGCGCTCGTCCGTATAAATGCCGCGGATCTGGTTGCGGGTCGTCTGCGGGACTTGCGAGACGATGGCCACCTTCTCCCCGAGGACACAATTCAAGAGAGTGGATTTACCGACGTTAGGCCGGCCGATGATGGTGACCATGCCGCAGCGGCCTTGCGCGGGGTTACTGTTTTTTTGCGTTTCTTCCATTACGGTATTTTACCGTCACGAACGCAACGCCCGTGAACAACAAAAGATTTGTGTAATTGAACGTCCGCCAAACGATGTCTTGCGAAGTAAATCCTGATGGGGCCATCAGAAGAATACACACCCACACCCCCACGGCCCAGGAGAGGCTGATATCTTCCGAGGATTTGCGCTTGACGATCCGGATAATGAGCGGGATGTTAAAAAGCGGCAAAACGGCCGCCGCCACGACACCGATCGAGCTGATAAAAGGTTGTTGTTCCATCACGCGGATAATTACGGCTTCATGAATTTAAGCAATTGTTTCATCCGGCCGCGGACCCGCGCCAACGTTAACGTGGAAGTCTTGCTCATGCCGAACCCTTCGACATTAAATGAAGCGACCGTGGTCGCGTGCAGCACCGCTTGCTTGAGCTCTTTTTCATTCAGCTCTTTAACGCGGCTTAAATACCCCATCAAAGCGCCGGCGAAAGTATCCCCCGCGCCCGTCGGGTCAATGACCTCTTCGACCGGATAAGCAGGGAACGAGAACATGAACCGGTCGCAATAGAACAAAACGCCATGCTCGCCTTTTTTGATCACAATAAGCGCCGGACCCAAACGGCGCAACCGCTTCGCGGCCTTGATGAGATTATTTTCTCCCGTGAGACTGCGCGCCTCAGCGTCGTTGGCCACGAACAGATTCACTTTTTTCATCAGGCGCAGCAATGAGGGCTTTTTATGATTGATCCACAAATTCATACTGTCCAGACCGATGAACCGCGGCCGGCCCATCAATCCCAGCAGCCGCATCTGGACGTCCGGATCGATGTTCGCCAGGAATAAATTGGGGATCTTGCGCTGGTGGGCGGCGACGCGTGGCGCGTAATCCAGCAAGACGCCCAGTTCCGTTGCCAGCGTAATGGCGTTGTTGTAATCGCCTTTTCTGTATTCCCCTTCCCAACGAAACGACTTGCCGTTATGGGTGACAACAGAAGTAAGATCAACGCCTTTCTTTCTCAGGAATCGGATATGCGCGTCGGGGAAATCGTGTCCGATGATCCCCACCAGATGCACCTTGGTAAAAAGCCGCGCGCCCATGGCAAAATGGGCGGCGGAACCTCCCAGCATACCGCGCCGCGCGCCGGAGGCGGTCTTGACATTGTCCAAAGCGATCGTGCCTAAAGCGATGAGATCCATAATAAATTCCTTTGCAAAGTAACCAGTTGCCAGAGACCAGTTACCAGAATAAAAACTTCTGGTTGCTGGTTACTGGTTGCTCATGCGTTATCACTTAAGCGCCCCCTGTGTTGACCTTCAAACCCGCGAGATCGAAAGAAGATCGACGCTGAGGGTTAGAAAGATGCATGGTAGAAGCGAT
>JACROV010000014.1 GCA_016214285.1 Candidatus Omnitrophota bacterium | reverse complement strand
TGATTCAAGCGGCCAAGGTTAAAGCCCGAGGTTTTCGCACCTTTCGTTATTTTAAGATTGTTGTCTTTTTAATAACGGGTAAACTCAATTTTGCTCAACTCAATAAGCATTACTTACCCATTTGAAATTCAAAGGAGCCAGTTTTATTTATATCACTGTTTCGCCTTCTTCATTTCCCGCTCTTTGATCTCCTGCACCTCGCGGGCGATCTCTTCGGGGGTCTTTTCCCCGATAATGATCGATTGGATCCCTTTGTCGAATTTCTCGGTGACCAGCGGGTTCTCGTTATACGGCCAGATGGTCGGGTGCGTCGTGAAATCCATGACACTGGCGAATTCGGAGAGGATCGCGGAGATCGAGCTCAAGGCCTCGCGGTTAGACGGCAGGTTCCTGGTCTCGCGGGCCAAAAACGCCTGCTGGTCTTTTTGGGTAAGCCATTTTAAGAAAGCGATCGCTTTATCCTTGCGCGGCGAAGCGTTATTGACGACCAGCGACGAGCCTGCCCCGCCCCAGATCCGCATGGGCAGATGAGGGTTGACCGGAGGCGGCAGCATGGCCCCATATTCCAGGCCCGGGTTCATGTCGTTGTACACGTTCACGCCCCACGAACCGTTGAACGCGAAGGCCGCGCGTTCCAGCGCGAAATCCTGCTCGGCGTATTTGTTGGGTTTGGTGACAACGCCTTCGGCCAACACGCCTTTTTCGCTCAATTCTTTAAAGATCCCAAAAACTTTGATCCAATCCGGATCGGTATAAGGAACTTCGCCGCGATAGGTGGCCATGACCTTTTCTTCGCCCATGATGTTGAAGGCGTAGTTCGAGGCGAAGCATTCGATCAGCCACATCTCTCCAAAGCCTGAAACCAGTCCGGAGATCCCCACGCGCTTTAAGGCCTGGCCGGCCTCAATAAACTCCTGGAACGTCCGGGGCACTTCCTTGATCCCCGCCTTTTGCAGCAGTTTTTTGTTATAAAGCATCTGGATATTGGTGACATCGAGCGGTACGCCATAGATCCCCGGCTTGACCCCGTGAATATTCCCTTCAGGGAAGCGGTTCACGTCCAGGGCCTTGGGGAAAAGCATTTTCTCCCAGGTGTTATTTTCTTTCTGGAATTCCGCGGTCAGATCGGCGACAAAGCCGCTTTGGATAAAAGAAGCGAAAATTTCTTTCTTGTCGAGGATGCCGTAAATATCGGGAAGGACGCGGGACTGGGCGGAGGCGACGATCCTTTGACTGTAAGCGTCGGACGGGGCGTAAAGATCGATCTTCACCTTGACGCCGGTTTGTTTTTCGTAAAGCGCGGCTAATTCTTCAAAGGCTTTCTGGCGGTCGGTCATCCAGTGCCAGATGGTGATCGTGTTGAGGTCTTCTTTCTTTTGGGCACAACCCAGGAACAGGAACGAACACAGAGCAAGGCTGACTACTTTTCTCATTAACCCTCCCTATCTGGCGTGAACAAAGAAGCTTACGACTCTACATAAATTCAGGGAACAGCAAAGAGTTTAAAGTATAGCATTCCCCCCGCGGATTGTCAAAAAAACTTTCCGGATATTTTATCCCAGCTGGAGCGTCAATTCAACATTGCTGGATTGATGAAAAAATTTTCTGGGGATCCTGATGCGCGACGCGGAAAGCGTGTCACAGGCGATCGGCTTACCTTGACAAGTGACCGTTTTGACCGCGTAAGAACCGGAATCCAGCCTTCTCTTATTAATATACGTGATAGTGACCGTTTTCCCGGCGAAGGGACAGGTAACGCCCGCCAACCCTTTGGGGTCAAATTCCTCAGCCGATAGTTGCGGGGCAATGATCAGATCGCCATATTCGCCGCGAACACCGAAAACCTGCGTCAGCATGGTCAAGACCAGCCAGCTGGCCGACCCGGTCAGGTAATGATAACGGCCGCGGCCCTGGGAATCGAAATATTCCGGAATGCCCGGATAGATCTTGCTTTTTTGCGTGTCCACGCACATCCTGAAAATGGACTGGATGACTTCACGGCCTTGCCCCGCGAATCCTCTTTTGTAAAGAGCGCAGGCGTACATGACCGTCATGTGGCTGAAGAAAGATCCGTTCTCTTTGGTCCCGTAGGCGAATCCAAAGGCCCGGCCCAGATCCAGATAATGCGGCACGCCGAAATCGGTATTAAGGCGGTAGCCGCCCAATTTCTTGTCCTTCAAATAGCGCCGCACGCTGTCAACGACCGCTTCGATCTCTTTGTCGTCGGCCAGCCCGCTCATTAAAGGAAAGACCTGTCCGGTCAACGTCATTCGAATGTTGGCGCCTTCTTTTCCTTCGACCATTCTCCCTTGATTGTCGTAGTAGCCGTTGAACCAGCCCTGATCACCCGGGTTGTTCCCTCCCGAAGGGGGCCTATCGGCGAAGGCCAAAGGTTCCCTGCGGGGAAGAACTTGTCGGCCGGCCCGGATTTTTTCCCGGGCCTTAATGTGCCCAAAAATCCATTTTCCTTTACGACGCAGGTCACGCGCGAGATCGGCGGCCTTGACGTTGACCTGCTCGCCGCTCAAGCGCGGCTGGACCGACGGGAAATATTTCTCGAACAAAAGTTTTCGCTTGGCCTGCGGGTCGGCGTAATCGATGCCGGTGCCGGAGGCCAAATCGCACAGGACCAAAAGTTCCCTGGCGAGCGGGACCTCCCGGATGCCTTGACGCGCGGCGACGTGTTCGAGCAGATCGGCGCAATCAAGAAGATTGCCCGCGTACAAACTCATGAACGCGACACTTTCCCCGCGCTGCGCGGCCATGTCGAGGCCGTCATTCCAGTCGGCGTTCTCCAGACGCGTGATATTATGTTCACCGACGTTGAAGAACTGGACCAGATGCTGGATCAGAACGTGCTCCAAAATGGAACCCTCGTAAACGCGGTCGTTAAAATCCTTCGAACGGCTGCCCTCCTGAGGCGTCCAGGCGCGGTCGTAGCGCTGGCCGCGCAACGTTTGGGGATCGCAAAAATAACTTTGACGTTCAAACAGAATATTCGCGTCTCCGGTCTGATGAATGTAAAGTAAAAGCGTCAGAAACGGCCACGCGCCGTGGTCCATCCACACGCGGGAGATCGCGTCGCGGTCCGCCAGGAATTCGCCCGGCGCCGCGCCGATGATCGTGGCGTTAGAACCATCGACGCGCACGCCGGCGAAATTATTGATCAATGCCGCGCGCACGCTCCCGGGTTCGATCAAGATCAAAGACAACAGGTCCTGCCAGAGATCACGCCAACCCTTGCCTCCCTTGCCATAATCGTGGTCCGGCAAGAACGAACAACCGAATATCCGCCGCAAGACCGGCTGCAGGCTCACCCAATGCATCCACGCGTTAAACTGCGCGTCAGCCGTTCTCAAGCGAATGGTATCCGCCTTCTTCGCCCAAAAATTCTGGTTCCGCGCAAACGCCGACTTGAACCCTTTGGTCGAAGCAAACCGCTCCAATATCTTTTTGGCCTCGCCGCGGCCTGATCCTATCCCCATCACGATGAAATATTCTTTTTTGCGGCCGCTGCCAAGGGTGACCTTCTTAAAACGCAGCGCGCCCGCCGCCTCTTGCCCGTCCAGAGCCTCTTTGGGCAGATCCACCGGCGCGGCATTCTTCATCACGGCCGCGGGGGCGAAACACGTGCCTCCTTCGCCGTAAAAGCTCCGCGCCGTCGGGAACGTCCCGACAGGGTCCTCGCCTTTGTCCGTTCTGCCCAGGACGGAATAAGCCGTTTGATTGACTTTGTGACCATGCTCGTTAAAGATCATGGTGGGTTCGACCACGACCCCTTCAGGCAGCTGGACGATGCGGTTTAAAAGGGACGTGACCTGTTCATGGTCGTGCTTGTTGGCCAACGCCCGGGCGAAAATGGGCAAACTAAAGGTCGGGGTGATCTTAATTACTTTTTGGGAAACATTTTTAACGGTGACGCGCATCAGTTCCACGTTTTCGCCGGTGACAGGCACGAAATTGACCGCTTCCAGCAGCAAACCCGCTTTAGGATGGCGGCGCGTCAATTTATGCCACAACGGTCCCGCTTCGACCGCGGAATCATCGGGTGTTGACGCCTGTGCGAGGGAAAACACGCCCTTGCCCTCGACGTGACAGAAAAAATCGCGCAGGTTGTTGCGCAGGTCTTCGGTTGAAACCGGCTTGGTGAGATACCGCAGGCTGTCGATCTTGATATCGCCGCTTAAAGAAGGGGTGATGGCGGATTTAACGCCGGTGGAATCAACGCCGCAAAGAGGGAAATAAATGGTCTTAAGTCCCGCGGCTTCCCGTGATGAAAAACTGATCCCGTCCCGCAGATAAGTGTATAAATTATTGCCAGAATGCCGCATAAAATCTTTCCTGACCATGGTGCCGAAATTGAAAATATCATTGTAATACGGAAGATGTGATTAGACAAGTACCTTGACAAACTGGTGATGTACACTAAATTGTGTAAATAGGTTTTACAAGCAAAAAAAAGGGCGTATCCTTCCAAAAAAGAGACCAATCTTTAAATGGAAAGGAATACGCCCCATGAGAACAGCGGACTTCACAGGTAATCTTAAACGAAGATGGCAATTTGCCAAGCATTTTTTTCAAGAAACAACCAAAGCCGATTTCTGGCTGGATATTAACAAATACGCGAAATCCATGACCAAAGAGTTTTTTGAGATCAGTCTCGAGGAAGAAACGGTCCAGTATATGCAAACAGAAAAAAATCAAAAAATAGCCGTTTTCATGCTTTCTTGAGGTTGATTGCACGCCGGTCAGTACGATTGCTTGACCGCAACGCAGTCCCGTTGTTTTGTCGACCGGTCGTGAGTAAAGGCTCCGGCATTGAATGTTGGATTTTGCCCGGGTTACAAACGTTGCGTGCGCCTGATGGATGACATAAAGTCTGGCAAAATCGAGATACCCGCGGTCCATGATGTCAAATGATCCGGCTTCGAGGTTCAGGATATCCGGGACGTTGACATCCGCGAATTTTCCGTCGGTGATATTGATAAATGAGGGGATTGGTCCGCGCAAATCCAGGAGCGTATGAAGTTTGACCGCGCCTTTGTTCTTTCAAAAACGTGCCCATGGAAAAAGCGATAGGCACAGGTCGCTGGTTGTTGAGTCCAGCTGATGTCAAGTGGAATATTTTGTTTTTTTGTTTTTTGCTCTATAGCGTCGATATTACTGGATTTCCTTACAATATAAAGAGTAAACATCCGCGGCGGACAGACAGTGTTTAAGAGAGACCGATCTTCTTCGAACGGCTTCCAGGACATGGCTTGCCGTATCATCATCCGGACACGCCCCAAAGCCGGCCAAAATATGCCTGAGGCCCGTCCGTCCGGAATGTTTCCCCATAACCAGGCGGCTTTTGGATCCGATCAAGGCCGGATCAAAAGGTTCATACGTCAAAGGATTTTTTACGATACCGTCCTGATGGACGCCTGATTCATGCAAAAAACAAGCCCTTCCTATAATCGGCTTATCCGGCGGTATCCGGCGTCTCGAGGCCCGGCTTACAAATCGCGAGAGCTTATTGATGCCGCCGATATCGATCCCGGGGTCGACACCATATATCTTAAGAAGCGATAAGGTTATTTCTTCCAAGGCCGCGTTTCCGGCCCGCTCGCCTATGCCGGTTACCGTCGTATCCGCGAAAATGGCCCCGGCGCGCAGTCCTGCAAGCGCATTCGCGCCGGCCATGCCAAAATCATTATGGGTATGCACCTCGATATCTATCCTGACAATTTCCAGAATCCTTTTTATCGTTTCAAACATCTTAAACGGCTCCATCACGCCCACGGTATCGCAAAACCTAAACCTCTGCGCGCCTTCTTCTTTTGATGCTTTAATATATTCGATCAGGAAATCAAAATCAGCCCTGGAGGCGTCTTCGGCGCTGGCGATCACGTACAACTTATGTCTTCGGGCATAATGGATGGCGCGCCTTAACTGTTCGACGACAAACCCTCGCGTCTTGTTGAGTTTATGTTTTATATGTATATCCGATACGGGCAAAGAGACAGCCGCCGCGTTAAGGCCGCAGGCAAGGGACGCGTCTATATCTTTTTTAAGCGCCCTGTTCCAGCCGATAAGCCGGGCATTAAACTTTTCTTCTACAGTTCGAAGGCATTTTTTGGGGGTCAGATTTCTATTCTCGACGGAGATTGGCCGTAGCGGGCGCGAATTTTTTAAAAATGCGGTGCCAGGGAAGCAGCGGTTAGTTCTTGATTTTCGACGAGGTTTG
>JACROV010000040.1 GCA_016214285.1 Candidatus Omnitrophota bacterium | reverse complement strand
TAAAGAATGTTACTGCCGGGGCAAACCCGATGGGCCTGAAGCGCGGCGTGGAAAAGGCAGTAGAGAAGGTAATTGAGGAATTGCGAAAGTTATCTAAGGATGTAAAAGATAAAAAAGAAATTGCCCAGGTGGCTTATATCGCGGCAAACTGCGACCGGACTATTGGCGACCAGATTGCCGAGGCCATGGATAAGGTAGGTAAAGACGGTGTGATTACTGTAGAGGAGGCCAAGTCTACGGCCACGACCTTGGAAGTGGTGGAAGGTATGCAGTTTGACCAGGGATATCTCTCGCCCTACTTTGTCAGTGATGCCGAAAGGATGGAATGCGTCTTAGAAGATGCCTATATCTTGATTTATGAGAAAAAGATATCTTCTTTGAAGGACCTTTTACCTTTATTGGAAAAAATTGCCCGCACTGGAAAGCCGCTTTTGATTCTTGCCGAAGAAGTGGAAGGTGAGGCCTTGGCTACTTTAGTGGTCAATAAAATCCGCGGCACTTTAGTTGCCTGCGCAGTCAAGGCGCCCGGTTACGGCGACAGGCGTAAGGCCATGCTTGAGGATATCGCCATACTTACTGGCGGCAAGGCGATCACTGAGGATTTGGGAATAAAGTTAGAAAGCGTGGACATTGATGATTTGGGCCGCGCTAAGAGGGTAAAGGTGGATAAAGAAAATACTACTATTGTGGAAGGCGCAGGCAAGACCCAGGCAGTAAACGGCCGGATTGCCCAGCTCAAGAAGCAGGTTGATGATACTGATTCGGATTATGATAAAGAAAAACTACAGGAGCGCCTGGCAAAATTGGCAGGCGGAGTAGCGGTGCTCAACGTCGGCGCAGCTACCGAGACAGAAATGAAGGAAAAGAAAGCCCGCGTAGAAGATGCCCTGCATGCCACCCGCGCCGCAGTAGAGGAAGGGATAATTCCCGGCGGTGGCGTGGGATTAATCCGCACTCTCGCAGCGTTAGATAAACTGAAATTAGAAGGCGATGAAAAAATAGGCGTGGATATTGTTAAGCGCGCCTTAGAAGAGCCGATTCGGCAGTTGGCAGACAACGCTGGCTTAGAGGGTTCGGTCGTGGTCCAGCGCGTCAAAGAAGAGAAGACAAATGTGGGTTATGATGTGGCGCAGGATGCTTATGTGGATATGATTGACGCCGGCGTCATTGACCCGACAAAAGTTGCCCGCACTGCCTTGCAGAACGCGGCCAGTATTGCTGCGCTGCTCTTGACCACCGAGGCCTTAGTGGCAGATAAACCGGAAAAAGAAGAAAAGATGTCACCAATGCCTCCCGGCGGCGGATACGGCGGCGGAGGGATGTATTAAAGAAAATCAAAGAGCAAAAATAAAATATCAAAAATGAAGGGCGGGGTGAAAAACCTCGCCCTTTGTGTTTGAAAATAATCGTTGACAAAGAAATAATCTGGGTGTAAAATTTTATCCATTCCCTTCGGGAATTATCTTACCACAAATGTCTTATAGTTATAACCCATTGAAAAATAAGGAGATAGCAAAAAATGGCAGAGTGGATAGGTATAGGCAGGCGCGGCCGCAGATGTTATGGTTTTGATGAGGTAGCCCTGGTGCCGGGGCAGCAGACTTTAAATCCTAATGAAGTAGATACCACCTTTCAGATTGCCGGGCAAAAGTTTAAAGTGCCCATTTTAGCTGCGGCCATGGATGGGGTGGTGGATGTGAAATTTGCCGTAGCGATGTGTGCAGACGCGCTACGAGAATCCAGATACGGTTTTAGAAAAGATTGCCAGAGCCTCCAGTGAAAAAGCCACAGAGTTAATCCAGTCCATTTATAATACTCCCATAAAAGAAAAACTCATTGCCAAAAGAATTAAGCAGATTAAGGCTAAAGGCGGCACCGCCGTCGCCAGCTGTATCCCTGCCCATGCCGAAAAATTCAGCAAGATTGCCATTTCTGCCGGCGCAGATATGTTTGTGGTGCAGTCTACTGTGACTACCACCAAGCACGTTGCCAAGGAATACAAAAGTCTGGATTTATTTAAATTTTGTAAATCTACTAAGATTCCCGTGATTATTGGCAACTGTGTAACTTATGAGACCACTTTAGAATTGATGTCTACGGGCGCAGCCGCTTTATTGATTGGCATAGGCCCTGGCGCTGCCTGCACCACCCGGGGCGTCTTGGGCATAGGCGTGCCCCAGGTGACTGCGACAGTAGATGCGGCGGCAGCGCGAGATTTTTATTATAAAAGAACCGGCAGGTATGTTGCGATAATTAGTGACGGCGGGATGAGCCGAGGCGGCGATATCTGCAAGGCCTTTGCTTGTGGCGCGGATGCGGTAATGATTGGCTCAAGTTTTGCCCGGGCCAAAGAGGCGCCAGGAAGAGGTTATCACTGGGGTATGGCTACCTCGCATGTGAATCTGCCGCGCGGAACACGTATCTATGTCGGCACAACCGGCAGCTTAAAAGAGATTTTATTCGGCCCGGCTAAAGTTGATGATGGTTCGCAGAATTTAATTGGCGCCTTAAAAACCTCTATGGCCTCTTTAGGAGCAGGTAGTCTTCAACAGATGCACGATGTAGAGATGATTATTGCCCCTTCCATACAGACGGAAGGAAAAATTTTTCAGGTTGGTCAGCGGGTGGGGATGGGGAAATGACAAGACAGACTGTTTTGATATTGGATTTTGGTTCGCAATACACGCAATTAATTGCCCGCCGGGTAAGAGAGCATAAGGTATTTTCCCGTATTATACCTTATAATACTGCGGCCAAGGAAATCGCTGCCTTTAATCCAAAGGCCTTGATACTTTCCGGCAGCCCCGCATCAGTCAGCGAGAAAAAGAGTCCCTATCCGGATAAAGGAATCTTTAAATTAGGCGTTCCGATACTGGGCATCTGCTATGGGATGCAGGTGATTGCCGAGATGTTGGCTGGCAGGGTTAGGCATACGAGCAGCCGCGAGTATGGCAAGGCCGAGTTATTTATTGATGACAATCGGGATTTATTTGCGCATCTGCCGGGAAATTTTACCTGCTGGCAGAGCCACGGAGATCACGTAAAAAAACTCCCCTCCGGCTTTCATACCTCTGCGCATACCATGAATACCCCTATTGCCGCCTTCTCCTGTGCCAGAAGAAAAATTTACGGCGTGCAATTTCATCCAGAAGTAACCCATACGGAGAAAGGAAGTCAAATCTTAGGAAATTTCCTTTTTAAAATCTCCGGATGTTTAGGCCGCTGGACCATGCATTCATTTATCAGAGAGTCAGTGGAGAATATCAAGAAGACAGTCGCCAGAGATAAAGTAGTTTTAGGTTTAAGCGGCGGGGTAGATTCATCAGTCGCGGCCATCTTGATTCATAAAGCCATTGGCAGGAATTTAAGATGCATCTTTATTGATAATGGTTTATTGCGCAAAGATGAAGCGCAACAGGTTAAAAATGTTTTTCGCAATATGTATCATCTGAACCTGCGTTATGTAGATAGGTCCAAGCGTTTCTTGAGCCGGTTAAAAGCCGTTAGCGATCCCGAAGAGAAAAGAAAGATTATCGGCGAGGAATTCGTGAATGTTTTTGAAGAAGAGGCCTCTAAGATAAAAAAAGTAAAATATCTGGGGCAGGGCACCCTCTACCCGGATGTCATTGAATCTATTTCAGTAACCGGCGCACCCTCAAGCCGCATAAAAAGCCATCATAATGTGGGAGG
>JACROV010000006.1 GCA_016214285.1 Candidatus Omnitrophota bacterium | reverse complement strand
TTGTTCCGCTCCCTGCAATTGCAAAAGCAAAACCCCGTTGAGGCCCTCTTAACCATGGCGAAAACCTCAATCAAGACCCGGGTCGCTTTAGAGGAACATTTCAAACTGGCAGTTTAATTGTCAAAGAACTAAAGTCTTACGTTTTTTCCGTGTATAATCCCCAGACACATACCTGAACCTTAATTAGTTCGGGTTACGGTATGTGTCTGGAATACCCCCCCCCACACACGGATTCTACCTGGGGCTCCACACTACAATCCGCTCGACATCGACCGAATTGGCCGACCGCGAACCCGCTGTCACCGGTTGATACCGATCTCGAGTGAGCGTGCTAGCGAACGAAAGATAGGTATCAACAACGATGGCGAATTTTGGCGCCAAGGTCTAATCACCGGAACGGTTTATCCGCCATTTTTGTTCAACCATGCAAAGCTTGATAGACGGCCGTGGGATTTTTTTGGGCGACGGTCAACAAAGCCCGTGCGGGGCCTTCTGGCTCTCTAAGCCCTTGTTCCCAATTCTGTAAAGTAGACGGGCTTACGCCGATCATAAAAGCAAATTCGCTCTGCGACTGGTGCAATTTGTGGCGGATCGATTTGATGGAAATCGCGTCAAACTTTGTTATCCGGGAAGCCTTCAGTTTGCCTTTCTGAATTTGCTTCATTTCCCTGATGCTTTTGACCAAGTTCTGAAAATGTGTTTTGTCCATACTAATCCTCCTCTATCAATCTCTTAAGGACCTTGATCTGATCGGGTGCCAGGTCTTCCTGCTTTGATTTTGAATAAACATAGAGCAGGTAAATTTTATGATCCGCCGTAACCCAATAGTAAATGACCCTCAATCCCCCTCTTCTACCTTTACCTCCGGAAACCCATCGTATTTTCCTCAAGCCTCCCGAACCGGGAATAACCTGCCCCATGTCGGGGTGCAGCAACAACGTCATCTGCAATTGACGTAATTCAGGATCCGTTAACAGGCTGCGGGACGCTTTCGTAAATACGGACGTTTCAATAAACTCCACCTTAGCCTCCGATATTAGTATACTTCATTGAAGTACTGTTGTCAACATTACATTCCCGGGGCAGATGCCCCATTCACAAGCCTTATAAAGCTTTAACATGCCTCTTGGCAGCTCCCGCGCTGGAAAAAACTCTGCCTTTTCCAGAAGCGAGCCTTTTAATCTTGGCCCATTCTTTCCCACTGTAAGTGGTCTGCGCTGATTTTTTTGTCACTGTTTCAATCGCCCAATAGGTGGCGTCCAGCAGGCGCGTCAATTCCTTAATTGTCATCGACAGCGGCGGCAGAAGGACGATCACGTTGCCCAACGGCCGCAAAATCACGCCGTGCCTGCGGACTTCCTGGCACACCCGCGCGCCGATTTTTTCCTGCCAGGGATATGGCTCTTGAGCTGCCCGGTCAATCACCAGTTCAATGCCGGCCATAAATCCCCGCTGGCGCACATCGCCGACGTGGGAAAGATTAAAAAACGCTTGAAGTTTCCGGCTCAAAGGGAATTCCGGGGACACGTACCTATTTCCCCAATTTGTGCGTTTCCGCACAAATGCAAGATCTCTCCAATTGTCGCGGAACCGCGACAATTCAATTGTGCACCGCGGTGCACAATTCAGCGGTACACCTCTTGCCGCGCGGCGAGAATCTCTAAGACCAGTGCAATTTGCGATGAGATTGGGCGCAGTCGCGCAGGTACAGATTAATCAATTTTTGATACGGGACATCCATCTCCTGCCCCATAGATTTGAAATACTCGATGATGTCTTTTCCCAAACGGATTGTAACCTGTTTCTTGAGACGCTGGGCATAAGGGTTCTTATGTCCTTTCAACTTTGAAAAATCGTATTCTGTTCTCATTTTCGCCTCCGGTAATATTCCCGCTCCCTAGGGGTCGCTTTTCGAGCGGATATAATCCGTATAATGGAATCTTTTTCTCTGCAGCAATGACACACGACCAAGACCCTCAAACGAAAACTCAATCCTAAAACAACAAATCTATCTTCGTCCCCTGAGTGATCTGGATCAAAAAATTCAAAACCATTTTCATCAAAGAATACTGACTTGGCTTCCTCAAAAGAGACTCCATGCTTCTTTTGGTTTAACCCGTCTTTCTCCTCATCCCAAACAAAGCTTAAATTATTCATATTTACAATGTAAATATAACATCAGCAGTGGCTGTTTTCAATAATTAAGTTTTTCGGGAAGTTTTCCAGGCTCTCCGGGGACGTCCCTCAAGGGACTCCCTGCCTGCAGACCGGTAACGTAACCCCAATTTGTGCGTTTCCGCACGAATGAACCTCCCCGCCTCAAGAGGCGGGGTATCAAAGTGGAATCCTGAATTCGAGAAACCGCCTGGTTTCTCGAGCTCTTCCTCTTTAGGCGGTAACCCCACCCCAAGGGGATGGGAAATTGTCGAGTTCAATTCTTGCGGCGCCGCAAAAATCACATTTACTTCCCGGGGACGCATACCGAATTCGGGGTCAGGTACGTGCCCCCGGACACTCCCGGGGCGGCCGGGTCCAAACCCGCCGTTGGGAATTTATTTCTTCAATAAACTCAAGAAACTATCGACGATGTCCGTCACTTGCTTTAAAGTTTCTTCCTCCGGGACGGGGATTTGGATTGTCCTGCGGCCTGTATTTTTATCCCTGTCGATCCTGATGCCCAAAGACGTCTCAAGAGCTGAAGTCCGTTTCTCCTTCTGTTCCCCCAGACACTCGCCTAACTGATTTAAAAACGCGGCCCCCATCTGTAAAACTGTTTTTAAAGCCTCCCCCTGGTTTGTTTGCGGGACTTGGCCTCTTGGGGACGCTTGTGCCGGCGCGCCTTCCGCCTCATCGGCGCTTTCCACTTCTTGCCGGGCTATCTCCGTTTCCCTGGATGCTTCTTCGGATACTTCCTGGCCTTCTCTCGCCGATTCAAGCGAATCCGTCGCCTTCTCCACCGTCTTCATAAACCGGTTGAACCTTGACTCGCCCATAAAGACGTTGTTGTCGCCGTTATCCAGAACACCGGAAAACATCGATTGTTTGAATTTCAATAATCCCAGCATCCCGTGCTCAATGGCCCCTTGAGCGATAAAGTTGATCACCCGCACCGGCCGCGTTTGGCCCAGCCGGTGAACACGGCTGATCCTTTGCTCCAAAACCGCCGGATTCCACGGGATATCCATATTGATCACCACATTCGCATTCTGCAGATTCAACCCCGTGCTTCCTGTCTCCGTCGATAAAAACACCCGGCATGCCGGATCTTTATGAAACGTCTCGATGAGATCGCCTCTTTTATGAGAGGGGACGCCCCCGTTTAAGAAAACATGTTTCCAGCCGTTCACGTCCAGCATCGCCGTCACGAGCTCCATCATGCGAAGCCATTGAGAAAAGATAACGACCTTCGTGTCCGGATCTTCAAAAATTTCTTCAAGTTGTGTCTCCAGCTCATTAACTTTATTCCCATGAATCATATCCCGATCAAGCAAATAGGTGTTATCACAGACCATGCGCATGTTCTGCAAAAAGATCATCAATCTCCGCTTGTCTTCTTCGGTAAGAAAATTGTAACGCCGCCACTTATTCACGATGCGGGCGGCCAGCTCCCGGTATTCTTCATGAATGCCCCATTGCTCTTTCGTCATTTCCACAAAATAATTTTTGTCCATCCGATCGGGCAGCTGTTTGATAACCTCGCCGCGTCTGCGGCGGATCATGATCGGGCCCAGGGATCGGCCTAATTCATGAAGGTCCTTGTATCCGACAACCTTGCCTTCTTCATCGACCTGTTGATGGCGGTCCAGGAACCGGAACAGCGGCCCCAAATGATGACGATCGATAAAACCGATAATCGAATGCAATTCCTCCAGGCGATTTTCCAGCGGGGTGCCTGTGAGCACCATCGCGTAGGGGGATTTCAACCGCTTGACCGACTGCGCCATCCGCGTCTTCCAATTTTTAATGCGCTGCGCTTCGTCTAAAATGATCAGATCCGGCCCCCATTGATTAATCACATCAAGGTCGCGGTGGATCACATCGTAATTCACAACCTTAAAAAACTCGTTCCCGCCGTACTGCCGCTGCCGTTCGGGCGATATCCCCTGGACGACTTTAACATCGCGATTCGTAAAACGTTCGATCTCCCGCTTCCATTGATACTTCAAGCTCGCCGGACAAATGACGAGCACCTTCGCAATCCCGAAGCACCCGGCCATGACCTCGCCGGCGGCGATGGCCTGGATGGTTTTACCCAAACCCATTTCGTCGGCGATAAGGCAGCGTCCCGCGGAAGCGGCGAAAAGCACGCCTTCCCGTTGATAGGAATACAAATCCGTTTTAATCAACGATTCCCATTTGGGATCGCGCGTCTGCTGTGGAAACATTTTACGCACACGTTCCCGCCGCACGCCCTCATCCCGGACACTGGCGATAAATTCAAGCGCGTCATCATGGTATCGCACATCATCCTTCAAGGCGCCTGCCTGTTTTACAAACCTGTCGAAATTCGCGAATCCCTCCGCCGTCAAATAATGATCTTTATCAAAAAAATCAGCCGCTAGCGCCTTCAAATCCGCACTGGCTTCCCGCCCGAACGAAAAAACGATTTTCCTCTGCAAGCCATACCGCAATGTGACGACCGAATAGTTCCATTGAGTGCCGTCACGAAGGGCCGTCCTGCCGCCTTTCTGACGTCTCAGCTTGTTAAGCACCGATTCGACATGTTTGCACGTCCCGATGGTATTGACGGCAAAGTCCGGGCAAGAACAGTAATTGACGCCCAACCCTTCCCCGCCGATGGACACACGATACATCCGTTGTGTCTTGGGGTTCCTGACGGAGAAGTCGGAGAAAACGGGATGTGTTCCAATATTCTTGATTTTGAACCTCTGATCTTCCGCGATCTGTTTGCGCAGGAGAATCTGCCACTGCTCCAAGGACAGCCCCTCCGGCTTCTTGACGTGACCAATCTTTGACATAACTTTTTGCTTAAGTGATTTTTTCTTCTTAATCATAGCTCGTGTCCTCTATTTCGTCTCCCATTCTACGTTTACGTTTCGTTTTCGTTCGTTTCCGGGGCCGCGCCTGCCCCGTAAGTACGTGCCGTCCGGACACTCCCGGAGAGTAATTCCGAAGTAATTCCGGGTAATTCCGGGGACACCAATTCACACTACAATTCGCTCGACATCGAGCGAATTGGCCGACCGCGAATTAACGGTCACCGGTTGATACCGACCTCTCGTTCGCTGGCACGCTCACTCGAGATCGGTATCAACAACGACGAGGAATTATGTCGCAAAAGGTTTAATCAGCGGGATGGCTTACCCGCTCCCCGTCACTTTGTCAATTGCCCAATACGTAACATCCAACAATCGTCCCAATTCTTCAATGGTCATCGACAGCGGCGGCATGAGGACGATCACGTTGCCCAAAGGCCGCAAAATAACGCCGTGTTTGCGGACTTCCCGGCACACGCGCGCGCCGATCTTTTCCTGCCAGGGATACGGATCTTGAGTCTGCCGGTCGCGCACCAGCTCAATGCCGGCCATAAATCCCCGCTGGCGCACATCGCCGACGTGGGGAAGATTATAAAACATTTTGAGCCCTTGACTCAAGAAGTTTATTTTAGGGGCGAGCCTCGCCAAAGTCCTTTCTTTTTTAAAAACATCCAGGTTCGCCAGCGCCGCCGCGCAGGCCAGCGGATTACCGGTATAAGTGTGCCCGTGAAAGAAAGTCTTCTGGTCCTTGTAATCGAAACAAAATCCGTCAAAAATCCGCTTGGTGGTCAACGTCGCGGCCAGCGGCAGATAACCGGCGGTGATCCCCTTCGCCAGACAAAGGATGTCCGGCGAAACTCCTTCGTGCTCGCAGGCAAACATCGTGCCCGTACGCCCGAACCCCGTGGCCACTTCGTCGGCGATAAAAATAATTTCATAATGGCGGCAAAGTTCCGACATCCTCTTCAAAATACCTTTCGGCCACATGATCATCCCCGCCGCGCCTTGGACGATCGGCTCAACGACAAAGGCGGCGATCTGCCCGTGCTTTTTCTTGAGCATCGCATCGAAGCGGTCCAGACATTCAAAAGCGTAGTCCGGGTATTTTTTGCCTTTGGGCGCGCGGTAACAATCCGGGAAATCCACTCTGATCGTCTTAAAGATCAAATTCCGATAGACCTTGTGAAATAGCTCGATGCCGCCGACGCTGACACTGCCCAGCGTATCGCCGTGATACGAATTGGCCAGATGCGCGATGTATTTTTTCCGCTTGCGGCCGGTATTCTGCCAATACTGGTAAGCGATCTTGAGCGCCGCCTCAACGGCCGTTGACCCGTTGTCCGAATAAAAGACTTTGGTCAGGCCCTTGGGCGCAATGGCGGTTAACTTCCGCGCCAATTCAACGGACGGCGCATTGGATAATCCTAACAACGTCGAGTGTTCCAGTTTATTAAGCTGTTCACGGACACGGGCATTCACGATCCGGTGTCCGTGGCCATGGACATTGACCCAAAGGCTCGATACGCCGTCGAGATAACGGTTGCCTTTGGTATCGATCAGATAACTTCCCCGCGCGCGGTCAATGACCAGCGGCTCATCCGTTAACCAGTCCTTCATCTGGGTAAACGGATGCCAAACATGCTTCTTATCCCAGGCGACCAGTTGTTTTTGCCGGGCATTCGACAACCCCGCTGACGGTTCAAAAAGCCGCTTAAGATCGACCGTCGCAGCGCACCGACACACAATTTCTTTACGCCGCAAACTTTTTAAATAGGGAATTGTTCCCAGGACTTCAACGTTGCCGAGCGTTCGGACAGCCTGCGGGTTGGTTTTCTCGGGCAATCCCTGAAGGGTTGCCTGAGGAATACCGTGTTTGCGCGGCGAAGCTTCACTGAATAATACGCCGCGCACCGCGATGCCTTGAGCGCGCGCCTGCTCGATCGTCAAAAGAGTGTGATTGATCGTCCCTAATCCCAGCCGCGCGACGATAATGAGTTCCAGATCCAGATCCCGGATTAAATCCGCGACAAAATAGTCGTAGCGCAGTGGAACCATCAGGCCGCCGGCACCTTCGACTAAAACAATGTCGTGTTTGTGTTTTAACCGTTCGTAAGCCGCGAGGATCTTCTCGACGTCGACTGTGCGCCTTTCTCTTTGAAAGGCCAGATGCGGAGAAAGCGGTTCGCGGGCGAAGCAGGGATTGATCTCAAGAAGGGAATCGGAAAGCCGCAGGGACTTCTTTAAAAAGGCAGCGTCATCGCCGCCGCACTGCACGGGCTTCATGACGCCGACGTTGTAACCCTTACCTTGCAGGAGCGTGCCCAGCACAAGTGTTGCCACTGTTTTGCCAACACCCGTGTCGGTGCCGGTAATAAAAATATCTCTTCCTTCCATTGAACAGTCCAGGTTATCCGGGCATCTGGAGATCCGGGACTAGGTGATCCGGATACCCGAATATCCGGATTATCGGATTTCCGGAAACTACTTATTTTCTTGCCACTACCCAGATCACTTCAAACGTCGCGCAAATGCCCCATTGATCCGCGAAGGTCCGGGTATAATACGCGTTGGCGCGGTTGAGCCAGTCCCGGCCGATGAACATATCGCCCATAAGCGCGTTGGCGCCGATGTCTTTGATCCATTTGACCAAAGCGAGCATATCCTGGAAATGGACCTTAATGCGTTCCTCCTCGACGTTCACATCGTGGAACCCCGCTTCGATCAGCGCGTCGCAAACTTGCCCGCGGTCGGCAAGCCGCGGCAAGGCAATATTACCTTTGGCCGCGTCGCGCGTTTTTCTAAGCGCTTCGAACAATTCCCGGAACGTGCTGTAGCCGAACATGGTCAGATACAGCTTTCCTTCACTTTTAAGGATCGCGCGGCAATTGGCAAAAGCTTTCGGCAGGTCACCGACCCATTGATACGCGAAATTCGATGCGATCATTTCAAAAGTGTTTTCCTGAAAAGGCATGTGGCGGGCGTCAGCCTGGACGATCGCGCAATCTTTCTCCCGCATTCTGGCCACATCGACCATCCCCGCGGCAAAATCGATCCCTATCACGCGCGCGTCGGGAAAATAATTCTTCAACCGGCCGGTGAGCCACCCGGTCCCCATACCTACATCTAGAATAAAGGCAGGTATGGGGACCATGCCGACATCAAGGATGGGACCATTACCCTCGTGCGCCGCGGCTTTCGCCAGAAGTTCGAGGCCGATCTCCTTGTGCAGTCCGGTCAAGACGTCGTATTGCAGCGCCGCGTCGGAAAAAGCGCGGCGAATTTTATCGTCAATGAGTTTAAGGGACATGTTCCTTCGACGCGTTCGCCTTGCTCACTTGCTCAGGATGGTTCCCGAAGGATGGTGAGCTTGTCGAACCATTATAGCGTTGAACCTTTCAGGAATTCCTCAACGACCTGGTTGAATTCGTAAGGTTTGCTTAAAAAAGGAAAGTGTCCGCACTGCTCGAAGAAATCAAAACGCGATTCGGGACGTACAGCCTTCAAAAACGCCACGGTTTCCTTGTTGCAAATTTCATCGTCCCGGCCGTTGATAAACTGAACAGGGACGTGTACCTTTTTCAAAACTTCACGCAAGTCTTCCTGTTCCAAAATATCCAGATATTCAACGAGCGCCTGTTTTATCGGCACACCGTCAGACTGGCGGAATTTTTGCAGCCACTTAAACCGCCGGCTTTGCCGTTCCTCTTTCGTAAAAAGCGAACGAAAGAACACATTCACGACAGACGGATAATCGGAATCCAGTTGCCCGCCTAATTTACGCATCTTATCAACGTCCAGGCCGTGAGGGTAACCCGCCGAACGGGAAAATTTCGGCATCGAGCCGACAAAGATCAGCCGTTTGATCCCCGCCGGATCCAATTCGTATAATTTCAAAGCGACGAGCCCTCCCAATGAGCTGCCGATCACGCTCACGTCGTTAAACTGGAACGACTGCAGGATCGCTTTAAGGTCTTTGACCATCACATCGAGGCTGATCTTCTTCCAGCCGCTTTTACCGTGACCGGGTAAATCGATCGTCATGATACGGTAATACTGGGAAAAGAACTTCGACTGCTGGCGCCAGATGCGTTTATCCACACCCCAGCCGTGCAGGAACAAAAGATGCCCGCCGTTGCCTTCGATGTCGTAATGCCACTCAATGCCGCTGTGGGTGGTGATGTGAGGCATAATCTGAAAATTAGCAATAACCAAATCCCAAACTACAAACAATCAACAAATTCCAATGACCAAAATTTTGGTCATTTGGTCTTTGTTATTTGGGAATTGTTTGTGATTTGGTGCTTGTAATTTGGAATTTTAGATTAGGTTCAAATCCCTTCCTGTAACTTCCAATTTTCTCAGTACGTAGTCCAAGTCCCCCCGCGTGTGCGTTGCCATTACGGTTAAACGCAGACGGGCGGTATTCCGCGGCACCGTCGGCGGACGGATCGCGCTGACGAAGATGCCTTGCTCCAGCAAGCGTTTGGAAAATTCAACCGCTACTGCTGATTCGCCCGCGACGATGGGAAGAATCGGTGTTTCGCAAAAAAGCGTATTAAATCCCGACGCAGCGATCGCCTTTTTAAAATAGTCTGCATTAGCCCACAATTTCTGGCGCAGCGCCGGCTCATCACGGATGATCTCAATGGCCTTTCGCGCCGACGCCGCCACGGCCGGCGGCAGCGCGGTCGTGTAAATAAAACTTCGCGCCTTATTCACCAAGAATTCGATCAACTCTTTTGACCCGCAGCAATACGCTCCGAAGGACCCGGCGGCCTTGGAAAGAGTCCCCATCTGGATATCGATCCTGTCTTCCACGCCAAAATGTTCGGCCAATCCTTTGCCGTTTTTGCCCATCACACCGAGCGCGTGGGCCTCATCGATCATGACCAGACAATCGTATTTGCGCGCGAGTTCAGTGATCTTGTCCAATGGCGCGATGTCACCATCCATGCTAAAGACGCTGTCGGTAATAATGCCGCGCCTGCGAAAGCCTGTTGTTGTACGCAACATTTCTTCCAGGGCTTCCATGTCGTTGTGCGGATAGCGCTTGAATTTGGCCTGGCTCAAAATAATCCCGTCGACGATGGAAGCGTGATTCAACCGGTCGCAAAAGATCATATCATCGCGGCCAAAGACGCCGGAAATGATCCCCACATTCGCCATGTATCCTGTGCTAAAAATGAGACAGCTTTCCGCGCCCTTAAACCGCGCGATCGCTGCTTCAAGCTCCCGATGGGCCGCCATATTGCCACAGATAAGCCGCGACGCTCCAGACCCTATTCCTTCTTTTTGAATACATTCAACCGCCGCTTCCCGCAGGCGCGGGTCATCCGCCAATCCCAAATAATTATTGGAACAAAAATTCAGGACCTCTTTGCCGTCCAGGATGATCTTCCGGCCCTGCGCGCCGGTCATATCCCGCAAACGGCGTCTTAACCCCCGCCCTTCTAGGGCCGCCAACTCTTCATTCCAGATTGTGCGTGTTGTTAAATCCATATTTAAAAAATCCGAAGCATGTCAGCCTGCTAAATGATCAATGTCTAATGTCAAATGACAAATTAATTGACAATGAGCAATGACAAACGGGTTCGCTTGCGGATAGTAAACCGGACATTTGTCATTAATTTGGCATTTGTCATTTTTCATTTGACATTAAAATTTGGCGCTTAAACTATCTTACCTGCACCACATCGCCGGCAATTTTGCTGACGATAAGTCCCGTGTCGCTGCGGATCATCAGCGCGCCGGTTTTGTCCAGATCGACCGCCTCGCCTTCGATCCCGCCGCCGGGGTCGACCAGACGGACGCGCTTGCCCAGCGTCGAGGAAAGTTCTTTCCACCGCTCGACAACCGGCGCGAACCCCTGCTTTTTCAGACGCTCATACCAATCTTCCAAATTCTGTAAAATCTCCTGAAGGAGTTCAACGCGGGATATTTTCTTTTGGGTTTCCTCTTTTAAGGAAGTCGCCTGCGCCGGTAAAATGCTCAAAGACGTATTCACATTAATACCGATCCCGATAACCACAAAACGCACGCGGTCGGTTTCCGCGCTTAACTCGGTCAATATCCCGGCGAGCTTGCGGTTCTCCACGAGAATATCGTTCGGCCATTTGATGCGCGCCTCGACACCCGAGACCCGCCGGATCGCTTCACAGACCGCGACCGCGGCCAGCAAAGTCAGTTTGGCCACCTCCGTCGGCGGCAACGACGGCCTTAGGATGACCGACATGTAAATACCTTTTCCCTTTGGTGAATTCCAATGCCGGCCCAGACGTCCTTTGCCTTTGGTCTGTCCCTCGGCGCACACCAATGTCCCTTCACCCGCGCCTTCTATCCCCAAACGAAAAGCGGCATCCATCGTGGAACTGACCTTGTCCTCGCAGATGATCTTCTTCCCAAAATATCGCGTTTTAAGGCCGTGCTGGACTTCAGAGGGGAACAATTTATCCGGCGTGGCAACCAGTTTATATCCCAAATGCGGCACGGCAACGACGTCGAATCCTCCCTGGCGCAGTTCCTGCATGTATTTCCAGATGGCCGCGCGGCTCATCCCGCAGCGGCGGCTGATCTCCTCGCCGGAAACGTAGCCTTCTGACTCTTTTAGAAACTTGAGGATTTGAGTTTGCATTGTTTTATTATTGAGAAGCAAGATGCCTCTTGCTTCTTAACCTCGTAATCCTTTGACCATTTGCGGAAGCCGTTCCAGCAGACAATCGACGTGGGCCTGCGTTGTCCAGCGGCCGATCGTAACGCGCAGCGCGCCGTGGGCCAATTCATCGGGAAGACCGATCGCCAAAAGGATCCTCGACGGCTCCATCGCGCCCGCCTTGCAGGCCGAACCCATTGAAGCGCAAATTCCGGCCAGATCGAGGCTCATCAGCAGAGATTCCCCGGACACCTTTTCGAACGCGAAATGCGCGTTGTTCGGCAGCCGCGACGTACGATGCCCGTTGATGACGACCCCGGTAATCCGTTTAGGGATCTCGGTCAACAACTGATCGCGCAGCCGGGTTTGCGTCGCCATCTCTTGAGACATATTCCCCAGACAAAGCTCAAGGGCTTTCGCCAGGCCGACGGCGCCGCCCGCATTTTGAGTGGAAGCGCGCCTTCCTTTTTCCTGGTCACCGCCCAGTAAAAAGGAAACTATTTTGGTTTTCCGGCGAATATATAACGCGCCGACCCCTTTGGGCCCGTAGAATTTGTGCGCCGACATCGTCAAGAGATCCGCGCCCAACTCATCGACATTGACCGGGATATGCCCGACAGTCTGGACCGCATCGACTAAAAACGGGATGCCTTTTGCCCGCGTAATCCTGCCGATTTGCCCGACCGGCTCAATGGTGCCGATCTCGTTATTGGCGTGCATGACCGCCACCAGGATCGTCTCATTCGTAATGGCGTCCTGAACTTGCTGCGGATCGACCAGTCCTTCCCGGCTGACGGGAAGATACGTGATTTTGTAACCTTCTTTCGCTAAATACCCGGCAGGCGCTTCGAGGGAATGGTGTTCAATAGCGGAAATGATGATATGTCTGCCTTTATCCTTGCAACTGCGTGAGATCCCGAAGAGGGCATGATTGTTCCCTTCGGTCGCGCCGGAATTGAAAATGACCTCCTCCGGCTGGGCGCCGATGGAGCGCGCGACACTTTGACGGGCGTCTTCCATGGCCTTTTGGGCTTCGCGGCCAAAAGCGTGCGGGCTCGCCGGGTTCCCGAATTGAGTATAAAAATACGGCTGCATGACCTCAATGACGCGGGGATCCGCGGGGGCCGTGGAGGCGTAATCGAAGTAAATACGTTGCATAATGTCCCAATTTTATCCCGGGGACATTTCATTGTCAACTTGTATTCAGAGTATAGTTTACGTTACCCGTTACCGGCAGGCGGGATCCAAGTAATATTACGAAGTTGACATCGCGATCTCCAGGACTTTGGGCTTGACCAAACGCTCGAAGTCCCGGTACGCCATCTTGATCAGCTCGCGATGGTTCCCGGCGTTGAAGGCGATCTCCTCGTCTTCCGCCAGGCTTCTTTCAACATACACATCCATCGCGTACAGGTTGCCGAACGGCGGCATGGCACCGATCTCGCAATCCGGGAACATGTCCTGGAACTCTTCCTCGGTCGCGAGCTCTACCGTTTCAGCCCCGGCCACCTCTTTGAGGAGCGCGAAATCGATCTTGCGGGAAGCCGGCAGAACGACCATGGCCATTCTGCCATCACCGCCGTCGATGTTGACGATAACCGTCTTGGCGATCTCCTTGCCCGGGATATGGGCGCTTTGCGCCGTTCCCTGGGCCGTGTAGGTGGTCAGATGGTCGACAACACTGTATCTGACCTTATTCTTATCCAGATAATTTCTTAGTTTTTGGATGGGCATGGCGTCCTCCGTTCCTTACCCCGAAACAATTATCAAATCTTCACTTAATTCCTGAGCCAAAGATGACCCATCGGGCACTTTTGAAAAAATGTTGCGGCCTTCGTTCGTTTCGACCCTGATTTTGCCTTCCCGCAAAAGACCCGCCAAGCTAAGATTGATAAATCCGCTGGTATCCCCAAGATGCAAACCAATTTCATAAACGCTTAACGACGCAGAGGTGGATTCCAGGAGGTGAATGATCCTGTTTCGGACATCTGCCCTTTCCGATATCATGACTGTCCCCTTTCGCGCGGACCCCCGAGCCGGAGGTCCCGCGTGTGAAGCCTCGGGTAATTTCTAAAATTCTTTTCCCGAGGGTTCATCCTGCCCGCCGAGGGCGGGTCCGCCTTAGGCGGAAAGCCCGAAGGGCGAAGGATTTTGAGATCCTTCGTCGCTACGCTCCTCAGGATGAGCCGTCAAGCAATCTAAAACACGCAGACGGCTCAGTTATTTGATATCCACCTTGATCTGCTTGGGCTTGGCATCTTCCCGCTTGGGAAGAGTGATCTCAAGGACGCCATCCTTATAAGCGGCATTGACCTTTTGCGGATCCACGCCTGCCGG
>JACROV010000008.1 GCA_016214285.1 Candidatus Omnitrophota bacterium | reverse complement strand
TTGGTCTAAAGCAATGCTTGAGAGACATCCTTGATTACATCGCTTCTACCATGCATCTTTCTAACCCTCAGCGTCGATCTTCTTTCGATCTCGCGGGTTTGAAGGTCAACACAGGGGGCGCTTAAGTGATAACGCATGATATGTTACGGACACACACGTGCGGTGAATTGAACAAAGAACACGGCAATAAAAAAGCGACGTTGTGCGGATGGGTGGCGGCCCGGCGCGACCACGGCAAATTGATCTTCATTGATATCCGCGACCGTTACGGCCTGACCCAGGTCGTGTTCGTTCCTTCGGTCAGCCCGCAGGCGCATACTGTTGCCCAGAAACTTGGGCCGGAATTTGTCGTGCGCGTGGCGGGCACGGTGGCGGTCCGTCCGGCCAAGATGGTCAACAAGGATATCCCCACCGGGGAGATCGAATTGTGCGCCGAAGATCTCGAGATCCTGAATCCCAGCGAAGTCCCTGTTTTTGAGATCACCGACGAAACGGAACCTTCCGAAGAATTGCGTTTGACGTACCGGTATCTGGACATCCGCCGGCCGAAGCTGCGTCAGTCACTGGAGACCCGGCATAAACTCTGCTCTGCGATCCGGACATTCATGAACGGCCAGGGTTTTATCGATGTCGAAACGCCTGTTTTGACAAAGTCGACGCCCGAAGGGGCGCGGGACTTTTTGGTCCCGTCCCGGTTGAACCCGGGCGAGTTTTTCGCCCTGCCGCAGTCGCCGCAGCTGTTCAAGCAGATCCTGATGGTTGCCGGGATAGACCGGTATTACCAGATCGTTAAATGTTTTCGCGATGAAGACCTGCGCGCGGACCGCCAGCCGGAATTCACCCAACTCGATATCGAAATGTCCTTTGTGACCCAGGAAGATATCTTTGCCCTGGCCGAGCCGCTGTTTCAGAAAATCTTCAAAGAAGTAAAAGGGATCGATATTCCGATCCCGTTCCCTCGCATGACCCACGCCCAAGCGATGAAGCAATATAATTCGGATAAGCCCGATCTGCGCCAGAACAAGGACAACAAGGACGAATTCGCTTTTACCTGGGTGGTCGACTTTCCGATGTTCAAATATAATAAAGATGAAAAGCGCTGGGAGAGCGAACACCACCCGTTTACCTCCATTATGGAAGAAGACCTGGAACATTTTGAAAAAGGCGATTACGCCAAGGTCCGCGCCCGGTCGTATGACCTGGTCTTGAATGGCAATGAGCTGGGCAGTGGCTCGGTTCGTATCCATCAGCGGGAGCGGCAGAAGAAGATATTCCAGATCATCGGTCTGAGCGGCCAGGAGGCCCAGAAGCGTTTCGGGTTCCTTCTCAAAGCCTTTGACTACGGCGCGCCGCCGCACGCTGGAGTGGCCTTCGGCATTGACCGTTTGACCGCGATTCTTTGCGGACTTGACTCCATCCGGGACACGATCGCCTTCCCCAAGACCCAAAAAGGGAACTGTATGATGACCGATGCCCCTTCAGAAGTTGATAAAAAACAGTTAGACGAGCTGGGTTTGCGGAAGGTATAATATACCTGACTTTTCAGTGGAAAAGTTACCCGAAGGGCCACAAGAACAAACTCAAAGAGTTTGTTCTGCTTTGTCCCGTGAAATGTCCTTTGGACATTTCCGGGATTAATCCCCGAAATCGCAAAGCGATTTCAGGGGATGGGGTAAACTCAATATGACACCCAAATCGACATATCAGGCAACGCTTCTTGGCGCCTTGGCGCTGTTTCTTTATGGCTGCGGCTCTTCCGGGATCAATCTCAGGACGTACGCGGAAGACCGGCCCAGGGTAGACCAGGAAATTTCCGGAATAGGCAACGCGGGTTATATCGGGGGAAGCATGCAATCGAGCACCCTCGCGCAGCGCAAAACGACGCGCAAGGTCTATGTGATGGAGGTTTCCAAAGGCGCGGGGAACATCAAACCCATCGAAGATGAAGAAACATTTACGGGCACTCCAACGGATAAAAGCATTGAAAAGAAATCAGCGGCAGGACAAATTATTCAATAGGGTTATGCCCTTGACTACCACTTCCAGCATACGATGGGCACGAAATCCTGTTGCACTGTTCATCAAAGGCATAACCCTATTATTCAATATACGGCAGAAAAAGACGACACCCTTCAGAAGATCTCAAAAAAATTCTACGATTCTTACAGCAAATGGACCAGGATCTACGAAGCGAACAAGTCCGTGATCCCCAATCCGGACCGGATCAAGCCCGGCACTGTCCTGCAGATCCCGATGGATTGATCAACACAGCACCACCTCCCCTCTATGGAAAGAACGATCCAATTTAAAGATCCCCAGAAATTGCCGACACTTTTCGGCAAATACGACGGTAACCTCAAGCTCATCGAGAATGAGCTCAAGGTCCGGATCGTCCGTAACGAGATCGGCTTAAAGATCAGCGGCGAGCGCCCCCAGGTCGACAAGGCCTGCGATCTGTTTGATTATCTGCTGGGGATCCTCGATACCGGCGGGGACATCAAGACCAGGGATATTATCTACGCCCTGAAATTGGCCCAGCCCGATGAGGGTGTGGATTTCAAACAGCTTGCCAAGGAAAAGATCGAAGTCTCCATCAAGGGCACGCTGGTCACTCCCAAGACCAAAGGACAGATCGAGTACGTGGATGCCATCAAACACCACGACATTGTTTTCGGTGTCGGCCCGGCGGGAACCGGAAAAACTTATCTCGCTATGGCCATGGCGGTTAATGCCTTGAAAAAAGGACTGGTGCGCCGCATTATTCTCACGCGTCCGGCCATTGAGGCGGGGGAGAGCCTGGGATTTCTTCCCGGGGATATGGTGGAAAAGGTTTTGCCGTACTTGCGGCCGCTCTATGACGCCCTCTACGACATGATGGACGCCGATAAGGTGGAAAGCTTTACCGAGCAGGGGATCATCGAAGTGGCGCCTTTGGCGTTTATGCGCGGACGAACGCTCAACGACGCTTTCGTTATCCTGGACGAAGCCCAGAACAGCACGCCGTTCCAGATGAAGATGTTCTTAACGCGCCTGGGGTTTGATTCCAAAACGGTCATCACCGGCGACATCACGCAAAGCGACCTGCCCAAGGGGGCACCCAACGGGCTGGTCAATGCCGAGAAAGTGCTCAAAAATATCGCGGGGATCAAATTCGTCCACTTGACCGGTGATGACGTTGTCCGCCACGAACTCGTCCAGAGAATTATCGAGGCCTACGCCAATGATCAACAAGCTTAAAGGATCTGCGCGTCCATTGCGTCCCTTGCGTCCCTTGCGGGACAATGCGGCTCACATCTCTCTGGCCGTTCTCTCGCTCATCGGTTTATGGATATTCTGCTGGGCCGCCCGGTATCCGCTGATCATCCCTTTATTCCTGCTTTTTTTGGCCATTCATCTGATCTTCTCCTCCCGCAGGGAGCCTCTCGGACGCAAATCCAATCTTAAATTATTCCTCAATTTCGGATTATTGCTGGCCCTGGTCGTTTTTGCCGCGCATGTCATCGTCCGTTATGGCGGTATGCCTTTGCGTTACGTGCCTGTGGCGGGAGTAGCCATTCTGACCATGCTTTTATTCAATGACCTGCAGCTGGCCTTTGCGATGTCTTTCGCCAGCAGCGTTCTGGTCAGCCTTGTTTTAGGCGGTGACTTAGGGATGATGCTCACCTTTTTTATGGGGTCCCTGGCCGGGGCCTACACGGTGCGCGACGCGCGCATGAGAGGCCAGATCATCGGTGCCGGCGTATTTGTCAGCGTGGTCCACCTGGCGTGCCTGGTCTTGCTGAATCCGGATTACCATTTGTTCTTGAACAGGGATTTTGCCGTTCAGCAGTTGTATCCGCTGGCGTCGAACGGTTTTATTTGCGCGTTTCTGGTCATCGCGACCTTGAAAGTTTTTGAGTATCTTTTCGGCGTGTTGACCAATTACAGCCTGCTGGAACTTGCCGACTTCAACCAGCCGCTTTTAAAGCGGCTGGTCCTGGAAGCGCCGGGGACGTATCATCACAGTTTGATCGTCAGCAACCTCGCCGAGGGCGCGGCGGATACGATCGGCGCCAACGCGCTTTTGACCCGCGTGGGCGCTTATTATCACGATATCGGAAAGCTGGTCAAGGCCGAATATTTTACGGAAAATCAGATGCTGGGTTATAACAAGCACGATGACATTGAGCCCACCATGAGCCGGCTGGTCATTCTTAATCACGTCATCGAAGGTATCGAGCTCGCGAAAAAGCACCGGCTGAACCCCGCCATCATTGATTTTATCCCCCAGCATCACGGGACGGGATTGATGTATTATTTTTATCAGAAGGCGCTCGAGGAAGCCAAAGAGGACGAGACGGTCGATGAGGCCGATTTTCGTTATCCCGGCCCCAAGCCTCAGACCCGCGAGACGGCGATCACGCTTTTGGCTGATTCGGTCGAAGGCGCCACCCGCGCGCTGGATGAGCACAGCCCGACCAATATCGAGGAAACGGTCAAAAAGGTCATCAATAACAAATTTATCGACGGCCAGCTGGATGAATGTAACCTCACCTTAAAAGAGATCAACAAAATTTCATCGACCTTCGCGCGCATTTTAAGTGTGATGTATCATGCCCGGATCAAATATCCTGAAAAGAAAAACGGCTCGACCAAGACCAAAGCCGAATCAAAAGACGCGGGTGGCGGTCGAAAGCCTTCAGAAGAAAGTCCCGATTAAGCTTGCTAGCATCGGCAGAATCGCCCGAACGATCCTTAAATATGAAGGCGTGCGGGAAGCATCGCTTTCCATCGTTTTTGTCTCCAGCCCGAAGATCCGCTCCTTGAACCGTCAATATCTGCGCCGTGACTACGTCACCGACGTGCTGGCCTTTGATCTGCGCGATGGTTACCGCCCAGGGCAGGTCAACGGCGATATCGCCATTTGCGTCGATATGGCGCTAAAAAACGCCGCGGCATATCAGACTTCCTGCGCCCGTGAGCTTGTCTTGTACGTGGCCCACGGGATATTGCATTTGCTGGGCTTTGACGACCACAGCCCGCGCGACATTCGCGAGATGCGGAAGAAAGAGCAGGAGATTTTGAGTTATTTAGGAAAGAAAACGGAAACAGTCGTAAGTTGTAGATTTACCGATTAGAAACGGGTATCAGGTTATCAGAAGATCAGCAGGCAGATGATCAGAATATCAGGGCATCAGAAAAATTTTTTCAATAAAGGAGTTTCCTGATATCCTGTTCCTCTGATACTCTCCCTACTGATCCCCTGGTATTCTGATAACCGCTTTAAAATATGATCCTCAAAACCGAAGGCATTGTCCTCAAGACGTTCGATTTCCGTGAGACCAGCCGCATCGCCACCTTTTTCACGAAGGATTACGGTAAAGTCAAAGGAGTCCTTAAGGGCATCCGCAAGGACCCGCGCAAGTTCGGCAGTTATCTCGACAAATTCTCCGTCAACGATATCGTTTACTACCAGTACCTCCGCTCGGACCTGCATCTGATCAGCCAGTGCGACCTCAAGCAATATTTTTTCGCCGTCCGGGAAGATTACCGGCGCAACATGGCCGCCCAGTACGCGCTGGAATTGATCGATGTCATCATGCCCGCGGAAGAGCCCAGCCGGAAAATTTATCAGTTGTTGCTCGATTATTTGAGTGCGCTGGAAACTATCCGCGATATCGACAAGCTGGTCCACGTCTTTCAGGTGAAGATCCTGCTCTTGTCGGGTTTCCGTCCGCACCTTGACGCGTGCGTGAAGTGCCAGAAGAAAGTGGGGGGGAAGGCGTATTTTAGTCTTCGTTCCGGCGGCTTGGTGTGCGCCCATTGTCCAACCACTGAAACTGTTCTCACGCCTATTTTCAAAGGCACGATCGCCTCGGTCTTGCATATCGAGCAGAATTCCTGGGAAAAAAGTCTGCAGTTAGGATTGGCCAAGACGGTCAGAAAAGAACTGAAATATATCCTCAATAAATTCCTCGTGTACCACCTGGAGCGGAAGATCAAAACCGCCGCTTACTTGTAGCTGAGGTAAAACGAATGGCAAGATCCGCCGGAAAGCACAGCGAAAATTATTATTTTAACGCGCGCGAGAGGATATGCGACCGGCTCTCCCGGTTGCCGCGGGG
>JACROV010000007.1 GCA_016214285.1 Candidatus Omnitrophota bacterium | reverse complement strand
TATCTTTTTCATAAGACGATATCCCTTTCATGTTTTTTAGGTTGGCGAGACCTTTTGAAAGTAAGATATCGTCTTTTTTTATGTACTCCTACAGTAAATTTATATTTTTTTATCAAAGAGCAGCAAGGCGTTGTGTCTTGCTTGCAAAATTATGATGGCTTAAGTGATAACGCATGCGTAACATATAGATTCTACCCCTTCAATAAATCACTCAATTCGTTCTCTTTAATTTCCTGTTGCTGCCCGGTCGTCATATCTTTGAGGGCGACCACGCCCTTTTTGTCTTCTTCTTCTCCGATGATCGCCACGTACCGGCTTCCCGCCTTGTCGGCGGAGCGCATCTGGCTTTTCATGGAAGAAACTTTATAGCTCATATCGCTGGAAATCCCGTTGGCTCGCAGCTTCTGGAGAATACTAAAGGCCTTGGGGAATACTTTTTCATCGAGGGCGATCACATAAACCGTCAGCGGAGCCGCTTGCGGTTTGTTTTCGTCCGGCAGCGCCAAAAGAATGCGCTCGATGCCGCAGGCAAACCCGACAGCGTCAACCTGCGGGCCGCCCAGCTGCGCGACCAGATCGTTATAGCGCCCACCGGCGCTGATGGCGTCCTGGCTGCCCAGCGAAGACTGCGTGATCTCAAAGACCGTGTGGGTATAATAATCCAGACCCCTGACCAGGGTGGGCACTTCTTCAAACTCGACCTTGAGAGTTTGAAGGATTTTCTTGAGTTCCGAATAATACTTCTGACTTTCAGCGGATAAATGCCCATGGCCAAGCTTGATCCCTGCGACAACCGCGCGGCACGCGCTATTTTTACAATCCAGGATACGAAACACGTTGCGTTCGAACCGGTCCCGGCAATCTTCGCAGAGCTTGCCGACATCTTCCTGAAGCGATGTGCGCAGCATCTCGGCAAGATTCTCTTTGTCGTGCGGCGAGCCGAGCGTGTTGAGCTTTAACCGGAAATCTTTGACGCCCAGCGCCTGCAGCAGCGCCACATTCAAAGCGATCACTTCGGCATCGAGATACGGCGTTGCCGTGTTGGCCCCGATGACCTCGACCCCGACCTGGTGGAACTGACGCAAGCGTCCTTTTTGCGGGCGTTCGCCGCGGAACATCGCTCCGATATAAAATAATTTTGAAATACCTCCCTGGCGGTCCATGCTGTTCTCGATATAGGAGCGCGCGACCGACGCGGTCCCTTCCGGCCTTAAAGCGAACCCTTCTTCGTCCGGAGAAACCAGTTCCAACAGCTGTTTGTTAACGACATCGCTGGTCTGCCCCAGAGAGCGCTTGAATAGGGATGTTTGTTCGAAAATCGGCGTGCGGATCTCGGCAAAATGATAGGTCGCCAGGATCCTCCGGGCTTTGGCTTCAACATCCTGCCATTGAAATATTTCGGACGGGAGAATGTCGCTCGTTCCGCGAGGAACGCGAGGAACGCGAGGAACTGAAAGTTGTTTGGTCATTTTAGCATGAACCCCGCCCTCTCACTAGTGGTGAAAAGGCGGGGTTGTAAATGTTATAGCACGGTATCTATGTTCGAGATTATCTGATCTTGTGTTTCATCTCCAAGCCGGGCTTGAAGACGACTACTTTACGTGGAGGGACCGGAACGCTTTCTCCCGTGCGGGGATTTCGTCCGAAGCGCGCTTTTCTTTCCTTGATTTTGAATACGCCGAAATTGCGGAGCTCAACTTTCTCGGTGCGCACCAGACTATCCACGATAACGTCAAAGGTCTTTTGCACAACCCTTTTGACATCTACTTGCTTGATGCCGGTCATATCGGTTATACGCAACACTATATCTTTCTTCGTCATTGAAGCACCTCCTATGCCTCGTCAAAGCAGTTTACGATAATTTTTTATGTGCGATTGCCTCGGCATTGTACCGAGTCAACCTTGTGAAAAATCAATTTGACGAGGTGCTAACGGTAAGTAGAGTAACATCAGTATGTTACAGTGTCAAGGAAAAATTCCCGTCGCCCACCAATTCCTTGATCTCGTTCATCAATTCTTCATTGGGCGTCACAAAAAGATCTTCTCCCACCAAGATCTGGATACTTTTGCGGGATTCGGTATCGAGACGCAGGTAAACCGGCACTTTCCCTGGAAAACTGGTCAATTTTTCCTTCAGACTCTTTAATTTTTGCTGGTTCACGCCGGCCAGATCGACGTTGATGGTTTTAATGGCCCCGTAAACCTCCTGCATCTGTTTCATATCGGTGGCGATGATCTTGGGTTCATCATCACGCCGGCTGACCCGGCCGCTTAAAAAAACAACCTCGCCTTCATTCAAATATTTCGCCAATTGCGTGTACGTCGAAGGGAACAAGACCACTTCGACCGAGCCTTCCATATCCTCCAGCCGCATAATGGCCATCCGTTCATTGGTCTTGCGCGTATTGGTGAGCTTGATCTCCTCAAGCAATCCTACCAAACGCACCTGCTCGCCGTCGATCGTCTCTCGAAGGTCTTTGGTGGTAAAATTCGTGAATTCCCTGATCTCGACGGCATAATGCGTCAACGGATGCCCACTGACATAAAAGCCGAGGATCTCTTTCTCAAAGGAAAGGGTCTGGGTCTTGGACCATTCCTTGACATCGGGGAGATTTTCCGTTTCCTGCTGAAACCCGCTTTCGTTGGTAAGATCAAAGAACGAAACCTGCCCCATGGCCTTTTCCTTCTGGCTTTTCGCGCCCACCGCCAGCGCCCGGTCCAAAATGGCCATCATCTGCGCGCGGTAAGCTTTAAAACTATCCAGGGCGCCGCACTTGATAAGGCTTTCGACGACTTTGCGGTTGACCAGACGCAGATCCACGCGGGCGCACAGATCTGAAAGCGACGTGTAAGGCCCCGGATGCCTGTTCTCCACGATGGAATCGATGGCCGTTGACCCGACGTTCTTGACCGCCAAGAGGCCGAAACGTACCGTATGGTCGTTAACGACATTGAATTCTTTAATGCTCTCGTTGATATCCGGCGGCAAGACCGTGATCCCCATGGCCTCGCATTCTTTGACGTATTCGACGATCTTATCCGTGTTGTTCTTTTCGCTATTCAGAAGCGCGCACATGAATTCCACCGGATAATTCGCCTTGAGATACGCGGTCTGGCAGGAAATGAGCGCGTACGCGGCGGAATGGCTGCGGTTGAATCCATAACCGGAAAAATAATCGATCAAGTCGAAAAGTTTATTGGCCTTCTTGTCATCGATGTTGCTTGTTTTCGCGCAACCGTCAACGAATTCTTTACGCATCTGTTCCATGACGGAAGGGATCTTCTTGCTCATGGCGCGGCGCAAGTGATCGGCCTGGGTCATGGAAAATCCGGCCAGGGCGACAGGGATCTTCATGACCTGTTCCTGGTAAACGATGATGCCGTAAGTTTCCTTTAAAATGGGCTCGAGCCTGGGATGGTCGTATTTGATCTCGACCTCGCCGCGTTTGCGGCGGATGAAATCATCAAGCATGCCGCTGCCCATCGGACCCGGACGATACAGGGCCAGAACGGAGATGATATCCTCGAATTCCGAAGGCTGGATTTTTTTAAGAAGCTCGCGCATCCCCGCGCTTTCCAACTGGAACACGCCGAAACTGTTGGCCTGCGCCAGCAGGGCGTAGGTTTTGGCATCGTCGAGCGGGATACGGCTGATGTCAATTGTAATGCCATGGATCTTTTTGATCAATTCGACCGCCTGGCTGATGACCGTCAGGGTCCGTAGCCCTAAGAAATCTATTTTCAGCAGACCGATCTTGGCGATGGCGTTCATCGCGAAACCGGTGATGATCTGTCCATCGCTGGTCTTAAAAAGCGGCACGTATTCATCCAGCGGTTTGTCGGCGATGACAACGCCGGCGGCGTGGGTCGAGGCGTGACGGTTCAAGCCTTCCAGGACCTGCGCGGTCTCGATCAACTGGCGCGCGGTCTGGTCCTCCTGGAACATTTTATTGAGCTGCGGCTCTTTTTGCAGGGCCTCCTCGACCGTGATCCCCAGTTCAGCCGGGATCAATTTGGCGATCTTGTCGACATCGGCGTAAGGCATTCCCATAACGCGGCCCACGTCGCGGATCGCCGCGCGCGCCTGCATGGTCCCGAAGGTGATGATCTGCGCGACGTTCTGCGCGCCGTATTTTTGGGTCACATAATCAATGACCTCCCCGCGGCGTTCGAAACAAAAGTCGATATCGATATCCGGCATCCCCGCGCGGTCGGGATTCAAGAACCGTTCAAAAAGCAATCCATATTTGAGCGGGTCCAGGTCCGTTATCCCCAAGAGATAACTTACCAGACTGCCTGCCGCGGAACCGCGTCCCGGCCCGACGGGAATTCCTTTCTGTTTGGCGAAATTGATAAAATCCGAAACGATGAGGAAATAACCGACGAAATCGATCTTTTCGATGACCTTCAGTTCATGGCTAAGCCGTTCGGTGATTTCGGGAGTAACCGCCGTGAAACGCTTGCGCAGACCTTCCTGACACAGTTCGCGGAAATACGCCTCTTTTGTTTTCCCCTCCGGTGGATTAAAGCGCGGCAGGTGGATCTGGTCGAAATCCAGTTTCAGGTTACATTTCTCGGCGATCTCGACCGTGTTCTTGAGCGCCTGCGGGATCCAGCTGAATTCCTTATACATCAAAGCCGGGTCCTTGAAATAGAACTGGTCGGTCTTAAGCCGCATCCTTTTGGGATCATTGAGCATGGCCTGGGTCTGGACGCACAAAAGCGCCTCGTGCGCCCTCGACTGGGATTGTTCCAGATAATGCACGTCGTTAGTGACCACAAGCGGCAGGTTCAATTCTTTGGCGATCTTCAGAAGACCTTCATTGACGGTCTTCTGCTCGGTCAGGCCATGATCCATGAGCTCGATATAAAAACTTCCCTTACCGAAGATATGGCTCAAGTCATCCGCGGCCTTTAAGGCCGTATTGTAATTTCCCTGCTGCAAATGCCAGGCGATCTCGCCTTTCAAACACGCGGAGGTGGCCAGGAGTCCGCCGGCATGTTGGCTCAAGATTTCTTTGTCCATCCGAGGGAAATAATAAAACCCTTCCAGGTACGCCTTGGAAACAAGTTTCAACAGATTGCGATATCCCCGCATATCACGCGCGAACAAAACCAGATGGGAGACCGTGCCCCTTTCCCTTTTTCTCTCGAGACGGCTGCCCTCGGTAACGACGTAGGCTTCACATCCGATCAAAGGTTTGACACCAAGCGAAGTGGCGGTCTGATAGAAATCGATGGCGCCAAAAAGATTCCCGTGGTCGGTCATCCCTAAAGCGGGCATTTTATAGTCGGCGGCTTTCTGGATGAGGTTCTTGATGCGGCAGGCCCCGTCGAGGAGGCTGTACTGGGTGTGGACGTGCAGGTGGACAAAGTCGGAAGGGTTCATTTTAAATTGGATCTCGTATTTCGTATCTCGTATTTCGTCGAAACACAACACGAGCGACGAGATACGAGCGACGAACGACGAAATCTACTCCCACTCAATGGTCGCGGGAGGTTTGGAGCTGATATCGTAAACAACGCGGTTGACGCCCCTGACTTCATTGATGATACGATTGGCGATCTGGCCGAGCAGTTCATAAGGCAATTTTACCCAATCCGCGGTCATCCCGTCAAGGCTGCTCACACAGCGGATCGCCAGGACATTTTCATAAGTTCTTTGGTCGCCCATGACGCCGACGGTCTTAATCGGAAGCAAAACCGCGAAGGACTGCCATACCTCATTATACAATCCCGCTTTCTTGATCTCTTCCAGGACGCGCTCATCGGCCTCGCGCAATATTTCGAGGCGTTCCCTGGTCACTTCGCCGATAATGCGAATTGCCAAACCGGGCCCCGGGAAGGGTTGTCGTTTAAGGACGAGATCCGGTATTCCCAAATGCTTTCCGATGGCGCGGACCTCATCCTTGAACAATTCACGGAACGGTTCGATCAGCCCCAGTTTCAAGTTCTTCGGCAGCCCGCCGACATTATGGTGGCTTTTGATCACCGCCGACGGCCCGCCGGTCGGAGAAAAGGATTCAATCACATCCGGATAGAGCGTTCCTTGGGCCAAAAACGCGGCGTCCTTGATCTTTTTCGATCTTTCGACGAACACCTTGGCGAATTCATCCCCGATGATCTTTCTTTTTTCTTCAGGGTCAGTGACCTTCTCCAATCGATTGAGAAAGCTCTTTTCGGCGTTAACGACATTGAGGTTGATGTTAAAATGGCCGTTGAATGTCTTCTGGACGGAAGCCGCCTCGTTTTTACGCAACAGCCCGTTGTCGACAAAGATACAATGCAATTTCGCGCCGATGGCTTTATGGAGCAAGAGCGCGGCGACCGACGAATCGACCCCTC
This sequence comes from Candidatus Omnitrophota bacterium, assembly GCA_016214285.1. Taxonomy (GTDB): domain Bacteria; phylum Omnitrophota; class Gorgyraeia; order Zapsychrales; family Zapsychraceae; genus UBA10015. The sequence continues at coordinate 4,223 of JACROV010000007.1, read as the reverse complement.
CGCTTAAACCCAGGATGATCTTCTTTTTACCGACGGTTTCCTTGATCTGTTTGATCGTAGTGTCGATGAACTTATCCATGGTCCAGCGCGGCAGGCACCCGCAGGTGCCAAAAATAAAGTTCGACAGCACCTGGACACCCCGCTGGGTGTGCGCCACTTCCGGGTGGAACTGAACTCCATACATCTTTTTGGCGCGGTTGGCGATAGCCGCCACCGGCGCGTTGAGCGTATGGGCGATCGTGGTGAATCCCGGCGGAAGCCTGGCGATCTGGTCACTGTGGCTCATCCAGCAGGTGATGTTGGTAGGCAGATTAGCAAAGAGATCTTTGTTGCTGTCGATGAATAATTCGGCGCGGCCGAACTCGCGTTCCTTGCTTCCCTGAACCTTGCCCCCCAGCTGGTCACAGATAAGCTGCATGCCGTAACAAACGCCCAGAATGGGGATCCCCAAATTGTAAATTTCCTTCTTGAGCGCGGGGGCGCCGCGGTCGTAAACACTCATCGGGCCGCCGGAAAGAATAAGCCCTTTGGGATTGATCTCCTGGATCTCTTCGGCCGAGATCGTATAAGGAACGATCCGGCTGAATACTTTACTTTCCCGGACCCGGCGGGCGATCAATTGGGTGTATTGAGACCCGAAATCCAGAACGAGGATGATATCTTTATTGCGGACCTTGTGGGTCTTGGCGGCAGTCACACTCCGGCGAGCTATGGCGCGGGATGTCTTGATAAATTTGCTTTTACTGGATGTGGGCCGGCGCGGCCGGTGGACGATCTTGCGCAGCTTTAACTTTTTTGCTCTTGCTTTTTTTATTTTACGCAGCATAACCTGTCCTTTTTTGTTCACTTGCCCATACCGACCCGCTGGCCTACCTGGAAGACCTTGCCTTCGGTCTGTATCGACGGCGCGATGATCATTTCCACGTCATGCATCCGCTGAATGTCAGCGACTCCCAAAGAACCCATCGAGGTCTTCAGGGCCCCCATAAGATTTTGCGATCCGTCATCGACCCTGGCCGGCCCGAAGAGGATCTCCTTTAATGTTCCGGTCGTCTTGACCTGGACGCGCGTTCCCCGCGGCAGGTTGGCGTGCGAGGTGGCCATGCCCCAATGATACCCGCGGCCGGGCGCTTCCTGAGCGCGCGCGAACGATGAACCGACCATAACGGCGTCCGCCCCCGCGGCGAAGGCTTTGCAGATCTCCCCGCCGATGCGCATCCCGCCATCGGTGATGATCGGGATATATTTTCCCCTGCGTTTGAAATAATAGTCGCGGGCCGCGGCCGTATCGACCGTGACCGTGATCTGCGGGACGCCGATGCCCAGGACGCCGCGCGTCGTGCACGCCGCGCCGGGTCCGATGCCAACGAGCAATCCGGCGGCGCCGGCTTCCATCAACTCCAAAGCCACCTCGTAGGTGACACAGTTACCGAGGATAATAGGGATCCTGGATTCACTGCAGAATTTATGCAGATCCAGCACTTTATATTCGGTGGAAATATGTTTGATCGTCGCCACCGTGGACTGGACGACGAAGATATCGCAGCCGGCCTTTTCGGCGATCGCCGAGAATTGTTTGGCATTCTGCGGGATACAACTGACAACGGCGGGGACTTTATGCGATTTGATCTCCTTGATCCGTTTGGCGATCAATTTTTCCTTGACCGGCTTCAAATATACGCTTTGAACAAGTTTCGTGGCTTCTTCAGGGCTGGCCTTGGCGATCGATTCTAATACGGCATCGGGGTTGTCATAACGGGTCTGGATACCATCAAGGTTGAGAACGGCGATGCCGCCTAATTTCCCCATGGCAACGGCGAATTTCACGTCCACCACGCCATCCATGGCCGCGGCCAGAATAGGGACCTGATACGTTTTATCGGCGATCGTCCAGCGCGTATCCACTTCATTGGGATTGATCGTCACGGAGCCGGGAACCAAAGCGACTTCATCAAATCCATAGCAACGGCGCGCGCGGCGGCCTATACCGATCCATTCGGCCATATTCCTTCTCTCCTCTCCTATATAGTTGAAAATTACGGGGTTAGAACATTCTTGAAAATATTCTGGTTATCCCGAAATTAAGTTTATAATATACTGATTTTAAAAGTAATTGTCAATGAATAAAAACCCCGCTTTCTAAACAATTGTCTAGAAAGAACGGGGTTGATTATTTAGTTTTCTTGATCTTTCTTTCAATCGACCTGATGCTTCCAGCTGTAGGCAGGTTCTCCGGCATGGTACCTCCGATCTCCTCGATCGTCTTTCTGACCTTTTTGCCGACCTCATAATGCGTCTGATTGGCGGCTTGCTTGTTCTTGACATTGTCTCTCTTGAGCTTTTCTTCCGTTTGGGTGGCGCGGAAAAGATTGGCGGCCAGCTCCGTGCTGCCCATATGGTCCGAGATCTGCTGGCCTTTCTTAAGCCCTTTGCGGGTGTGGATGTCCTGGGCCGTCAGCCCTGCGTAAAGTCCTTTATAGCCATGATCCTGAAAAATGGCATAATCGACCGGCTCAATGACGCCCGCGTTCTTGGCCGTTCCTGCCAACCGCTTATTATGGACCTTTAACTGGTCGCGCAGAAATATTCTCTTTTCCTCTTCCGTGCGCAGTTTTTGGTAACCGGATTGCTCAACGAGCTCCTGTTTCCTGGTCTGGACCGCGAAATAAGTTTGCCCCAGGGCGACAATGGGCTTGGAGGGATCGGCGTTCTGGACGATGAGGTAGCAGGCATAACGCGAAAGCCTCACGTCTTGAATTTCCCGGCGCGCGCCGGAACCGATAGGGACCATTTCGAGGACGTCCTCGAAATGGTTACCGATCACCTGACCGCTGTTTTCACAGGACTCTTTGGCCTTGTGAATGACAGGGATAAAATGCCTGAATTCCGAGTATCCTAATATCTTCGCCAAGTCCCGCGCCGACCAAAAATCCTGGCCGTGCTGGTTCACTTTGCGGATGGATTCAAACGTCGACGGATGTGTGGTGATCTCTTTTTTCTCGTTCATAATGCTCGCTCCTTCGCATGGTGGGTTCTTAATGCGGGGGAATCGGGGGGATTATTGATCATTAAACAACGGTTCTCTGCGAGTAAAGCAATTATCTTTTCTCCTTGCAACAAAGCAGCGGCCGCGTTCAGTTCTTCCGCGGCCAATTCGAGAAATTCTTTGGGCACTTTCTCCCCCTTCGCCAGCCGCTCAAGCGCGATCTTCGGGGCGGTGAGCTTATTGCGGATTTCGGATAAAATTTCGTTGTTCATCATTGATCACCTACCACCTATAACCTATCACCTGATTATGTAGGTGTCCCGCGGAAGTCCCCTCGGCCAATTGAGTCGGTGCTGACTCTTTTTGCCGGAAGACGCCCGGCCATTCCACCGACGTCGGTGGAATTCAATCGGTGACGAGTGTTTTTAATCCGGGTTACGTCGTGTGTCCCCTGAAGTCGCCGAAGTCGCCGAAGTCGCCGGAAGCCGTCGGAAGTCGTCCCGGAAGTCGTCCAAATCAAATCTTTTTACAGCGCATTTGTTTTATATCTTGCCTGATCCGAATCTGTTAGATAAAGCGTCTGCTGTGCCTTTTGATGGCTTGAGAGACATGGACAAGCCTGGCCGGCCAAGCGTGATCACAGAAGATATTCGACACATTGTCTTTGATGGCTTGAGAGACATGGACAAGCCTGGCCGGCCAAGCGTGATCACAGAAGATATTCGACACATTGTCGATGGAGACCTTCGCAGGCAGCCGCGCGAACTTGGATATTCTCAAAACCTTTGGGACGGAAAATTGCTGAGCCATCATTTGAAAAAGAGAAAAGGACTTCGTCTTGGCGTTCGACAGTGTCAGCGGCTGTTTCATAAATTTGGTTTTCGGCGGCGTAAACCTCGTCCGGTTATCGCCAGCGCCGATCCCGTGGCACAAGCACAATATAAAAAAACTCCGACGCATGGCAAAGAATCCTAAAATTGATCTCTGGTTCGAAGACGAATGCCATTTCCAGCAGCATGGCACGCGCTGTGCCATGTGGATACCGCCGGAAGAGGCAGATCCTGTCGTGCTTCTTGCGCCCACGCGCAAGAGCGTCGGCGTCTTTGGCGCCGTCAGAGTTGAAGATGGGCGGCTGGTAACACAAAAAGACGCTGTCTTTGATAGTGAAACGTTTCTCATTTTCTTAAAACGACTCCTGCTTAGTCATAGGCCAGGTCGAAAAATGGTTGTTATACTT
>JACROV010000019.1 GCA_016214285.1 Candidatus Omnitrophota bacterium | reverse complement strand
ATGGATGTTTCGATGAATGACTTTAAAAGATTGAAGGTTTTGCCTAAAAACATTTCTCCAGAAATTACGAATTTCTTAGGTGTCCACTTTTAAAACTTAAATCGCTTTAAAAAGTGTCCACTTTTAATTCTTAAATGACAGATCTGTCAAGATCTGTCAAGGGACTTGCTTTTTGAAATGCTTTTGGTTAAAATATTTCCTCTATGTCGAAAGTAGCAGACTCCCCGAAGAGCGATTTAATGGAAAAGATCGTTTCCCTGTGCAAGCGCAGGGGCTTCATATTCCCCTCTTCGGAGATCTACGGCGGGTTGGGCAGCGCCTGGGATTACGGTCCGCTGGGGGCGGAACTCAAGCGCAACGTCAAGTCGGCCTGGTGGAGCACGGTCGTGCATAGCCGCGATGACATGGTCGGCCTCGATGCCAGCATTCTGATGCACCCCAAGACCTGGGAAGCCTCGGGCCACGTGAATAGTTTTTCCGATCCTTTTGTTAAATGCCCTTCCTGCCAGAGGCATTTTCGCCTCGATAAAATTTGGGAGGAAATTTGGACAAGTCCATGGTTTATCTCCCTTCATAAAACGATTGTAGGCAACAAGGACAGCTCTTATCTTTTACGCTGGGCTCAAAAAGAGGGAAAAGAATTGGCCCCGAATTTGGCCTTGGTGAAAGAACCGGAAGTGACTTTTTCCTGGATGGTCGATTCGTTTGCCTCCTTCGGTGAATTAAATCTGGATTTTAAGAATTTTATCGGCCGTATTGCCGCACGTCAGAGCGGTGTAGCCCAAATGCCGTGTCCCCAGTGCGGGGAAGCCCTTCCTGATGAAGGTGTCGCAGCAAATTTAATGCTAAAAACATCCTTGGGGCCCGTTGAAGAGACGGCCGAGAAGGTTTATCTGCGTCCCGAGACCGCGCAGGGCATTTTCGTCAATTTCAAGAACGTGCTGGACAGCACCCATCGCAAACTTCCCTTCGGCATCGCGCAGATCGGCAAGGCTTTTCGCAATGAAGTGACGACAAAGAATTTTATTTTCCGGATGAGAGAATTTGAACAAATGGAGATTGAATATTTCACCACAAAACAAGATGCGGAAGATTGTCACAGGCGCTGGATCGAAGACCGTCTCAATTGGTATTTGAATATGGGGGTTCACAAGGAAAATTTGAGGGTACGCCCGCACGCTAAAGACGAGCTCGCCCATTACGCCGCCGCCTGCACGGACATCGAATATAATTTTCCTTTCGGCTGGTCGGAGCTGGAAGGCATCGCCAACCGCACCGATTACGACCTTAAACAACACGCGAAATTTTCCGGCAAGGACCTGCAATATCAGGACCCGGCGACCAACGAGAAATTCTATCCGTATGTCATCGAACCTTCCGGCGGGGTGGATCGCGCGACGCTGGCGTTTCTGGTGGACGCCTACCATGAAGAGATCGTCAAAGACCAGACCCGGGTGGTTTTAAGGTTCAGCAAGCAGCTGGCCCCGATCAAGGCGGCTGTTCTGCCGCTGTTGAAGAAAAATGACGGCATCGTCACCTTGGCCAAGCGGATCAAGAATGACTTGCAAAAAGAGTTCGTTTGCGTTTATGATGATACGGCCGCCATCGGCAAACTGTACCGGCGTCAGGATGAAGTGGGGACATTTTATTGCGTGACCGTAGACGTGCAGTCGCTGGAAGACGGCCAGGTCACGGTGCGTGAGCGCGACACCATGGCGCAGGAGCGCATTGCGGTGGAAAAGTTAAAAGCATATTTGAAAGAACGTTTGGAGAGTTGAAATTTCAAACTCCAAGCATCAAACATCAAATAACAAACAATACCAAAATCACAATGTTCAAAATTGTTATTTGAAATTGTAACAGCAACAACTTTTTGAAGAAAGGGATTCGAAAAATGAGTAAGAAATTTGTTTATTCTTACGGGGCCGGACGCGCGGAAGCCAAAGGCGAAGAATTAAGCAAGAATGTGCTCGGGGGCAAGGGCATCGGTTTGATGGAAATGACCTCGATCGGCATCCCGGTCCCTGCGGGGTTCACGGTCACGATCCAGACCTGCGAAGAATATTACAAGCTCGGCCGCAAACTTCCCAAAGGATTGGAAAAAGAAGTGCGCGGCGCGGTCTCAAAACTTGAAAAAGTGACCGGGAAGAAACTCGGCGACGAAAAAGATCCTTTGCTCGTCTCCGTGCGCTCCGGCGCCGCGCGTTCGATGCCGGGGATGTTGGAGACGATTCTCAATCTCGGTCTCAATGACCAGAGTGTCGAGGGCCTGGCCAGGAAAACAGGCAACGCGCGTTTTGCCTACGACGCCTACCGGCGTTTTATCCAGATGTTCTCCAGCACGGCCATGGGGCTGTCCAAGCAATCGATGGAAGATCTGCTCCATGAAATGAAGCGTGAGCTCAAAGTCAAGACCGATCCCGAAATTCCCGCCGAGAAACTCAAGGAATTGTGCGAACAGTTCAAGGCGTTCTACAAAATGAATAAAGGCGAAGATTTCCCCCAGGACCCCTGGAAACAACTATGGGGCGCGATCATGGCCGTCTTTAATAGCTGGGAGGCGGAGAAAGCCCAGACTTACCGTCGCGTGGAGAAGATCACGGACCTAAAAGGGACCGCGGTCAACGTCGTGCAGATGGTCTTCGGCAATAAAGGCAACGACAGCGGGACAGGCGTGTGCTTCACGCGCGACCCCAACAGCGGTGAAAATACTTTTTACGGCGATTATTTGATCAATGCCCAGGGCGAGGACGTCGTTGCCGGTATCCGCACGCCGCTTAAACTTTCCACACTGCAGCAGCAAATGCCCAAGGCGTATGATCAGCTTTGCGCCGTGCGCGCGATCCTGGAATCCTATTATAAGGAAATGCAGGACCTGGAATTCACCGTTGAGGATGAGCAGCTTTATATGCTGCAATGCCGCACGGGCAAGCGTTCCCCGGCCGCGGCGTTTCGCATCGCCCTCGATCACGCGACCAGGCCGCTTTTGACCAAGGGCCAGGCCCATGACCTTGTTAAAAAAGGTTATTTGCCCAAAAAGTACGCCCGGCTCGCCGTCAAACCGGTTATTACAAAAGCGCAAGCAGTCAGCCGCGTTTCCTCCGATGACATCGAGCGTCTTTTTTATCCGGTCATCGACACGGACAAGGTGGCTCCCGCGCAGCTAAAGTCCGCGCGATTTGCCAGTGGTATCAACGCCGTTCCGGGTTCTGCCGCCGGTAAGGTTGTGTTCACGGCCGCGGAAGCGGAGAAGCTGGGACATAAAGGCGAGAAGGTCATCCTTGTGCGCAAGGAAACAAGCCCCGAGGACGTCGGCGGTATGCACGCGGCCAAAGGTATTTTGACCGCGACCGGCGGCAAGACCAGCCACGCGGCGGTCGTCGCGCGCGGCTGGGGTAAATGCTGCATCGTCGGGTGCGAGGTTTTACGCATCGATTACGACGCCAGGCAAATGTCGGTCAATGGTAAAACGATCAAGCAGGGTGAATACATTACCCTCGACGGTTCGGCCGGCGAAGTCTACGTCGGTGATATGCCTTTGAGAGAACCGGAACTTCCCGACGAGTATTATACGATCCTCAAATGGGCGGATGAATTCCGCAAGATCAACGTCCGCACCAACGCGGATACACCCTATGATGCCGTCAACGCGATCAAGATGGGCGCCGAAGGCATCGGGCTGTGCCGCACGGAACATATGTTCTTCGATACCGAGGAACGCCGTTTGGCGATTCAGGAAATGATCGTCGCTGAAACGCTGGATACCCGTAAAATGGCGCTCGCGAAACTTTTGCCGTTCCAAACGGATGATTTTTACGGCATCTTTAAAGCCATGAACGGTTATCCCGTTACGATCCGTTTGATCGATCCGCCATTGCATGAGTTTACGCCGAAAGACAATGCCGGCATTGAAAAATTAAGCAAGATCACGGGCATTTCACCCGATAAGATCAAACATCGCTGCGAGCAATTGCATGAGGCCAACCCGATGCTGGGTCATCGCGGATGCCGTTTGTGCATCACGTATCCGGAGATCCTCGACATGCAGGTCACCGCGATCATCCAGGCCGCGATCAAATGCCGGAAAGAAGGGATCAAGGTCTTGCCCGAGATCATGCATCCGTTGACCATCGACAAAAAAGAGCTTGATATCCTCGAGAAGCAAACTCGCGCCGTCGCTGACCGATTGATCAGGCAGGCCGGCGTGACGCTGCCTTATCTGGTCGGTACGATGATCGAAATTCCGCGTGCCGCTCTTCTGGCGGATCAACTGGCGGAAGTGTCCGACTTTTTTAGCTTCGGTACCAATGACCTGACCCAAATGACCCTGGGACTTTCGCGCGACGACGCCGGGCGCTTCCTGCCGGTTTATGTAGCGACGGAAAAAGACGGCGGTAAAGGCATTTTCAAGGGCGATCCTTTCCAAAGTCTGGATCAGGAGGGCGTCGGGACGCTCGTTAAACTGGGTATTGAGCGCGGCCGTTTGACAAAGAAGAATTTGAAGGTCGGTATCTGCGGTGAACATGGCGGAGACGCGGCTTCCGTCGATTTCTGTTGCCGTGCGGGGATGGATTACGTGAGCTGCTCGCCGTACCGCGTTCCGATCGCCCGTTTGGCCGCGGCCCAGTCCGCGCTCAAGGCGGAGAATGCCGGCAGGGCAAATACGAAGGGAAAGAAAGCCAAGAAGAGGTAAAATGGCCAAATCACAGATGAATGACAAATTTTAAATGTCAAATGACAAATCAATGACCAATCTCAAATCCCTAATTTGCCTTAACCAATTTGATATTGGTCATTTGGAATTAATTTGTCATTTGGATTTTGACATTTGACATTTTTGTAATTTGGTCATTACGAAGCTATGACCGATCCCATCAAAGCATATCTTAAAGACGTTCGTCCCATCGCGCTTCTGACGGCCGCGGAAGAAATTGCTTTAGCCGAAAGGGTCCAAAAAGGGGACAAGGAGGCCTGGGACAAGATGATCAGGGCCAATCTGCGTCTGGTCATCAGTATCGCCAAACGGTATGTGAATCTGGGCGTTCCTTTAAGCGACCTTATAGGGGAAGGGAACATCGGGCTGATGAAGGGTGTTGAAAAATTCGATCCCAAAAGAGGATACCGTTTTTCTACCTACGCGGCCTGGTGGATCAAGCAGGGAGTTTCGCGCGCGATCATCGATCAGGGGAAGATGATCCGCGTTCCGGTCTACATGAATGAAGAGATCCTTAAATACAAGAAAATGGTGGAAAAGCTGACCCATCGTTTGAACCGTAAACCCCGCATGGCGGAGGTCGCCAAGCGCATGAAGCTGACCGTCGAGCGCATCCGCGAACTGGATAACGCCATCACCCGTATGTCGAGCCTGGACGCGCCCATCGGCGAGGAAGGGGAAGGCCAGATCATCGATATCATCGAAGATGAGAACGTGTCCAGTCCCGATGCCGAGCTGGAAAAATTTTTCGACAAAGAACGCACCGTCAGATTCCTGAAAATGCTTGAGGAACGCGAGCGCAAGATCATTGAGATGCGTTATGGTTTGATCGACGGCGAGGCCCGCACCTTGGCCGAGATCGCCGGGGAATTGGGCGTTTCGCGCGAACGCGTGCGCCAGATCGAATCAGCCACGCTCAAAAGGATCCGGCAGCTGTTGAAACACGACAAGGTCAAAAAGTGATCTCCCGCAAACGCAAACCAACCTTTGTTCTGGTCATCCCGCAGTTCGAGGACATTTTTCATTCCTTTTACGCCGGAGAAATTATCCGCGGCGTGAGCCTTTCCGCCAGCCGTTTGAACGCCGATTTTTTGGTCCATATTACGGATCGCAACAACCACAAAGGCTGGCTCGATTCCAGTTTGATGGACACCAAATATGTCGACGGGATCATCTTCGCCGACATCGACAATGACGTGGACGTCGTCAAGAAGGCGATCCGCTGGGGTATGCCGTGTGTGGTTTTGAACAACATCCTGGATGAACCGATCAATTACATTTCGGTGGACAATAAACAGGCCGCCATGGAAGTCGTCGAATATCTCATCGGCCAGGGGCACACAGAGATCGCCACTATCGCAGGGGACATCTCCACCCAGGCCGGCATCAAGCGTCTGGAAGGATACCGCGACGCGCTGATCAAACATAATATCGAAACGCCGCGTCATTACGTCACCTTCGGGGATTTCTTGCGCACGCCCGCGCGCGCCGCCGCGCAAAAGTTGTTGAAAGCGAAGAACCGGCCCACGGCCGTTTTTGCCGCCTCGGATGTCATGGCGCTGGAATTGATGGACGTGGCCCGGTCGCTGCAGATGCGCGTGCCGCAAGATCTTTCCGTCATCGGGTTCGACGATAACCCGATCAATGTGACCAGCCCGGTGGCATTGACGACCGTGTCCCAGCCGTTGGTCGAGATGGGACGCTTGGGCGCGGAACACTTGAGCCAGATCAGTAAAGGAAAAGAGAGGCTGCCGCTGAAGATCGTGCTGCCGACAAAATTGATCAAACGTGATTCTGTGGTCAAAGTGGCCAAAGGCTCTTCCCCTCAGCCAAAGGCCCCTCCCCCTCGGGGGACCTATGGCCGCGGGGAGGGAGCCTCTGGCCCGCAGGGAGGAGATAAAAAATGACCAAAGCAATGACGCTGCGCAAAAGCGATCTCAAGGACCGGATCAGGGACATCCCGGATTTTCCCAAAGAAGGGATCATTTTCAAGGATATCACGACACTTCTTAAGGATGGAGATGCTTTTAAAAAATCCGTTAACCTCCTGGCGGGTAAATTTAAGAAGGAAAGGATCGATTATGTCGTCGGAGTGGAGGCGCGCGGCTTTATCTTCGGCGCCGCCTTGGCCTACAAACTGGGCGCCGGCTTCGTCCCCGTGCGTAAAAAAGGCAAGCTCCCGGCGAAGACCAAAAGCATCACCTATGAACTGGAATACGGAAACGATGTTTTAGAGATTCATGAAGACGCTCTTGGCCCCGATACGCGCGTTTTGATCGTCGATGATCTTCTGGCAACCGGGGGGACCATTAAGGCGGTTTGCGAACTCGTTAAAAGCCAGAAGGCGACGATCGCCGGCGTGGCTTTCTTAGTCGAGTTGCAGTTCCTTCGGGGAAAAGAGAAGCTTAAAGACCTTCCTGTGTATTCTGTAATAAAATATTAAAGTCACCAAGTCACATAACAGGGCACAATGACCAATGTCAAATGACAAATTAATTGATAATGAACAATGACAAATGGGTTGGAAATCGGGAATTTGTCATTAATTTGACATTTGTCATTTTAAATTTGACATTAAATGTGACCTTGTGATTTCAATGCATAAGCAAGTTGCTTCAAAAATCCCCGCTGTTTTTCTTCTCGTCCCGATACTTGTTCTCACGTTCCTTTCTTATCTGCCTATTTTAAAAGGTGAATTCCTTCTCTGGGACGACGACGTCCACGTGCTGGAGAATATCACCATCCGCGGCCTTGACCTTGAACATGTCCTGGAGATGTTCACCTCCACCGTCAACAAGATCTATATTCCGCTCACCAGTCTTTCCTTCGCCCTGGAACATCATTTTTTTGGCTATAATCCGTTCGCCTATCATTTAGATAATGTTTTGCTGCATCTTCTCGTCGTTGTCATGGTGTTTTTGCTGGGGCGCGAACTCGGACTTTCGCAAGCCGCCGCCGGCGTGGCCGCGCTGATTTTCGGGATCCATCCCGTCCATGTCGAATCCGTCGCCTGGATCACGGAACGTAAAGACGTTTTGTACGCCGCGTTTTATATGGCCGCGCTTTTGAGTTATCTGCGTTACCTGGGAGAGAAGAGATTCCATTGGCTTTGGGTAACGACGATCCTTGGGGCCTTGAGCATGCTGTCCAAGCCGATGGCCTTGAGCCTGCCGCTGATCCTTGTCTTGCTCGATTGGTTTAAAGGGAGACCGTTCAATAGACAGGCGTTCATCGAAAAGTTGCCTTTGGGCGTTATCATCGGCGGGATCGCCTGGATCACCTACGCGGCGCACGCCCGCATCCCCGGCGAAAGCGTCGTGCAGAGCGCTTTGATCTGGCCGTGGACGTTCACGTTCTATTTGCGGCAATTCTTTTTTCCCTATATTTCCGTCCCGTTGCACCGTCTCGCGAAACCGGTTCTGTTGACAAACCCGGAATATTTCTTGTCGCTCGCTGTTCTTGTCCTTGTCGTCTTGGCCCTCGCGCGTTTGCAGTCCCGACTTTACGTCGGGACAGTTCAGGATTCCGCCCGCGGGGCTCCACGCCGCAACAAATGGTTCGTCTTTGCCGTTCTTTTTTATTTTTTGTCGATATTTTTTTTACTGCGTTTCGACGAGACAAAGGACGTCAACACGGTCGCCGACCGGTTTATGTATCTGCCGTCTTTGGGATTTTGCTTTTTAGCTGGTTTGTGGTTGAACCCGCGGCAGCACCCTGCGTTGCCGCGGGTTCTTGGCGTCATTCTTCTGGGCACGATTTTTTCGTTCAAGACTTTTCAGCAATCTCATGTCTGGCGCGACAGCATGTCATTATGGCGGCACGACCTGAAATATTATCCGGATGAACCCCTTGCCTTGAACAACTTCGCCATCGTCTTGGGCAAGACCAGGGAATCCGGGGCCGCGCAAAAAGAGTACAAGAAAGTGATGCGTTCCGGGCTCGCGGGAGTCCAAAAAGGCCTCGCGCCGGAGGTCGTCGCAAAGATCCGCAAGGTCGATCATTTGATCGGGCTTTATCAGCGTGCCGTTGAGGCAGAACCCGGTTATATGGATGCCCATTATAATCTGGGCGATCTGTACGCCCGCATAGGAAGATTTCCCGAGGCTGTTGAGGCTTACAAGAAAGCCCTGGAGATCGACCCGAAATTCAAGGACGCTCATTGCGGACTCGGTGATGTCTACGTGGAAGCAGGGGACGCGCGCCAGGCCGTTTTCGCTTTTGATCAAGCGCTGCAGCTGAACCCCGAAGACAAGGACCTGCATGTTATGGTCGTCAAGGCGTACACGAAGGCCATTGAGAAAAATCCCGGTGTTTCGGCGTATCAGGAGGCAAGAAGTAATGTTCTGGCGCGGTATGCCGCGATGGTCAATAAAGACCGTCCGAAGGCGGCGTCCTATTTTAATTTGGGCAATCTGTATATCGATGTGGGCGACGCCGGGATGGCGCTTTTAGCTTACCGCAGGGCTTTGGAGATCGATCCCCGGAACAGCGGCGCTTTATATAATTTGGGGAATCTTTATAAAGAACAGGGAAGGTTCAAAGAAGCGCTTGGTTTCTATCAAAAGGCCCTTGATGTTGATCCCCGCATGGCCGATGCCTGGTTGAATATGGGGGTCATTTACGGCCGGCAGGGGGAAAAGGATCGGGAAAAGTCCTTTTATCAGAAGGCCCTGCGAGTGGATCCCCGTAACGGCAGGGCTTATTTTAACCTGGCGTTCCTGGAGGAGGCGGCCGAGAATTTGCCGGGTGCGCTTGAGCTTTATCGGAAGTCGGTTACCCTGGATCCGGCGAATGCCGAGGGGTATTATAATATGGGGAATATTTATGCCAGGCTCAATAATACCGGAGAGGCGATTTCCAGCTATTTAAAAGCCGTTGATCAGGATTCCCTGCACATGAACGCGCTGGTAAACTTGTCTATTTTATCCTTTCAGAAGGAGGATTTTGCGGCCGCCGTCAAGTACTGCGATGAAGCGGTCCTTTTGGGGTACGACGCCCCGGAAGGCTATCTGAATGCCCTGGCGCCGTATCGTGTTAAATGATAGTTAAAATTCCAATGCACAAATCTCAAATTCCAGACAATAAACAAACCCCAATGATCAAAATCACAAAGTTTTGGCTATTTGAATTTGGATATTGTATATTGTTGTGATTTGGTGCTTGTAATTTGGTCATTTTATATATGCCCCTGTAGCTCAGTATGGATAGAGCGCGGCTCTCCTAAGGCCGGCGTGGTTGGTTCGAATCCAACCAGGGGCACTTAATCTGAACCGCCAATCGTGCCGGTTCTCCTGTCTTTTCCATAAATACGATTTAGAAGGAAGACAGGACCCCTTTGGGGGAGTCCGGCCAGGCGCATTTATTCAATCATTGCGTGGTTGGCCCCTGTGGGGGAATCCAACTAGGGGCACTTATCCTTTTTTCTTAAAGATTATTCTCCAAAAAGGATAGATGTCCCGAGCGACCGTATTGAGCAATTCAGTCGCGAGGGGCTTGGGGGTTGGTTCTCCCTCGGCTTACTCTGGTAAAGACTCGTGAGCCTCGGGACTCCTCATTAGGCCATATGTGGCCTAATGAGTCGGAATCCAATCGGGCGCATTCTTCTTCGCCACTGACCGCCACTGACCGACTGACTGTTGACATGCGGGGAGGTTGAGCATATACTTTTATTGTCCGGTGATCAGAATGAATAAAAAAACATTCACTTCCCTTCTTATCCTCCCCATATTCTTCTGGGCGATTTTGTGTTGTTGCCTGGAGAGATCCGCCGTGGCCGTCGGGCGTGCCGGCGCAGGACACTGCCATTCTCCAACGGACACGGATTCCCGGCGGGCAAGTCCTTCTGCCGGCCACAACAATCATTCCCGGCAAACCGATGAATGTCAGTGTCACAAAATCGCAAGTTTATCTTCCCGTCCCTGCGATGTCCCATCGGTTTCCGAAGCAAGGGATTTTTTGCCGCATGATCCTGGTCTCGGTGTTTCCCTGGATGATATTTCCCGGGATCGGGCCTTGTTGAAGATCGTCTACTATCATGGTCCCCCCCGGGAAAGTTCGTCTGCCATCCCCGTTTATCTTCGTCATTGCGTCCTGCGCCTTTAGGCTCATAGCCCGGTCTGTATTCTTTCCTTCAAAGCCCTTACTCTAGTTTCGCATGATTGTTTCATTTTTTCGATTTTGGATTTACATAAGGGCATGAAGGGGTATAGTATAATTGGGTCAAACAGAAACGAATGGAGGCGGTAATGAACAGGACCCCCGTGGTCAGAGCATTAATCATCATTTTAATATCTGTTTTCTTATTTTTTTCGTTATCCACCCGGCTTCCTGCCCAGGAAACGGTCCGGTCTTCCGTGCCGCTGGAGGAACTTCTTAAAGAGGC
Source organism: Candidatus Omnitrophota bacterium (assembly GCA_016214285.1). Classification (GTDB taxonomy): domain Bacteria; phylum Omnitrophota; class Gorgyraeia; order Zapsychrales; family Zapsychraceae; genus UBA10015. The sequence continues at coordinate 26,025 of JACROV010000019.1, read as the reverse complement.
CTTGGCGAATAACCGCGGGCTTGAGGCGGCGCGCGAAGAGCTGCAGGCCGCCAAACACCGCGTTCCGCAAGCTTCCGCTCTTCCCGACCCGACGGCGGGGTATGCCGTGATGGGGCCCATGCTGGAAACCCCTCTGGGACCGCAAAAAGATGTGTATGAGTTCGAACAGATGATCCCCTTTCCGGGGAAATTACTGGAGAGAAGGAAGATCGCCCTTTCCGAGGTCGACGCGGCATCGGCCCGGCTCAAGCAGGTGGAACGCGAACTTGTTCTGAACATATCGCAGACGTATTATGACCTTTACGCGGTGGACGCGGCCATCGCGGCCGTCGAGGAGATCCTTGATCTTTTAAAAAAGTTTGAGGCTGTCGCCGAGTCCCGTTACGCGAGCCGGCAGGGAGAGCAACGCGACGTGGCCAAGGCGCAGGCGAAGGTCTCCGGAACGCTCCAGGAACTTTTTGTCTTGCGTCAACAACGCCAGACGCTGGCCGCCTTCCTCAACGCGCTTCTTGACCGTCGAGCGTTGGCGCCCATCGACAAGATCAGAGCGCCGGTCTTGCCCAAGCTGGAATTATCGCTGGATCAACTGCTGAAACAATCCAGGGAAAACCGTCCGGAACTTCTGGAGGCGGCGGCCATGCGCGGCAGGCAGGGGCATGCCCATGCCCTGGCGAAATATGAATATATGCCGGATATCTCGGTCGGCTTTCAGTACACGCGCATCGGCGGCGGCATGACCACGGGTCCCAATGACGGCCGCGACGCGTGGATGGTGCCGCTAAAGGTTACCTTGCCGTTATGGCAGAACAGGATCATCCCGGCGGTCCTCGAGGCGAAGCGGAACCTCAACGCGAGCGAAGCAAACCTTCGCCAGGCCGAAAATCTTGCCGAATACGAAATCAAAAACGCGTATTACCGATTTACGGCGGGCAGACAGGTGGTTGAACTTTATGAGAATGCCTTGATCCCGCAGGCAAAACTGGCCTTTTCTTCGGACCAGGCCGGCTATGAAGCGGGCCGGACGGATGTCCTCAATTTTCTGGACAGCGAGGAAGTGTACCGTAACGCGAAGATCGCTTATTATCAGGCGTTGGCCGATGCTCTAAAGAATTTCGCGGCTATCGAACGCGCGGTTGGCATTGATATGGAAAAATAGGAGGGATATTTTATGCGGATTCAAAAGAAATTCTTTGTCCTTGGCGTGATTGTACTTCTCGTCGCTGGTGGCACCGTGATTATGGCGGGAAAAGCGGGAAAGGAGGGCGGAGCGGCGCGCGCGCGGGACGTCTATTACTGTCCGATGCATCCCACGTACACGAGCGACCGTCCCGGCACCTGTCCGATTTGCAATATGAATCTGGTCAAAAAAGAAATCACGCCGGAGATGCCGGAGGCCCGGCAAGTCGATAAGCACCTGCGCGATATTTGTATTATGCATAATTGCCATAAAAGTCATGATGGCAAACCGTGCCCGATGATGGTTCTGGCCAAAGAAGGCGAGAAGGTGACCTGCCCGATTTGCGGCACGCACGTGGCCGGCATTTCCGGCGGGAAGAAGGAAAAGAAAATTCTTTTTTGGACCGACCCCATGATCCCGGGCTACAAAGCGGATAAACCGGGGAAATCGCCGATGGGCATGGATTTGATCCCGGTTTATGAAGAGGAAACAGTGGCGCAGAGCGCGCAGACCCCGCAAGGTTACGCGCCGATTATGTTGAGCCCCCAGAAACAACAATTGATCGGCATTAAAACGGCAGCGGTGGAAAAGAAGAAGTTGATCAAAACGGTCCGCACCGTCGGGACAATCGCCCATGACCCGGAACTTTATCAGGCCCAGACGGAGTATATCCAGGCGATCCAGGCTTTTGAGCGGGCTAAACAAAGCGACATCCCGGAAATTGTCGACCAGTCGCGGCGGCTTGTCGAATCCACACGGATCCGCCTGCGACACATGGGCCTCAACGATGATCTTATCTCCGAGATCGCCGCCTGGAAAGAGGCCGAACGCAGTTTGCTTTTCACGACTCCCGGCGAGCCGGTCTGGGTGTACGCGCCGGTGTACGAATATGAATTGCCGCTGATCCGGGTGGGGCAGGACATCAGGGCCGAGGTCCCGTCTTTGTCCAATGAAACGTTTCAGGGGACTATCCGCGCGGTGGATTCGATGGTCGACCAGGCCACGCGTACGACACGGGTCCGCGCCCAGCTCAAAGATCCGCAAGGCCGGTTGAGGCCGGATATGTATGTCAATGTGTCCGTCGACGTCGACCTGGGGGAAACGCCGGCCATCCCGGAGGGAGCCGTTTTCGATACCGGGACGAAAAAGATCGTTTTCGTCGACAAGGGGCAGGGAGTTCTTGAGCCGAGGGACATTACGGTAGGAGCCAAGGCGGATGGTTATTATGAACTGAAAAGCGGCGTTCAGGAAGGAGAGATTGTCGTTACCAGCGGTAATTTCCTGATCGATTCGGAGAGCCGTCTTAAGGCCGCGCTGGAAGGGATGTCAGGATCTGAAGGAGGGCATCAGCATGGACAATAACAGCCCTCGGGAGGGGTTTGTCGAAAAGATCATTGAATTCTCGTCCCGCAACAAGTTCATTGTTTTGACCTTTGTCATGGCGGCCATGGCCGCGGCCGTGTGGTCACTGAAAAACATCCCTCTGGACGCTATCCCCGATCTTTCCGATACGCAGGTGATCATTTATTCCCGATGGGACCGCAGCCCCGATATCATCGAGGACCAGGTCACCTATCCCATCGTCACAGCGATGCTCGGTGCCCCCCAGGTCAAGGCGATCCGGGGTTTTTCCGACTTTGGTTTTTCTTACGTCTATGTGATCTTCAAGGACGGAACGGATATTTACTGGGCGAGGAGCCGGACGCTCGAATATCTAAGCAAGATCATCCCCCGCTTGCCGGAAGGCGTCAAGACCGAACTGGGGCCGGATGCCACCGGCGTGGGGTGGGTTTTTCAATATGCCCTGGTCGATAAATCCGGGAAAAACTCTTTGCAGGAATTACGGAGCTTCCAGGACTGGTACCTGCGTTATCACTTGCAAAGTGTGCCCGGTGTGGCGGAAGTCGCTTCCCTCGGCGGTTTTGTCAAGCAGTACCAGATCACCGTGGACCCCAACCGTCTGTTGGCTTACAACATCCCGATCACAACAGTCATCGACGCGGTCCGTCATGGGAACCAGGAAGTGGGGGGACGACTCCTGGAGTTTTCCGGCGCGGAGTATATGATCCGCGGGCACGGTTATGCCAAATCCATCGGGGACCTGGAGGAAATCGTCGTCGCGACGGATAAAAACGGGACACCCGTGCTGGTCAGGGACCTGGCCACGGTCGCCACAGGGCCGGAGATCCGCCGCGGGCTGGCCGATCTCGACGGCGGAGGGGATGTGGTCGGCGGGACGGTCATTATGCGCTTCGGCGAAAACGCCCTTAATGTCATCAACCGCGTCAAGGCCAAATTGAAGGAGATTGAACCCACTCTGCCTGAAGGGGCGGAAATTAAAGTGACCTATGACCGTTCGGAATTGATTCTAAGGGCGATCGAGACCCTGAGACACCAGCTGATTGAGGAAATGATTATTGTGAGCATCGTGATTATTATTTTCCTCTGGCATTTTCCTTCCGCCTTCGTCCCCATAGTGACGATCCCCGTCGCTGTCCTGCTTTCTTTTATCCCCTTTTATGGGTTGGGATTAACCTCGAACATCATGTCGCTTTCGGGTATTGCCATTTCCATCGGCGTCCTGGTGGACGGCGCTATTGTGGAAGTGGAAAATGCCTATAAACGTCTGGAGCAATGGGTCGAGGGGGGGCGCAAAGGCGACTACCGCGTCATTTTATTAAAGGCCATTAAGGAAATCGGACCTTCTGTCTTCTTTTCGCTTCTGGTGCTTGCCGTCGCCTTTATGCCGATTTTTACTTTAATTGATCAAGAGGGCCGGCTTTTTAGACCCCTGGCGTGGGCGAAAAACCTGGCGATGGCGATTGCCGCGATTCTTGCCGTTACCCTGGATCCGGCCATACGCATGCTTTTTGTCCGTATGGAGCCATTCAGGTTAAAATGGCCGTGGGCATCGAAAGCGGCCACAACCCTTCTCGTCGGAAATTATTACCCGGAGGAGAAGCACCCCATCAGCAAAATCCTTTTTCGTATTTATGAACCCGCCTGTCGTTTTGTCCTCAAACATCGCAAGGGGACCCTCATCACAGCCTTGATTCTGGTCCTCACCACGATCCCTGTTTATTTGAAACTGGGATCAGAATTCATGCCGCCTTTATGGGAGGGGTCGGTCCTCTACATGCCGACGACATTACCCGGCATTTCCGTCACACAAGCCCAGAATCTCATGCAGACCCAGGACCAGGTTTTAAAAAGTTTTCCCGAAGTTGAGAGCGTTTTCGGCAAGGCCGGCCGTATGGAAAGTTCGACCGATCCGGCCCCGTTTTCCATGATGGAAACGGTCGTGACCTTAAAGCCGGAAGGCGAGTGGCCAAAGATCAAACGCTGGTATTCCGGGATGCCGGATTTCCTCAAGGCGCCTTTGCGCGTGTTCTGGCCCGACCGTATTTCACACGAGGATTTGGTCAATCAAATGGATGAGGCCCTGAAGGTCCCCGGGGCGATCAACGCCTGGACCATGCCCATTAAAAACCGTATTGATATGTTGTCCACGGGCGTCCGCACGCCCCTGGGGATCAAAATCCTGGGATCGGACCTTAACGAGATCGAGGGATTGGGGACCCGGCTGGAGATGATCCTCAAGGACATCCCCGGCACCAGAAGTGTTTATGCCGAACGTGCCGCAGGGGGGTATTTTCTTGATTTTGACCTCAAACGCGAGGAGCTGGCGCGCTATGGGCTCTCGGTGGAAGACGCGCAGATGGTGGTCTTGTCGGCGATCGGCGGTGAAAATGTGACGACGACCATCGAAGGCCGGGAGCGGTATCCGGTGAACGTGCGTTACCCGCGGGAACTGCGGGATGATGTGGAAAAGCTTAAACGGGTGCTGGTCCCGACCCCCTCCGGCCAGCAGATTCCTTTGACGCAGGTCGCCGATATTGTCCTGCGTTCGGGGCCGGCCATGATCCGTAATGAAAACGGACTTTTAGCCGGGTATGTTTATGTGGATATGGCCACCAACGATATCGGCCGTTATGTCGAAGCGGCCAAGAAAGCCGTCGCCCGGGAACTGAAGATGCCGTCGGGCTACGCGCTTGTCTGGAGCGGCCAATATGAAAATATGTTACGGGTCAAGGAACGGCTCAAAGTCGTCTTGCCTTTGACTATTTTCATTATCTGCATGCTCTTGTATATGAATACCAAATCACTGGTCAAAACGGGGATCGTGTTGCTGGCGGTCCCATTTTCTTTGATCGGGGCGGTGTGGCTGCTGTGGGCATTGGGTTATAACATTTCCATCGCTGTCTGGGTGGGGATGATCGCGCTCATGGGACTGGATGCGGAAACGGGTATTTTTATGCTACTTTTCCTGGACATGGCTTACGAGGACGCGATCCGCAAAGGCAAGATGAAAACGGAACAGGACTTGGAAGAAGCCATCGTCAACGGGGCTGTCAAGCGGGTGCGCCCCAAATTGATGACCGTCATGGCGGCGTTCATGGGTCTGCTCCCCATTATGTGGGCAACAGGGACCGGCTCCGATCTGATGAAACGTATTGCCGCGCCCATGGTGGGGGGCCTGTCCTCGTCATTTATCCTGGAATTACTGGTTTATCCGGTCATCTATGCCATATGGAAATGGGATTTTGAAATGAAGAAGGGGAGGATATGATGAGGAAACAACAGGTACTTATCGTTTTGCTGGTATTATTGATCTTCTGCCCTCGGCCCGCGGCCGCCCATCCGCCGAGCGATGTAACATTAAGCTATGATGCCCCGACGGCCATTTTGCATATCGAGGTGGCCCACGTGGCGAAGAATTTGCGGGAAGACGGTATCCGCCAGCTGGTGATCTACAAGAATGCTCAGGAGTTGAGCCGGATAACGATCATCCGGCAGACAACACCCAATAGTTTGACAAAGGATTTTCCCCTCGAGGCCGTCGCCGGTGACGCGATCCGTGTCAGGGCGATCAGCAAGGGAGGCGGCTACCTGGATCAAACCATCGTCATCCCGCGGGAGGAAAAGGAGCAGCCGGGTTGATCCTGCTTCGCCCCGAATATCCCTGGTGTGGAGCGGGCAGTGAGGCTTCTTAAGGGACAGCGCCCTCACAAAATGCCCTCCGAAATTTTTTTTAAAAATTATTGACACTGCCGCAGGGCTGTGTGAAAATAGCAACCGTTTCACAACTTAACCCAGTGATGATTTTAATTTGACCGCCAAAGGAGGTGAAGCCAATCGTTAAGGTCGGAAATCATCGAAAATCTGGTCTATTAGACTGATTAATGCCCAGGCACAGACTTGGCTATATACTTATATAGAAGTGATGAGTCGGAATATGAGGCTCATGGTTTTTAAATTAACCTTTTGGAGGAAAAAATGAGAAAAACAATCCTATTAGCTTTTGCTTTGGCCGCTTTTGCAGCCATGCCGGCAATGGCTAGTGTGCAAAACGTCAAGATCAGCGGAAGCATTGATTCCACCTGGCTTATCCGCAACAATTTTGATCTTGGTTTGAGTCTTACTGAAGATGAACAGCAAAACCTGTTCATCACCCAATCCATTCTGCGGGCCGACGCGGACCTGACAGACAATGTGTCCACAACTGTGGCTCTTATCAATGAGAGAGCATGGGGCGATACAAGCAATGTTTCGACAGACATTGACCTTTTGTTGGCCTATGCCACGTTGCGGGAAATGTTGTATTCCCCGTTAACGGTCGTGGTTGGTAAGCAGGCATTCCACTATGGCAACAGCTTCATCGTGGATTCTGGCGGGACCAACAACGCCGCGCCGGCTGATTCCGGTATTGCTTTAATCGCCGGTGATCTGACCAAGCAGACAACGCAAGATGCCGCCCGGTTCATTTTTGATTATGAACCCTTGAGCGTCGAGTTGCTGTTCTCGAAAATTAATTCTCGTACCAACACATTGGCAATTGAGAATAAAGATGATATCGATCTTTACGGTGCCAATGTCGGTTATGAGGTCGGCGACAGCATGAATACGCAGGTTGAGGCGTATTTCTTTGCCAAGGTCGATAAACTTAGCAATACCGCTGCTGCCGGTGAGTTCAGCAAATCAGATACGGTTTATGTGCCTGGTTTGAGAGCCAGCACCAATCCTATCGAAGGGTTGAACGTGCAGGCGGAAGTTGCCTGGCAGAGAGGTAACAGGGTCGCCACAACCGGTACGATCCGCGATAACGAACAACGCGAAGCCATGGGCGCCCAGGTCATCGCCAGTTATAAGGTGCCTGTGATGGAAGAGTACAAACCCATCCTGGGATATGTGTACACGTATGTTTCCGGTGACAGCAATCCGGGTGACCGGGCTTTATCAGAGACAAATGGTGGCGGACGTCAGGGATCAACCAACACGTACACCGCCTGGGATCCGATGTTCGAGAATCAGGCCGGCGGGACCATCTACAATACGCTCTTTAACTTAAGCAACTCCCACATTAGCACGGTGTCCGCTCAAGTTAATCCGATTGAAGATGTCACGGCCAAAGTGTCCTGGAGCAACCTTCGGCTAGACAAAGGGCTTAGAGGGAACGCGACTAATACGACCCTTACCCTTGTCCAGCCCGATGGTGCGGTATCAGGAACCATGGGTATTGTTGTCGATGAAAAAGAGATCGGCAATGAAATTGACACCACGCTCACCTATGATTACACCGAAGACGTTCAGTTCGGTGCCAATTTTGGGTGGTTCTTACCGGGTGATTTGTTTACGGGAGCCAATAATCAAGTGGCTACGCAGGCGATCTTCCATGGTAATGTAAACTTCTAATTCTTTAGAAGATTAGTTGTCATTATAGAAAACCCCTGCCGCAGAATACGCGGCAGGGGTTTTCTGTTGTTAAAAAAAAGTTAATTAATATTTTGATTTCTAGTTTAATCTGGTATTATAAATTAATTAAATAAAAAGAATTATTTATAACCATGACACGCGACGAAATTTACGACCATTTAGCGCAAGTTTACCTCGGCAAGCGCAAAGAAGCCGAGCCCCGCAAGAAGAAACATTTTCACGCCTGGCTGGTGATCAATGTCTTGATCACGTTGATGATCTTCTCCAGCGTCTTCTACGGCCTGACCGCGTTTTTGACGCGGCAGTCGTCGCTGCGCGGCAATGTCCTTTTCGCTTTGTACAACGGGCTGGTGCGCCTGGATTACAATTTTGACGAAGATTTTTCGCCCGTCAAAACGCTTCTCTTGTCCGCGCCGGCGATCGATGCCAGCCGGTACAAAAACATCCAGTTTTCTATCCGGAGTAAGGAGGGGGCGAACCCGTCCATCGTGAAGGTCGTCATTGAGAACGATAAAAACGAGACAGCTTCGTATTACATCCAGGGGATCGATTACAATTGGCAGGATTTTCGCATTCCTTTGCATGAATTTAAACAAATCACCGATTGGACAAACCTCAAGACTGTTTCATTTGTCCTGGAATCCTGGAACGTGGAAAAGAAAGAAGGCATTATTCTCATTGACAACATTTGTTTTTCCGGAGAGAAGGGGGTCTAAAGTATGAGAATTATCGCTATTGCCAATCAAAAAGGGGGCTGCGGCAAGACGACGACAGCCATCAATCTGGCCGCGGCATTGGGCAGGAACGGGCGCAGGGTTCTCTTGATTGACCTGGACCCGCAGGCGCACGCCTCGCTGGGGCTTAACGTCGAAAGCCAGGACAGCATTTATAACGTTATCTCCCGGCTGACGCCGCGCAAATTGCGCCTGGAGAATATCATCCAGCGTATCGAGAACAGTTTTGACATCGTCCCGTCGAATATCCTCGTCGGCACGCTGGAGCAGGAACTGGCCGATGAGATCGGCCGTGAATTGAAATTGTCCGAGGTGATCGCGACGGTCAAAGAGAATTATGATTATATTCTGATCGATTGCGCGCCGAGCCTCGGCATCCTGACGGTCAACGCGTTACGCGCCAGCGATGAGCTTATTATCCCGGTTGAGACCAGCCGTTTTTCCATCCAGGGTGTCGAGCATCTGCTGGATATTGTCAATCTCGTGCGCGACCGCTTAAACCACGCGATCCAGTGCCGGGTCTTGATCACGATGTTCGATTCGCGCCTGCGGCATTCCTTCGCGATGCTGGAAACGTTCCGGCAGAAATTCAGCGAATTGCTTTTTGACACGATCGTCCACACCAGCGTAAAACTCAAAGAATCCGCCGTGCTGGGACAGACCGTCGGCGTCTACGACAAATACAGCCGCGGCACCAAGGATTATTTCACGCTTTCCAAAGAGATCATTTGCGCCGAAAAAAAACAGCCGGCACCAGCGGCCGCCAGCGTCGAGCCAAAAGCATTCTCCGAGAAAATGGGGACGCTCATCAGGCAGGAAGTCAAGGATGTCCAGCAGTTGTTCCCGGTGCGCTTTAGCTATGACGCCGCCGCCGCGAAGTCCGTCTTTGTGACGGGAAGTTTTAACGACTGGTCTTTGGATGACCATTGCCGCCTCACGCAGGCCAACGGGAAGTGGGAAGCCGTCATCGCGCTTAAGCCGGGTGTTTATAAATATCAGTTTATCGTCGATGGCGTCTGGAAAGAAGATTCCCGCAATCCCAATAAAGAGAGAAACTCTTTCGGGGACATCAATTCCCTGATCGAGGTCACGGCTAATGGCTAAGAGAACCCCGCAGTTCAACCCGCAGGAGGATCCCCGCATCCTCGAGGGGAAAAGCTTCGCCGTTTTGTCGTATCTGTCCATCCTGTGCGTCATCCCGTTGATCCTCAAAAAGGATAATTCATTCGTCCTCGCGCACAGCAAGCAGGGCCTTGTTATTTTCCTCGGGCAGGTGGCGGTCATGATCGTGTCGATCCTTTTAGGGACGTGGCTGCTTCGCCTGGGGATGTTCGTATTGGGGGTATTCGCTTTTATTGGCATCATTGCCGTTCTTCAGGGGCGGTTGATCAGGTTTCCCGTCATTTCTCCGATCGCCGACAAGATAAGTATGTGAACGAACCGACATGGCCGTTTTGAAAAAAATATTAGGGTTATGCCTTTGATGAACAGTGCAACAGGATTTCGTGCCCATCGTATGCTGGAAGTGGTAGTCAAGGGCATAACCCTAAAAAATATTTTCTTCCCTGCGAAAGTTATTCGGCCGAAGGCTCCTCCCCCGCAGGGGACCTACGGCCGGGGGGAGAGGGAAAAAACAGCGACGGAAAGCAAAGCGAAAAGTCAGAAGAAAAGCATTGCCCCGCGTCCGGCGCGAATCCTTGGGGAGATCCCGCGCGACGCGTCCTTCCAGAAAAAAGATCAAAAAGAAACAAACCGTTCCTTCCGTTAAAAGATCGCCTCGTTCTCAAGCTCCCGTGGCTGTTTCCGCCTCCAGGGGTAAATCTCCTTCCGGTAAAACTCAACCGCCGGGCCAGCCCGCCCAGGCGGGCCAGCCGGCAGGCGAAATAACCCACTTTTTCTCAAAGATCCAGGTGGCCGTCGTAAAAATGACCAAGGGGAACCTTGCCGTGGGGGATAAGGTCCGTATTCAGGGTAAAACCACGAATTTTGCGCAGACCATACGTTCCATGCAGATCGAAAGCGTGGATGTCCGCTGTGCCCGTCGCGGGCAGTTGATCGGCTTGAAAGTCGAGCGCGCGGCTAAGGCGGGGGATAAGCTTATTCGACTTCGCTGATACCACGACAGGCTCCGGACAGGCTCCATAAGCCGGTTTGACATCATGGTGGAAGTATTGTATCATTGCAGTATCAGCCCATGAACGAGACTCCTCCCAAATTTACGCAGCCCTTGAAAATCCTGGTGGTCGAGGATAACGCGATCGACCGCCGGATCCTCGAGACCATGCTCCATGAATTTTCCCACCCCGTTTCTCTCCTTAAAAGCGCGGAAACTTTAGCCGGGGCCATCCAGCTTCTCGAGCAACATTCCTTCGATGTGGTCATTTTGGACTTGAACCTTCCGGACAGCGAAGGGAAAGATACCTTGACGTCGTTGAGCGCCAGGTATCCCGATGTGACTATCGTCATCAACACCGGAGCCTATGAAGATGAATTGGGGATCAATACGCTCAGTTATGGGGCGCAGGATTTTTTGGTCAAGGGAAAATATACGGCCTATGTGCTTCACAAGGCGCTGCATTACGCCCTGGAGCGCAAACGCCTGGAGCGCGAATTGACCGCGGCCTATCAGCGGCTCCAGGAAACGCAGTCACAGCTTCTGCAGATGGAGAAGATGAAGGTCATCGGGGAGATCGCCAGCGGCATCGCCCATGAGATCAGGAACCCCTTGGCCACGATAAGTTATGACACAACATTTTTGCAGGCCTGCCTGCCGGACAGGCAGGAACAAATTCTCTCCGGCGACCCTGCCAAGATCCAGATCGCGTTAACGAATATCAGGGAAGCCGTCCAAAGAGCCAACGGGATCGTCAACGAACTGTTGAACTTTGCAGGGAAGACCTCTGCCTCTTCGAGCAAGAAGCCGGAAAATTTAAACGAGATCATCGAGAAAAGTTTATCGCTCATCCGGCATGAGTTCCATAAAAAACACATTCAGGTCGTCGGACGCCTCGACCAGAGCATTCCGCAGGTCAATATCGACCGCAACCGTATTGAGCAGGTCCTTGTCAATCTCATGCTCAACGCGGTCCACGCGTCCCCGCAGGGGGGCATCCTTGAATTGAAAACGTATTGTCAGACGATCTCGGAGGACCACTGCCGTTCGTATAATCTGGACAAGAGCAAATTCAAAGCGGGAGATACTGTGATCATGTGCGATGTGGAAGATAGCGGTAACGGTATCCTTCCGGAGCACCTGCAAAAGATCTTCGAGCCGTTTTTTACGACCAAACGCGACTTTGGCGGCGTTGGACTGGGATTGTCCATCACCAAAAGCATCATGGAAAACCATAATGGTATTGTCGCCATTGAGAACATCACGGACCATACCGGTGTGCGGGCCAGGCTGGTATTCCAACCCTGCGGATAATTTGTCGTCTGCGCGGCAGTTCCCTTCAAGTTTTCCCTTAAAAAAGGTTTAAAATCCCGGCATTTTTGTGTACAATACCCCCGATGTCTAATCCCTTATTGTTGAAAAAATTACCGAAGTTTCATGGCCGCAAAGGGCCGCTTTTGTTGATCATCCTCGATGGAGTGGGGATCGGCAAGCGCGACGCCAGCGACGGGGTCTTTATGGCCAGGACACCGTGTCTGGACCGGCTGATGAAGAGCCCCTTATACACCACGCTCAAGGCCCATGGAAAAGCGGTGGGGATGCCTTCCGACAGTGATATGGGAAACAGCGAAGTCGGGCACAACGCGCTGGGCGCCGGACGGGTCTTTGAACAGGGGGCGGCTTTGGTTTCGAAGGCGATTGAAAACGGCAGTATATTTCGCACGCCGTTGTGGAAGGACCTCATCGCGCGGGTTAAACCATCGGGCCTGCCTGGCGGCTTACCGCCAGGCACTTTTCATCTGATCGGGTTATTGTCCGACGGGAACGTGCACGCGCATACGGATCATCTCTACGCGCTGCTGCGTCAATCGGCCAAAGACGGGGTCAAGCGGGCCAGGATCCACGCGTTGACGGACGGCCGCGATGTTTATGAAAAATCCGCTCTGCAGTACATCGAAAAGACCGAGCAGGTTTTAACAGAATTGAAAAAGCAATACGGCGTGGATTACCGTATCGCCTCCGGCGGCGGGCGCATGATAACGACCATGGACCGGTATAATGCCGACTGGACGATCGTCAAACGCGGCTGGGACGCGCACGTGCTGGGTAAGGCGCGCATGTTCGCCTCGGCGGCAGAGGCCGTTGAAACATATTATCGTGAAGACCCGAAGCTCACGGACCAATATCTGGAATCTTTTGTTGTCGCCGAGAGCGGTAAGCCCGTCGGCGCCATCGAAGACGGCGACGTGGTTGTCCTTTTTAATTTTCGCGGGGACAGGGCCATCGAGCTCGCGATGGCGTTCGAACAAAAAGACGGGTTCGACAAGTTCGACCGTCAGCGCGTGCCGGATGTCCTGTTCGCCGGCATGATGGAGTACGACGGAGATCTCCACATCCCCAGGCATTATCTGGTCGAGCCGCCGCAAATTGAGCGCGCCGTCAGCGAATATATGTGCGCCAACGGCATCACCGCCTTCGCTGTTTCCGAGACCCAGAAGTATGGCCACGTGACTTACTTTTGGAACGGGAATAATTCCGGATATGTCAATAAGGACCTGGAGACTTACGTGGAAATCCCCTCCGACCGGATCCAGTTCGACAAGACGCCGAAGATGAAGGCCTGTGAAATCACCGAAAAGACGATAGAACTTTTACGCAGCGGCCGCTACCGCTTCGGCCGTATCAATTTCCCCAACGGCGACATGGTCGGGCACACGGGTGTGGAAAAAGCCATCATTGCTTCCGTCGAGGCGGTGGATGAGTGCACCGACAAACTGATCAAAGTGGTCGATGAGCTCGGCGGGATCGCCCTGGTCCTGGCGGATCACGGCAATGCCGACGAGATGTACACCCTTAAAGACGGGAGAAAGATCGTGAGCACGGCGCATTCCTTGAATCCCGTCCCATGTGCCATTGTGGATGCCGGATACAAAGGGGAATACAAAATGGCCAACCTCTCCTCCTTCCGCAGGAAGGAGCCTAATGGACAGCGTGGCCTGTCCAACATCGCGGCGACGCTCTTGAATCTGCTGGGGTTCGAAAAGCCGGAAGACTACGACCCATCGTTGATCGAGTTTATTTAATGGGGAGATAAGCTTTCAATGCTGCTGACATTGCTGTGGTTTGTCCTGGGGGGACTTTTCCTGTTCGGATGTTTCTGCGTTTTCTTCGATCCGGCCGTTTTGACGCGTCAGGGTACAACGTATTGTGTCAGGACTTCGAAAAAGATCGTCGCCCTGACATTTGACGACGGCCCTTCGCCCGTCTGGACCCCAAAGATCCTTGATGAGCTTAAAAAAGCGGATGTGAAGGCCACGTTCTTTATGGTCGGCCATCATGTCCAGAAATATCCGGACATCGCGCGCCGCGTGGCCCGCGAAGGACACGGAATCGGCAATCACGGATACGCCCACAGCGTTATTTTGTATTACACACCCGCGGAGATCGAAGAAGAGATCAAATACACGGAACACGTCATCCGCGAGGTCACCGGAAAAACAACCACCATGTTCCGTCCCCCCAAGGCATGGCTGCGCAATTCTACCAAAGAAAAAATAAGATCGATGGGATACGCGGTCGTCTTGTGGTCGCTCAATTCCAAGGATTGGGCGGGTTTCCCCCACCGGTATATCGTCCGTTATTTGGCCGCGCGCGCGCGCGGCGGGGATATCCTTCTTTTTCATGATAGCGGAAATATTTTCGCGCGGGAGGGGGGCGATCGCGGCCAGACTGTCCAGGCGGCGGCGCTTCTCATTAAAATTTTGAAGGAAAAGGGATTTTCTTTTGTCACTGTCGAGGATCTGACGCATGAAGCATGATCATCTTGAAGCGATAAGCCACAAAAAACTGCTCGGCATCCTTATGGCCGCGGCGTATGTTCTTTTGATGATGGGCAACGGTTTCGTCAGCCTCACGCACCCGGATGAAGTTTTTTACGTCCAAAGCGCCAAGGAGATGATCCGGCACAACAGCTGGATGACGCCGATGATCTTTGACGCGCCGCACTTCGAAAAACCGATCTTTTTTTTCTGGTTGCTGGCGCTTAATATCAAATTGTTCGGCATCACGCCGTTTGTGGCGAGGTTCTGGCCCGCTTTTTTCGCCATCCTCGGAGTGGCCGTGACCTATTGGGTAGCCTGGATGCTTTTTGAGCGCAAGCGCCTCGCGTTCCTTTCCGGATTGGTTTTGGCAAGCAGTTTTATCTATCTGGCCCTGGCTCGGTCGGTCCTCACCGATATGGTTTTTTCCATTTGGGTGACCGCGACGATCGTTCTGCTTTACGCGGGGTACAAATACCGCGCCTCATCGGATCAATGGCTCGTCTTCGCCGGGGTCGCGGCCGGCCTTGCGGTATTGACCAAAGGCGTCCTGGGCATCATTTTCCCGACCGCGGTAATCGTGATCTTTTTGTTGTACAAAAGGGAACTGGCCTTTTTGAAGAGGCGGGGGGTATGGTTGGGGTTATGTGTTTTCCTGCTCATTGCCCTGCCGTGGCACGTGGTGATGTATCAACGGTACGGCCAGGAATTTATCCGCGAATACGTTTATAACGTGCATATCCGCCGGGTACTGGAAGCGGAGCACGCGCGTCTGGATAACTGGTATTTTTATCTCTGGCTTATGTTCGCGGGTATTTTGCCGTGGAGTTTTTTCTGGCCTCCGGCGGCGCGGCTGGTGTGGCGGCAGTTCAAGGAAAAGTTCCCCGACCGCGACAAGCTGTTTTTTCTTCTGGCCTGGATCGTCGGCGTGTACATTTGCGTCCAGCCGGCGCACTCCAAACTGGCCAGCTATGTCTTTCCGGTTTTCCCCGCCATCGCCGTCCTTATCGCGTATTATCTGGACCGCGCCTTGCGTCAGGCCGAGGACACCGGACGCGCGCAAGCGTTGAGCCGGTGCGGGTATGCCTTTTTCGTTTTTCTCTTGGCGCTTATTGCGGGCACCGTAGCCGCCGCGAACAAGTTCAAGGATTTCGTCACCCACCCCGCGCCCGTTTACGTTTTCACGATATTGCTGGCGGCCACCGCGGTTTGCATCTTTGTGTTCAATCGCAAAAGGGAATATTTCAAGATGCTTCTCGCGCACGCGGGAATGACGGCGGCCTTGCTTGTTATGCTGCTTTTGGCACGCCCGTCCGCCGAGCCCTGGGTTTCCTGTAAAGATATCACGGATATTTTCAAGACCGTTGACCATTCCGGTTCAACGGTCCTGGCCAGTAAATTTTATGTCCGCGGCATCCGTTTTTACACCGACCGCAAGATGGCCGTCATCGACATTAACGGCGAAGGTTTCTTCAGCCCGCACCCGGTCCCTTTTTTAAATACCGACCAAAAGGTGCTTGATTTCCTTAAGACCCAGTCCGTCACCTACGCGATCGTCAAAGACGGCAACGTTCGCGATCTTAAGCGTATCGTAGAAGGTCAGCCATACCGGCTGGAAGAATTGCGGGGCGTGGGGGACAAACACATCGTACGCATTGAGAAGCTGTAGGCAAATCGAAAATATCCATTATTGCGTACGTTAAAAATTATTAAGGGCAAGGGATGGGCGGCTGTGTTATATAAAAAGCATGGGAGGAAATAGTAATGCTGGAAACGAGAAAGGAAAATGAGTTAAAGCGGCGGATGCGCCAATTGGGCGTTTATGAAAAAGATATCAAGGAGGCGTTTGTCCGCGCCTCCGGGCCCGGTGGACAGAACGTCAACAAGACCTCGACGTGCGTCGTTTTATTTCATGTTCCGACCGGTATCCGGGTCAAATGCCAGGAAGAGCGTTCGCAGCGGATCAACCGGCATAAGGCGCGCCGGCTTATTCTGGACAAGATCGAGCATCAAAGGAAGACCGAACGGCTGAAAGTCATCCAGCAGAGGGAGAAAGAACGGCGGCAACGGCGCAAGCGTACCACGGCGCTTAAAGAGGAGATCCTCGAGCAGAAACATTACCGTTCCGTAAAAAAGACGGCCCGCCGGAAAATTGACAGGAAGACCATGGAACGCTATGAATAACCGGTATATCCTGGCGGCTATGGCGGGTGTGGCCGCGGTCGTCATCCTCGCGTACGGCCCTTCCCTGAACAACAAGTTTGTCAATTGGGATGATGACGCGCACCTGCTGGAGAACCCGTTTGTCCATCCCATCAATGTCAGAGACATATTTACGACGACCGTCAACGGGATCTATATCCCGTTGACGTCGCTTTCCTTTGCCCTGGAGTATCATTTCTTCAGGGCCGATCCGTTTGTCTACCATCTGGATAATCTGCTGCTACATCTAGCGGTGACCATGATGGCCTTTTTGTTTTGCCTGCGCTGCGGATTATCTGTGCCGGCCGCAGGGATGGCCGCCCTGATCTTCGGGCTGCATCCGACTCATGTCGAATCGGTGGCTTGGGTCACCGAGCGAAAAGATGTCTTGTATGCTTTCTTTTATATGCTGGCAATCTTGCGTTATCTGGATCATCTTCGTACGCTAAAGGAGTCGTCCACATATCGCGCGGGATGGGCGTTTGGGCTGACGCTTTTTTTTGGATTTTTGAGCATCATGGCTAAACCTTCAGCGTTGAGTTTGCCAGGGATATTGTTTCTCCTCGACTGGTTTTTCCGGCGCAAGTTGACGATACGCTCTTGCGTGGAGAAAATATATTGCGGGCTTGCGGTGTTTCCGGTCGCTTGGGTCACTTATGCGCTTCTGATGCATACCCAGGTCATTAAATTTCCCGGATCTGTTCTCACCGGGATATGGTGCTTTGTGTTTTATATTCAAAAGATGTTTTATCCTGATTATTTTGTTTTGATCTATCATTCGCCAGCGCCGGTAGCCCTGAGCAATCCCGTTTATGCCGTTTCAGTTCTCCTATTCATCGTCTTGCTGGCAAGCTTGTGGTATTTCAGGAAGAACCGGTTATTCGTCTTTGCCAATTTATTTTATATCTTTTCGATCTTTTTTCTGCTGCGCGCGGACTATAATGTGGGGCTTAATGTTGTCGGCGACCGTTTTCTTTACCTCCCGATGCTGGGCTGGTGTATGTTGTTGGGAAATTCCTCCGTAAATCTTTGGGATCGTTTCCGGAATGTTCCCTTTGCCAGAACAGGGCTCTTGCTCGCCGGAGCAACGGTATTGAGTTTTTTGTTTTTTCAGACGGCCCGGCAATCCCGCGTGTGGTATAATGGGGCTTCTTTATGGGAACATCAGTTGCGTCATCAAAGCCAGGCCGCAACGGCGCTCATTTACAACAAACTCGCCCAGGCGTATATGCAGGATTCGGGTTTCGAGAATAATTCCGGCAAAATCCGGATGGCCGAGGATTATTTGCATAAGGCGATCGCCATAAAACCCGATTACGCCCAGGCGTATTTTCATCTAGGTCAATTGGCCGAGTGCCGAGGGGATGTTTCTCTTGCCCGAATTTATTTCAACAGGACAATCGAACTTGACGGCGGACATGTTGACGCGTATTTTCAGCTGGGATTATTGCATGACCGGGAGGGGCAATACGCGCAGGCAACGAAAGCTTTTAATAAGGCCATTGCCATCAGTCCGGATCATGAAGGTATGTATCTCCAGATTTTAGATTTTTATGACAAGGCAATCGCCGCGGATCCGCAGGCGTATCAACACGAACGGGACGCCTTGACGGAAAAATATTTTAATCGTTTTGGCAAGTATCCATGAAAAAGAAGCAAAATAAAAAGTTCGCGGGAATGGTGGATATCAGCGCCAAGGCGGTGACCAGGCGGATCGCGAAAGCCACGGCCAGAATTTTAATGGGGCCCAAAGCCTTCCGGGCGTTGATGACCAAGGGGTCTCCGAAAGGGGACGTTTTTGAAACCGCGCGGATCGCGGGTGTCATGGCGGCCAAATCGACGCCGGGCATTGTCCCGTTGTGTCATCCGTTGGAATTAAGCCAGGTGAAGATCGCCTTTGATCCGCGCGAAAGCGATCACGCGATCGGGATAATTTCGCAGGTCGTTTGCCGGGGCCGCACGGGTGTCGAGATGGAGGCGTTGACGGCCGCGTGCGCGGCGGCCTTGACGATCTACGACATGATGAAATGGGCCGATCACGCGATGGTGATCTCCGATATCCGGTTGCTGCATAAAAGCGGCGGCAAAAGCGGCACGTTCAATCGGGACAAATAATACCCATCATGACCGAACAATCCACGAACTATAAGAATTTTATCGCCGCCGTCAACGGATTCGATAAAAATTATTCCGCTGACATCGATCCGGAACATTATTTCGGGTTCCCGATGGCCCCGGTCCTGAAGGTCGAAAGCGATCTTCTGGATCCCCGCGTCCAGAGCATCGGTTATTTTTCCATGGAATTCGGCATCGCGCCGAGCATTTATAATACTTTTAAATTGAGCCGGCCTATCCCCGAGGAAAATCAGTTCTTCACCCACGAAGTTTTTTCCAATTACTGGTTGTGCGATTATTTGTTCAAGATCCAGATCGATAAGATGCTTGATATCCCTATTTACGGCGGGGGACTTGGGGTTTTGGCCGGCGACGCCATGAAAAGCGCGGCCGATCTTGGGTTTTCGGTCGCGGGCGTCGGTATTTTATGGAACAAAGGATATTTTAAACAGAAATTCTGGTACAAGCACGGACAGATCCCCGAGGCGTTGACCTGGGACCCGTACAATTATCCCGGCCTTATCCCGCTGAAGAACATCGTCACGATCGATACGAAGGAAGGGCCGCTGCATCTGCGTTTGTGGAAATATTATGTGTACAGCCACGACAAGTCTAAAGCCTGTCCGATCATTTTGCTGGATTCCAATTGCGAACAAAACGCGCCGGACTTGCGCCGGTTGACCGATCAGCTTTACCGCAGTGATGATGTTTGGTGGAAAATTTTTCAGCGCGCCATCCTGGGGATCGGCGGTATGAAAGCCCTGGTTAATCTGGGGTACACGGTGGATTGTTACCATTTGAACGAAGGCCACGCGGCTCTGGCCATCGTTGAAAAATACGTGAACTTGCCGGATAAGTCCGAAATGGCGCGTTGGCGCGGACATTTCATTTATACCTGTCATACGCCGGTCGCCGCGGGGCATGACCGGTTCCGGATTGAAGACGTCGGCCGGATACTCCCCGAGGCATACACGCAGGCCTGCGAATTATTCGGCAAGGAGTCGCCTTCATCGTCCCAGATCAATCTGACGTTCATGTGTTTGAATAATTGCCAGCAGGTCAATGCCGTCGCGCAAAAACACGGCGAGATCACGCGCCTGCAGTTCCCCGATTTCGCGCCAAAAATTCAGGCTATCACCAACGGGATCCACATCCACACGTGGATTTCGGAAAGCTTCGCGGGACTTTTTGACCGGTATGTATCCACCTTCGGCGATTGGCGGAACCATCCCGAGAATCTGGCAAAAGTCGTTGAGCTGCGCGGCAATGAAGAATTTCGCCGGGATATTTTTCTGGCCCACCAGGTCAACAAAAAAAATTTGGCCGGTGTTCTGGAACGCTGGAAATTAAAGGACAACGTGTTCACCATCGGTTGGGCGCGCCGGATCGCGGGATACAAGCGTCCGGCCCTGATCTTTCATAACGCGCAGGAAATCCTCAAATTGGCGAATGAGGTCGGCCCCGTGCAGATCATCCTTTCCGGCAAGGCCCATCCCAACGATGACATCGGCGCCGCGCATATCGACGAGATCCTGGACCACATCGATATGCTCAACGCCCACCGTAACGTGATCAGGGTCATGATCCTGGAGAATTATGACACGTATTTCGGTAAACTTCTGACGAACTCGGTGGATGTCTGGCTCAATAACCCGCTGCCGCCTTTTGAAGCGTCGGGCACAAGCGGCATGAAGGCGATCCTTAACGGTGTTTTGCAGGTCACCACACTTGATGGCTGGGTGGTGGAGGCCGCCGGCAGCGATATCGGCTGGATATTCGGGTACCGGCACGCGGGGCCGGAGATCGGCGATGAAAAACATTTACGCCTCGATGAAGATTCAACGGCGCTTTATGGTGTTTTACGGGAAGTGATGAAATTGTATTATAAAACTTATAAAGATATGGAAGTTAATATCCAAAGTCCGTGGATCGACAAGATGATCAATTGCGTCAAGGAGAGCGCGTTTTTTAATACCCATAGAATGGTTAACCAATATAGTAACCAGATGTGGCATTCTGTTCCACACAAATCTTAAAGATTGAAAAAAAATTATGAAAAATGCACAATTGTTACTCATCATCGGGTTTTTGTTTCTGACAGTCTCTGCTGAGGCGGTCTCTGAACTTAACAAGGGAGAGGTTCTGCATTATACTTTTGATGCGGATGAGGGCGGCACCGTCAGCGATCAGAGCGGCCAGGGCCATCATGCCGCTGTCATGGGAGCGACTTATACCCAAGAGGGACGCTTTGGCAGCGCTTACTATTTCAACGGAACAAATAATTATATTTCCGTCGGTAATTTGGGATATCAGCCTACGGGTACGATTTCTTTCTGGATGAAAGCGGAAACGGTTGAGAATTGGCGTAATCCGTTTACGACGGATTACGCGGGATGGGACGATTGCATACGGTTTGAAGAAAGTTCCGAAGGACAGTTTATGGGCGGCGGGCATGGCTTGGGCCGCGGCGGCAATTTTTTGAATTCCGGGATGGCGGCCAAGCGCTGGTATCATGTGGTCTATTCCTGGGACCAGAATTCCGCGTATGGATATCTTGACGGAGAATTAAAATTCAAGAATCCCAATCCGGATCCCAATTCGCAAGTGCATCCGGATTTGCCTCTGACAGCAGGACAATATCTGGCGTCTACTTTGAATTTCACCAATGTCGCCATCGGCAACGGTTATTCCGCCGATCCGGAAAGGTTCTGGAAGGGATGGATCGATGAGGTGCGCATCTACAATCGTGTCCTGACGGCTGAGGAAGTTATTGCGCTGGCAACCGGGAATGATGACGGGCTTGTCCTTTATTTCCCTTTTGATGAAGCGCCGCAGGGCACTGTGGTTTTGGATAAAAGCGGTAAATGGAACAACGGAACTGTAACGGGCGGGGTGAGCTTTAAGGTCAATAGCGGAAGAATCGGCGGAGCTTACGAATTTGACGGCGTTGATGACTGGATCAAGGTTACGCGCAACGCTTCCCTTGACGTCGGCAAGCAAGCGACTTTTGCCGTCTGGTACAAGGCCTACGATACGCGCAAGAACCTGTTGCCAACTTTCCAGCAGAACCCGATCTTGGAATATTCCGATGGACAAAAAGCCGGCGTTCACGTTTGGGCCAATACAATTGGATTCCAGTGGAATGTAAAAGGGACCGGGGCAAATTTAGTCGATACCACCGGTAATGAGATAAATAATGTAGTCAGCACCAGTGACTTACACTTTAACGAATGGCACCATCTTGTTGTAACCTACGATGGCAATAGCGGCGTCGGACGGGTGTATATCGACGGGGCATTAGCGGAAACAAAGATCCTCGGTTCATTTACCCCCCAGACCAGTTTTGACCTTTATGTCGGCCGCAGGATCTGGGACCTTCCCATTTACAATGGGCTTTTGGATGAGGTGCGCATTTATAACCGTGTCTTGAGCGATTTTGGTGTCCGTGCTCTTTATAACGCGGGCACTCTGGGGCTTGTTTATCAGAATTTCGAGAATGGTAACGGCACGCCCCCGCCGCCGGGGAATCCCAACGGCGCGCCGGAATACGGGTGGCCTCTCAACGGAGCAACCGTGTCTTTGTCGACCACACAGTTTCACAGCGGAAGACGTTCCTGGCAAGTCGTCAGCTCACCTACCATCGATTTCGGCGGGACGGGAATCCCTGCTCAGACGCAGACCTACAACGTCAATTTTGAACCACAACGCCACGACCGTTTGACATTTTGGGTTAAAGCCTTGGCCAATGATGGTTTGGACCATGATGTCCGGGTGCGTTTTTTTGACAAAAAGAATTATCGCGACCAAGGGAATTGGTATGACGGGTTTGAGGTCTCCACGACAAAAAAGGCAAAATACAACCAGTGGACCGAATTGTCAGTTTTGTTTACGCAGCTGCCCGCCAATTTTGATTTGGCCCATGTGGACAAGATCAATTTTGTAAACGAGGCCAAGGGGACATACTACTTCGACGATATCAGGATCGAAGCCAGAGACCGCATTTATCAGTCTTTTGAACCGTGGAGCTGTCCTCCCGGTAATGACTGTGCCTGGGTCTGGGACGGGACCGGTTCCGCTGCTTCCATACCAGTTAAAGAAGGTGTCCAATCCTGGAAATTTGATGCCGCCAAAAGTTTTTCCGGTACCGGAATCAAGTCCCAGGAAAAACGCTGCCAGCCCAAAGAGGCTTGTTCTTTTCAGACCGAGTGGAACGTGGATTTAAACCCTTCGCATCTGGTTCCGTCCCAGTTTGATCAGTTGACTTTTTGGATTTACGCTTTAGCGTATAATGGTATGGCGAATAACCTTGAAGTGCAGTTTTTTGACAATGGTCAATATACTGAAAATGCTACAAATGTCCGCCCTGATGACCAACGGCCGAATTTGATATGGACTCAGCGGGTCGCGCAATACGGTCAATGGACACAGCTTGCCGTGCCTTTTAGCAAGCTGCCTAGGGATTTTAATTTGACGGATATTAACAAGATTCAATTCCGTGTTTATTGGCCCGGGACCTATTATCTCGATGACATCCGCGCGGCAAAACAGCCGAAGCTTGTCATTAATCCGGCTTATTTGTCCTCGGGTACGATTGCCTGGAATTCATTTGTCGGCGCCGGCGTATATACATTACAGCAAAGCACAAAAGGACCAGAGGGACCATGGACAGCTGTTTATTCCGGACCGTTGACAACATTCACGACAACAAGACTTTCCAAGGCCTGGTTTAAAGTCCGTTGGGAAACCCTAATGAATCCCGTCCGGAGCCAGATCCCTTTTCAGTCAGACTGGAGTGATGTTGTCGTGTATCAGCCAAAGCCTGTGCTGATCAGAAACGCACAATTACTGGAACGAGGTGAAGTCGAATGGACGTTTATCCCCCAGGCGAGCGTTTACGAGGTTCAGGAAGCCGTTGCCAAGACCGGCATGTGGACGACAATATATAAAGGTGGTTTCCGGATATCGCCCTTGACCGCAACTCTAGGCAAATGGTACCGGGTCCGTGGCGTTAAACTATCTGCTAGCGGTGCTACAACAGGATCAACCGCGTGGAGTCCGGCGCTGGCCTATGATCCTTCATCCTACATCACCGCCGCAGACAGAGTCCTTAAGACGAAAAAAACAAGTGGTACGACCATTGTCCTGAAAGGCGTGAACCTGGGTAATTTTTCCTTGCTGGAGCCCTGGATGCTCTTGGGTGATTCGAATCGCAATATTTACCCTGATGATTGGACCATCCGCAATTTGTTGGAGACTCGGTTCGGGTCACAACAGGCCGCGGATATCTTGGAACATTATCATGATACGTATCTTCAGGAAGCCGATTTTGACATCCTGCTTAACTCCGGTGTAAATTTTGTGCGTTTACCGATTCATTACCGGGATCTACGCGAACTGGATGACAACGGACAGTGGGTTGGTTTGTCATTTGACTTCAGCACAATTGACCGCATTGTCAATTTCTGCGCGGACCGCGGGATTTATGTGCTTTTGGATTTGCATGGGGTCCCCGGCGGACAAAACAACGATTTTCATTCCGGCCAGGTCAACAGTAACAAACTCTTTGACCCCAGCAACGACATCTACCGCCAGCGCACCGTTGAGCTGTGGCAGGCCATTGCCACGCATTACCGCAATAATACAACAATTGCCGGGTATGATCTGATCAATGAACCATTCGGGGTTCTTACCCCGGCCTATTATCCTACGCCGCAGGCCGGTTATCAGGCCCTTTGGAATTTATATCACCGTATTCTCACCGCTATCCGTAATTCTGCGGGGGCGAATGATCCTGATCATCTTATCGTGATGGAAGGCGTGCCGAGTAATAAAGACTGGGACACGCTGCCTAAGCCTTTGACGTTCGGCTGGACCAATGTTATGTATCAGTTTCATTTCTATTGTTTTTCACCGGACAAAGGTGGGACCTGTCCCGAGGATTCGCCTGCGTCCCCTAATGTCCAATATCCCGCCCAGCAGGCCTTTATCGATGGGAAAATAGCTGATGCCGCTGTTAAACAGCCGGCGTATAATGTCCCGGTTATGATCGGGGAATTCAGCGGTTTTCATAATAAGGCCGTATGGGATTATTATTTGACGAAATTCAAGGAAAAAGGATGGAGCTGGGCCATGTGGTCATACAAAGCCCATGATTACCCGACGGATTGGGGCATGTATAATCATGACGGATACAATGATGCTTTACTGAATTTTTTCAATGATTCCATTGAAGAGCTTATCCGGAAAATCCAGGCATTCTAAAGCAAAAGATGTCTTTAAGGTTTTTAAAGGGTGGCGGGACGAAGAATTTCCTGAAGACATTTTTCTTTTCTCTGAGAGCTCTTTGATAATGAAAATGAGGGATTTCGCCGGTCGTTGAATGAACCCGCTTGTAGTTGTATTCATGGACCTCGCGGAACAAGACTTGATTGGCTTTGGCGATTGTTGAGATGTTGTCTCTGGCGCATATGCGGACGATGTGATCTTGAAGCCAACCGTAGGGTCGCTCGATCTTGCCTTTGGCTTGGGGTGATAAAGCGTGAATGACTTTGACCTGGCAGTCATGAACGACCTGTTTCCATTGCGGGATGGATTCATCGGTGAGCTGGTGATGTTTATAATGCAGCTCATCCCTGCCGCGGACGAACCGGAAGATGGAATCGGAATCGACGTACATGGACAGCGGCAGGCCAAACTCTAGGAATACGGTCTGGATAGCGACGATGTGAGGCTAGGCAATATCCCTGGGCACGAGCATAGCGTAAAGGATCCTGCGGCTGAAGTCGTCCAGAGACGTGATCAGCCACCATTTTTCTTCTGAATAAGGGCTCCAGAGGTGGAGCGAGGAATCGTGCTGGAGTAATTCGCCGACCTGATTGGTGATGACCTCGCGGTCATGGACTTTGGTTTTCCTGGAACGGTTGATGTAAAAACCATGTTTTTTGGCGCGGTTGATGATGGTTTGCAACGCGACCTTTTGTTGATAGCGAGTTTCCAGATCATTTTTGATAAAACTGTAGTTGTAAGACCAGATCGGCATATCTTTGTTATCGATAAAGCTCTTGGTGGTTTTAAGTTCTTTGAGGATATTTG
>JACROV010000029.1 GCA_016214285.1 Candidatus Omnitrophota bacterium | reverse complement strand
TCCAAAATCCAGTTTATATATTCCTCAACTCCCGATTAAAACATTCGGGGGGTGACAAAAAATTGCAAGATCCTTTATCAAAAATTTTCATATCATCCGCCCTCGCCACGTGTACTTTTCATAGAACTTTTGACACTATCGGTTTACTCGTTGATAAAATCATTGTTTTTTATACACCCCCGGAGATTAAAAATCAAGCACATTTCACCCGGTTTCCGCGCCACGCGCCGAACGACGAACAATGTAAAAAAATCCGATACGACAACCCCGCCGGTGACAGCGAAAGTATTAATTGAGCGCAACTTATGTTTTCTGACAAGCGTGCCCTGTCGGGAATCGTCCCCTCAGTCTTAAGTAAACTGAAAGAAAAAATACTGGAGTGGCTGGCTGAAGCAGGTCATCCCGCCTTTCTATATCAAAAGACAGGCGGGACCTGTTTGATGAATTAAGTATGTGTCCCGAATGGCACCTGTCCCGAAAATGGCATGCACTTATTGGTTGAATTCATGTATATTTATGCCTGTTTCTTTTCTATGAGTTTGGCTGTCACTGCTCTTACGGAGTCCATGATATCTATAGGAACCGCAAGAACGACTGTATTGGATGCGGTCGGCCCAAGACCATCTATGGTTTGAAGCGTTCTTAATTGCATCGCACCAGGAGATTGAGCCATTGTCTTTGCTGCCTCTGCAAGATTGACAGCGGCTAACTTATCCCCTTCTGCCTTGGTAATGGTTGCCCTCTTTTCTCTTTCCGCGGAAGCCTGCCGCGACATCATCTTCTTTAATTCTTCAGGCACATCCACATCCAGAAGCTTGATCGCCGTGACTTTAAGCCCCCAGTTCGCTGCTTGTTTTTGAATGATCGCTTCAATTTCATCGCCGATCTTCTGCCGTTCCGCCAAAAGATCATCAAAGGTCATCCCGCCGACCACATCCCTCAACGCCGCCTGCGCATATTGAGAGACCGCGTACAAATAATTCTGAACCTCAATAACGGCAGATTGAGAATTCACGACTTGGAAATAAACAACACCATTGATCGACACCGGCACATTGTCCTTGGTAATCGCCTGCTGTTTAGGGATCTCGTTGGTCAAAACCCTCATATCAATGACCCTTGCGGTCTCGAGCAAAGGAATGATGAGATTAAGCCCGGGCTGCAGCGTTCTTGAATATTTGCCGAGTTGAAAAACAACACCTGTTTCATACTGCTGGATGATCCTGACCCCTGAAATGATGATGAACCCTAAAATGAAAACAAACAACATTGATATACTCATATCCCCTCCTGTTAATGGACCAGACCGGGCTGGACACCAGTACAGCCTCTTTATCAGGTCACTTTTTTAATCTCATGATACATGATTTTGCCGGGAAGCCAGGACAATTTTTAGAATTTCTGGGAGGCCCGGCTCCGCGGTCACGCGTCCCTGAATTTTGCGAGACGCGAGAAAGGGGCAGGGTGGGACGTTTGGTCCGGGCCCTTTTTCGTTTTAGTCCGCGGCTGGGCCAGAAGAGAAAATATAAATATGGCGGAGAACGCGGAAATGACCGTGCCCAGCACGATGGACCCGCCGAAGCGCTGGGTGGGCGGGAACGACGAGAAGAAAAATATCGCGAAGCCGCTGGAAACGATGAACATCGAGGTCATGACCGGCTCCCACATACGTTCGCGCACCTTGTGCCACAGCACGGCGCCGTCGGTCTCGTGTTTCCAGAAGCGGCGGGAGGCGTTG
The DNA here is from genome assembly GCA_016214285.1 of Candidatus Omnitrophota bacterium. GTDB lineage: Bacteria > Omnitrophota > Gorgyraeia > Zapsychrales > Zapsychraceae > UBA10015. The sequence continues at coordinate 14,557 of JACROV010000029.1, read as the reverse complement.
ACCATGTGCAGCATGGCGTCGATCCCCATCGAGATCGCGATATTGGCCGCCGGCGCCGCGATCGTGTCCATCGGCAAGCCCAGCGCGCCGACAACTCCCAATATACATAAAGGGATCACGCCGATCGCAAAGCTCATCGCCAGGGCCGTCCTCACCTTGAGCGAAGCGATGAAGGCGATGATCAGGAAAACAAACAACAGCTGTCCTAAGCCGTAGATAAGGCTTACCGCCACGTGGCGGGAGAGGTTTCCCTGCAGGGCGTAGACCCCGCCGGTCAAATAAGGGTCGAACCCTTTTTTTTCGATGAGGCCTTTGATCTCGGCAACGACCTCCAGACGATGTTTCGCGCGGCCTTCCTCATTCATGCGAAAGAATAAAAGCGCCGATTTTTGATCGTCCGTGATGAATCCTTGGGCGATCGAGTCATATTTCGCCGAGGCCATCCACTTCAGGAGCGTCTGGTTGGAGAAAAGAAAGCTCCAGAACGAACTGCGCCGCGCTTCCTCCACCAATAAAGGCATGGACAAAAGCGTCCCCACGCCCGGATGCGTTTCCAGCTGGTCCTGCAGGTTTAAAAGCCGTTGGATATTGGTCCTGGAGCTCAAGGGTTCATCGGTTTTGGATTTGATCACGATTACCAGCGGATTACTGCCGCCGCGCGCGTCGATGTGTTTCAGGCCTTTGGTGATCTCGCTTTTAGGGGAAAAAAACGAGAGCAGACTGGGGTCGAGATTGAGCGTCTTTAAAAAGGGGAGCGTAAAAACGGCCAGGCCGATGATGGCGCCGAAGACGATCCATTTGCGGGGTTCGAAGAAATTAAAAAGGTGCTTGTAGAAATCCCGGACAAAAAGGTCCGTTTTCTCGTGGGAAGGTTTCTTGAGGCTTAAAAAAGCGGGATAGACGCCGTAGGCCACGGCAAAGGCGATGAGCGTGCCGATCGCGCCGGCGGCGCCGAGCTCGCGGATCGGCTTGGCCTGTACGTACAGCAAAGACAAAAATCCCAGGAGGGTGGTCGCCATCGACCAGAACGAGGCGGGGAAGGTGATCCGCATCGCTTCGCGCGCGGCGGCGCGGTTGTCTCCGATGTCGAGGATATGTTTCCAGTTGAAGGTCAGAAAGACCATGTGCGAAAGCGTCATGACGAAAATGATGGTGGTCAAATTCGCCGTTAAAATGCCGATCTTGACGTTGAGCAGATTCATACCCGTCAGGGTCAGCGCGGCGGCGTTAAAACAGGTGACGACCATCCCCAGGAAAATTTGCCAGGAATGAAAGACAAAGATCACGACCAGTCCGAAGATCAGGAACGCCAGGAGCGTGAAGGTGCGCAGGTCCTCGGTGAGGTGGCGGCGGATCAGTTCCGTGATGTAGGGCAGGCCGGAGATCTTGATGGTGAAATCCTCCGATTCAAAGACCGCTTTGAGGTTTTCGATCCTGGGGATGAGCACGGAAAGATCCTCTGCGGGGACGGAAGGTTTCAAGACAACGAGCATGTTCGACGACGCGTCTTTGCCGGGGATGAGCAACCTTCGCCACAATGAGGATTTTACGGCGTCCGACACGCGGCTCGGCCCGCGCATGATGCTTTTAACGTCCTTGACTTCCTTGAAATTCAATAAAAGCTCACCGAATTCCTTAACCCTGGCCTGGTATCGAGGGTCGGAAATATCTCCGGAAAAATTGATCAGGATCTGGTTGTCATTGCGCGGAAAGAGCCGGGAGATCTGGATATCGTCTTTATAGCTGGGGTCATTACTGGCAAAAAAAACGTCATAGTCCACGTGCGGTTTAAGGTCGACAAACGCCAGCAAGAACCACACCTGCGCGACGGTCAGAACAAGGAAAAGGAAGGCCTCTTTGCTGAAAAACCGGTTTTTCCCCATGAGATAAGTATATATGATAACCGCCGGGAAGGAAACAAGTTTGACAGGATCGTGACAGGATCATGATCTGGCGCGGGGAGGTTTTTGTTTTTGTTTGAAAATGTATTGTCTTCTCATTTTCAATTTTGCTATAGTGGATCCATGCCTATGCCGCGATTCTCTCCCAGACCCCGATGGATCAGGATCCTGTGGGTGGTCCTGGTTTGTCTGTGCAACGGCTGCGCCGCGCAGCAGCATAGCGCTGTTTTGTATTCCCCTCCGGGTTTACTTAACCATACGACTTCCGAAATGCGAACAGCCGGCTTCTGGATCAGCCGGCATCCTGCCCCCGATATGGTCATTTTACCCCCTGAAGAGATCACTCGTTTTAATCAGAAGATCCGTGAGGAACTGAAGCTCACTAAAGATCTCTCCGCGTGGCCTTCCGTGTCGGCTGGCGGGGAACTGCGTGCGACGCTGCAGAAAACGCTGGACGATCTGCAGGCCCGTGGCCTGAAATCGCTTGATGGCAAAAAGCCTGCGCCCGCGTATTGGTCCGGCGCGCGGCAGGCGATGAACATCGACGGGATCCCTGCTGAAATTCCCCGTCAATACGGTTTAGTTGTCAGATACGCTGACCAGCGGTTTTTGCCTCTTGAAGAGGGTTTGTACGCGCGGGCTTACGATGAGGATTTCGACGAGTTGCAAAACAGCGCGCTGGATATCGGCACGCCCGTTGTGGTTTTGCACCGCAGTCTGGACGGACAATGGCTTTGGGTGGAATCCTCCTCGAGCGCCGGCTGGGTGAAAGCCAAACATGTCGCGGCCGCGGTTGATGAACAGGTCAGACCTTTCTGGTCGACGACATTTGTTGTCGTGACCGTCCCCAAGGGAGATATTTATTTTAACCGCGCGATGACCGCATTCGCAGGATCGCTTCAGATGGGCGCGCGCCTGCCATTGATGCGCGCTGACGGCGATTATTCGGAGGTCACGGTGCCGCAACGCCAGCCCGATGGAAGTGTCGAGCTGGTGCCGGGCTTTATTGCCGCCGAGCAAATTCATGAGGGATATTTGCCGTACACGCCGCGTCAGGTCTTGGTGCAGGCCTTCAAGATGCTCAACCAGCCTTATGGCTGGGGCGGGATGTACCAGGCACAGGATTGTTCAAGATTCCTGCAGGAAGTTTTTGCTGCCGTGGGAATAGAATTGCCGCGGGATTCCAAGAATCAGATCCAGGTCGGCCGAAATCTAGGAACGTGGGGCGACCGCGCTACCGGGAAAGTGCAGATCTTTTCAAACTTGGACATCGGCATTGGTACAGTTATGCCGCGAGGCTCTAACAATGAGATTGACGCGGGAAAGATGCTGGGGTTAATGGAAGCCGGCACGCCGCAAGCGCAAAAAATGGCGCTACTTGCCGGTTCGGCTGTCGGCGGAATCACGATCCTGGGGATGAAGGGACATATTCTTTTGTATCTCGGCAGCATCGAGGGCCGGGCGTACGCCATTCACTGCGTCTGGGCGTATCGGACGCCCGGCGCAGGCGCCGACAAGACGTACGTCTTGAACCGTGTCGTTGTTTCTGACTTAACGCTCGGCGAAGGTTCCACGCGCGGCTCGCTTTTGGACCGGCTGAATGCGGTGAGGATTGTAAAATAGAATTGCGGGTGATCCGGTAATCCGGTTAACCGGGACTAGGAAATCCGGATACCCGGATATCCGGTTTTCCCAGTTCCGGATTCCCGGATGACCGGATGACCGAACATCCGATTAAATTTATGTGGCATATTCGAAGAACCGAAATCTTCCCCCTCCAAGCGCCGCTCATCCAACCGTTTCGCACCGCGCTGGGCAGTCATGATACGCTGGATAATTTATTATAGGGTTATGCCTTTGATGAACAGTGCAACAGGATTTCGTGCCCATCGTATGCTGGAAGTGGTAGTCAAGGGCATAACCCTAATTTATTATTTGTCCTCACGCTTTCCGATGGGACAGAAGGATATGGCGAGGCGGCGGTCGCGACGCATATCACGGGAGAAAAGCTAGGTGTAACGCGGCATAATCTTCAAGCCGCCGGACACTGGCTGGTTGGCCAGGATGTGCGCGACGCGTCGGCAATTTCACGAGTGCTGCACGAGCGCTGGCATAAGAATCCGGCCATGATCGCGGCCGTAGAAATGGCGCTCTTCGACGCCTTGGCGCGTCAATTCGGTTGTCCTTTGTGGAAATTATTCGGGCCGCGTTGCCGGAAATTACGAACGGACATCACGATCGTCATCGCGGATCTGGCGGAAACGCAAGACGCGGCGCGGCGGTTTTACAGAAAAGGATTCCGGCAGTTCAAGGTCAAAGTAGGCCGTGACTTCGACCTGGACGTGGCACGCGTCGCGGCGGTACGCAAGCTGGCGCCGAAGGCCGTCATTTATCTCGACGCCAATCAGGGTTTTTCTGCCGTCACCACGCTCAAATTCTTAAAGGCGCTCAAACGTTTGAAGATCCGTCCGGCGCTTCTCGAACAGCCTGTCCCGCGCGCCGATCTTGACGGGTTGAAAAAGATTTCCCGTTCAACGGATATTCCGGTCTGCGCCGATGAGAGCGTGCGCAGTTTGTCCGATGCCACGGCCATTATCCGGGCCAAAGCCGCGAAGGTGATCAGCGTTAAGCTGATGAAATCAGGGTTGGTAGAGGCGTGGAGAATCGCCCGCGCGGCCAAGGCCGCCGGGCTGAAGCTTATGATCAGCGGCATGATGGAAAGTTCGCTCGCGATGACGGCCTCGGCGCATCTGGCCGCCGGACTGGGATGTTTTTCCTATGTCGATCTCGACACGCCGTTTTTCATCCGCGGCAACGCGGCGGGGCACAAATATCTGTCGGCGAAAGGGGAGTACGATTTGAGCGCTGTGAAAAGAGGGATTGGGGTTACTTTTAAAGGTTAGAAAAGGTTGCAAGAGGTTAGAAGAGGTTGAAAGAGGAAACTTCGATCCTTTTCCAACCTTTTGAAACGTCTTGAAACATTTCTCAACCTTAATCCTATTTCAACTTTTTTCAACGTTTTGTAACATCTTTTAACTTAACTTATGATCCACCATCCCATTCTAATTTTTTTGATTTTGTTGGCTGTTGAGATAGTCGTCTTGTCCGCCGCCGGGCATCCGCGTACACAAAAGTATTTCCGTTTTCTGCCCGGCGTTTTCTGGATATATTTCTTGCCGATGCTCATTTCCTCCGCCGGGTGGGTCGATGCCAAAAGCCCGCTGTACGGCCTGGTCACGACCTACGGTTTGCCGGCGAGTTTGTTTTTGCTCCTTTTAGGCGTTGATCTTCCGGCGATCGCGCGGCTTGGCCGCACGGCCGTGTTGATGTTCCTGATCGGCAGCGCGGGGATCATGCTGGGGACAACGTTGTCGTTTCTGATCTTTCGTCCGTTCGTCGGTGACATATTCTGGATGGGGTTCGGCGCGTTGTCGGCCTCGTGGACGGGCGGCAGTGCCAATATGGTCGCTGTCAAGGAAGCCTTAGGGACGCCGGATGATGTTTTCCTGCCGATGGTGGTCGTTGATACGATCGTGCCTTACGTTTGGATGGGGTTATTGGTCAGCGTTTCCACGGGACAGGCGGCGATCGACCGGTGGTTAGGCGCTGATCGCGGCGTCATCGATGATATCCGTAAACGGATGGCCGGTGTCGGCGCCGCGCAAAAAGCAACGCTTACCGCGAAAAATATCTTCGTGCTCGCCGCGTTCGCTTTTGCGGTTAGCGCCGGGGTGCAGCGGGTGGCGCAGGTTTTGCCGGCCGCGGAAGGAATCATTTCGTCTTTTGCCTGGACGATCATTCTGGTTTCAACATTGGGGCTGGCGGGATCGCTGACGCCGCTGCGCCGTTGTGAAGCCCTGGGCTCGACGAGGATCGGTTATTATCTGTTGTATTCCGTTTTGACAACGATCGGCGCCAAGGCGAGCGTGTCGCATCTGGGGGCGTCAGCCGTTTTGATCGCCGCGGGGATTGTGATCATCCTCGTGCACGCGGCGGTTCTCTTGATCGCGGCGCGATTGCTGAAAGCGCCGATGATGCTGGCCGCGACAGCGAGCCAGGCGAACGTCGGCGGGGTGGCCTCCGCGCCGGTCGTGGCGGAAATTTACCAGCCCGGGCTGGCGTCGATCGGCTTGTTGATGGCGATCCTGGGTAACATCATCGGGACGTATCTCGGGATCATCGTCGGGCAAATTTGCCGGTGGATGATATGAGGTTTAGCCATATTATCATTCGCTCAAACATCCTCGCACGTCCCTTTTTTCAAGAAATTAAGGAAAAAGTGACGGCTGCGGAACTCGCTCGGTGATAATATGGCTAAACCTCAAAGGGCGTGAAGAAAAGGTCACCGGTCAATACTAATCCGAAGTGAGCGTGCTAGCGAACGAAGGATTGGTATTGACAACGATGGCGAATCTGGGCGCAAAGGTCGATTCGCTGGGATGGTTTATCCATTAACTAGCAAGGAGGGCCACGACCATGAAATCTTCTTTCCTTAAAAGTTACGGTTTTTCGTTGTCTTTGCTCGCGGCAATGCTCGCCGGTTCCGCGCTGGGGTTGACCTTCGGCGAGCGGGTGCAGGTCATCAAACCCCTGGGCGATATTTTTCTTAATTTGCTTTTTACCGTCGTTGTGCCCATGGTTTTTTTCTCGATCTCATCCGCCGTTGCGGGCATGTCGGATACCCGCCGGCTGGGAAAAATTTTAGGCGTCATGATCGCGCTTTTTGTCGCGACGGGGATCATTTCGTCGCTATTGATGGTGGCCGGCGTGATGATATTTCATCCCGCGCAAGGATTGACGATCCAATTGAGCGCCGGAAACAATGGCGACGGCATGGGAGTGGCTGATAGGATCGTACGCGCGTTTACGGTGAGCGATTTTGGAGAATTATTTTCACGTAAAAATATGCTGGCGCTGATCGTCATCGCGCTGATCGTCGGCCTGGCTGCCTCAACTGTTGAGAAAAAAGGGCAAGCGTTCCGGGATTGGCTGGCCTCCGGTAACGAAGTGATGATGAAGGTCATCGGGTATGTTATGTTGTACGCGCCCATCGGGCTCGGCGCGTATTTTGCTTATCTGACGGGAGTCTTTGGGTCGGAACTTCTGGGGACATACGGCCGGGTGGTACTTTTGTATTATCCGCTGGCGCTGTTTTATTTTTTTGCCGGATTTTCGGTGTACGCGTGGCTGGCCGCGGGCTCAGCGGGGTTGCGGGCCTTCTGGCAGAATATTATCCCGGTATCGTTGACAGCGTGGGGGACGGGCAGCAGTGTCGCGACGATCCCTGTCAATCTCGACGCGGCCAAACGGATCGGCACGCCGGAAGATATCCGCGAGGTCGTTATCCCCATTGGTGCTACCATTCACATGGACGGCTCGTGCATGTCGGCGATCTTGAAGACCGCGGTTTTATTTAGCGTGTTCGGGATGCCGTTTGAAGGCGCCGCAACGATCGCTATCGCGATCGGGATCGCGCTGTTAAGCGGCACGGTGATGAGCGGGATCCCCGGCGGCGGATTTCTAGGCGAGATGCTCATCGTCACGCTTTACGGTCTTCCTCCGGAAGCGCTGCCGGTCGCGGCGATGATCGGTACGCTTGTTGATCCTCCGGCGACGATGGTCAATGCCACGGGTGATAACGTGGTTTCGATGATGGTTGCTCGCGTGTTGGGGGGAAAAGACTGGTTAAAGAAAAGTGTTTAATAAACAAATCACAAATCCCAAATTACAAACAAAACCAAATATCAAAATTCCAATGACCAAAATCAGAAGCGGTTGTTTTGTTGATTTGAACATTGTAATTTGTAAATTGTTTGTAATTTGGAGTTTGTTTATTGTAATTTCCGCATGGCTTACGCCTACGCTTCTTTTTGCTGATGTTATTCCAGAATTGAGCGCTTTGCCCAGCGATGTCCGTCAGGCCGTCGTGGTGGAAGCGGCGGGCAAGGTGACGGCGCGGGTGGTCGGGTGGGAGCGTAAAGACATAGGTTGGGCGCAAGTGTTGGGTCCGGTGAAGGCCATGGTCGGTAGAAATGGTCTGGCGCCGGCGGGCGAAAAGCGCGAGGGCGACGGCCGTACGCCTTCGGGGGTGTTCGCGCTGCGCCGGGCGTTCGGATATGAAGAAAAGGTGCCAACCGGGCTCGTGTATCAGCGCGTGACCGAGCGGGATTTCTGGATCGACGCTCCGGATTCTTTGCAATACAACCGATGGGTTGCCGGTGATGTGCCAAAGGTATCGCACGAAGTCTTGCGGCGAAGTGACGGCCTCTACAAATACGCGGTCGTCATCGAATATAATACCGACCCGGCCATCCCCGGCATGGGCAGCGCGATCTTTCTGCACGTCTGGCGCGGCGCGAATAAGCCGACCGCGGGGTGCGTGGCCATGGCGGAGATCGACCTTTTGCGTTTGCTCCAATGGCTGGACGCGCGCCAGAATCCGGTTATCCTCCTGCAGTGATCCCCCTGACGGATAATAATCATTGACAAAAAGAGGGCATTTGTTATTTTAGTGATATTAAATACGCCTTAGGAAGACTTATTTATGCTCCAAAACGTGATCGTCTGGCTTATCGTGGGATTGAGTGTCAGTTATCTTATCTGGCAGGGGATGAAGTCCTTTCGCGGCAAGGGTAAAGGACATTGCTCCGGCTGCGGGAAAGAATAAGCTATGTTTCAAACATTGTGGCAACGGCTGTTCGCTCCTAAAACATGCGGGTGCTGCGCCTGCCTGCCGCCCGCCTGTCCCGCGGAGCGGGACCTACTCGGCCGGCGAGGCAGGGACAGGCAGACCTGGGAAAAGACGCTTAACGACGTCGGGATCGGCCAGAGCGTGCGCATCGAATGCCTGCGTGGGGAAGAAGGCGTCTGCCAGCGCCTGCGCGAATTGGGATTCTGTGAATCCGCGGTCATCGAGAAGGTTGCCGACAACGGCGGGCTTATCTGCCGGGTCTGCGATGCCAGGATCGCCATCAGCAAAGGTCTGGCCGGAAATATCATTGTCAAAGACTTGTGTAATCATCCGGAGGTCGCGCATGCCGGAAAACTGTAAAACGATTTCATTGAATAAAATGTCGGTCGGCCAGAAGGGACGGATCCGCGAATTTGTTGTTGAAAGCGACGACTGCGAACGCATTGAGGAAATGGGGGTCACTCCCGGCGAACAGGTCGAAGTGGTCCGCTACGCGCCGCTGGGCGACCCCATCGAGATCAAGATCCGCGGCTACCATTTGTCGCTGCGCAAAGAAGAAGCCGCGTTGATCCAGGTTGAGGTCCTCTCCTAAAAACGTATGTCATCCCTGACTTTTCAATCCACCCGGCCATCTCTTGTCAAAACAGTCGCGTTGACCGGTAATCCCAATTCCGGCAAGACGACCCTTTTTAACGCCTTTACCAAACTGCGTCAGAAAGTCGGGAATTATCCCGGGGTCACCGTCGAGCGCAAGACCGGGACACTGATGCTGGCCAAGGACCGGGTGGTCAATGTTATTGATCTGCCCGGGATGTACAGCCTGGCCGTGCGTTCGCCCGATGAACAACTGGCCCGCGATGTGCTGATGGGCCGCACAGTGGACACGCCCAAACCTGATCTGGTCATTTGTGTCGTCGACGCCGGGAACCTCGAGCGGAATTTATATCTGGTCAGTCAGTTGCAGGACCTGGGGTTGCCGATGGTCATCGCGCTTAACATGATGGATGAGGTTGAGCGTCAGGGCAAGGAGATCGACGTCGCGAGGTTATCGCAGGCTTTGGGTATGCCGGTTGTCCCGACGGTGGCCAGCCAGAACAAAGGCATCGAGAAGTTAAAGCAAATTATCGCCGAAGGCGTTACGGTTTTTTATCAGCGCGGCTGGCGCATGGCGCCGGACCTTGAAGAGGAAGTTGAGCATCTGGTGCGTCTTTTGGTCCAGCACGAGGGGATGGACCGCCATCAGGCGTTCGCCGAGGCGCTCATTCTGCTGTCGTTGGGCGCCAAGCTCAAGAACGAGGAAAAGAAAGCCGGTCCCGCCCAATGGTTTTATAAGGAAGAACTCATCCGTCAGATCAATATGGTCCAGGACCGCTTGCGTTTGAAGGGATTGCGCGCCCGCACCGCGGCCATTGAAGCGCGCTATGGCTGGATCAAATCGATCCTTAAGCAATGTGTCCGTGACAAGAACAAGCGGGGAGAGGATCTGACCGAGCGCATCGACGGGATCGTGACGCATAAGCTGTGGGGATGGGTTTTCTTTTTGGGGATCATGGCGCTGATGTTTTACATGATCTTTACCATCGCCAACTATCCGATGGACTGGATCAACGCGGGTTTTACCAGACTGGGCGATTGGGTGACGCAGACGTTACCCGAAGGCCAGTTGCGCAATCTGATCGTCAACGGGATCATTGCCGGCGTGGGCGGGGTCGTTATTTTTTTGCCGCAGATCCTGATCCTTTTCTTTTTTATCAGCTTGCTGCAGGACACCGGCTATATGGCCCGCACCGCGTTTATCATGGACCGGGTGATGAGCAAGGTCGGATTGCACGGGAAATCTTTTATTCCGCTACTGAGTTCATTCGCCTGCGCGATCCCCGGGATTATGTCGGCGAGGACCATCGAAAGCCCGAAAGACCGTCTGGTGACCATTCTTGTCGCGCCCTTGATGAGCTGCTCGGCGCGTTTGCCCGTGTACACCATCATGATCGCGGTTTTGATGCCGGCGGCGACGGGGATGCAGAAAGCGGGCATTATGCTGAGCATGTATGTGCTTGGTATTACGGGCGCGTGCCTGATGGCGTGGTTGTTCAAGAAAACATTGCTGCGATCACAAAAGCCGGTGTTCATTATGGAACTTCCGCCGTACCGCTGGCCGTCGTGGCACGCGGTGGTGATCCATATGTGGGAACGCAGCCGCCTCTTTTTAAAACGCGCGGGGACGATCATCCTGGCATTGTCAGTCATTTTGTGGGTCTTGATGAGCTATCCGCGTCACGAAGGGTTGCAGGGCAGCGATGCGCTCAAGGCCAGTTTTGCCGGGCGGATGGGTACGGCGCTCGAGCCGGTGATCAAACCGCTCGGATATGACTGGCGCATCGGCATCGGCCTTATTGGTTCTTTTGCCGCCCGCGAGGTATTTGTCTCCACGATGAGCATCGTGTTTAATCTCGACGATGAGGCCGGGGAGAACACTTTGCGCGAGGCTTTTCAGGCCGCGCATTGGCCCGACGGACGTCCTTTGTTCACGCCGCTGGTGTGTTTGAGCCTGATGGTATTTTATGTCTTCGCGTTGCAGTGTGTCAGTACGATAGCCATTGTCTGGCGCGAGACCAATTCCTGGCAATGGCCGCTTTTCCAATTTGTGTATATGGCCATCCTTGCCTATCTCGCCGCGCTCGCGGTCTACCAGCTCGGGCGGATGATGGGGTTCTCTTGATTTGGTTCCCGAAGCTGGATTGATTGGCAAGGCGCCGGCCAAACCTTGACTATGACCGGCCGCAATTGGCGTGTTTGCCGCTACGGAAATCACTTTGGCAGAACCCGGTGGCGGGAAAATCGGAGATTCGGAGATTCTTGTTCCCGAACGCGTGGAACCGCGGTATATTACAGGAGTATATGCCGCCAATCAAACCGCGCTGGATACCTTCAAAAGGATCTCTGATTTACAGGTGGAGATAAAAGGGGGCTTGTTTTTTTAGAGGATCATTATGGAAGTTTTAATCGGAAATATTTTTGAATCAGGAGCGCAGACGATCGTCAATACCGTGAATTGTGTCGGGGTCATGGGGAAGGGGATCGCGGCGGAATTCAAGGAGCGCTATCCGGAGATGTTCAAGGATTACGTCGCCCGGTGCGAACGTCGCGAGGTCAATCCAGGGGTTCCATATTTTTTTAAAGAGTCCATGTTTTCTCCGCAGATCGTTAATTTTCCCACAAAAAGCGATTGGCGCGCGGCCTCCCGCATACAGGACATTGAAAAAGGGTTGAGAATATTAACAGAGAAATATAAGGAATGGGGAATCGAATCCATAGCGCTTCCTCCCCTTGGCTGCGGCAACGGTCAGTTGCTTTGGGATGCTGTCGGCCCCTTAATTTACAAGTATCTTTCCCAATGGGACATACCTGTAAAAATGTATGCGCCGTATGGTGCGCCTCGGGAACAATTAACAATCGATTTTCTTTGCAGGGGTGTTGCCTTGCGAAAGAATGGAACAGGGAATTCCATTTTGCAAAAATTAAATCCCGCGTGGGTCGCATTAGCCGAGGTGGTTTATCGCATTGAGAGACAGGCCTATCATATGCCGGTTGGAAGAGTCATTTTTCAGAAAATCGCTTATGTCGCGACGGCTCTGGGGTTGCCGACAGGTTTAACGCATGTCAGGAGTTCGTACGGGCCGTACTGCCGGGAGCTTGACGAGGTTAAAAAACGGTTGTCCAATGCCGGATTGATCCAGGAGGAAAAATCCGGGATCATGTTTCGTGTGCTGCCGGGATTGGCCTATGAGAAAGACAGGGACAAATATAAGGAGAATATACAAAATTGGAACAGTTTGATTGATAAAACGGTCGATCTGTTTTTACGATTAAATACAAATCAAGCGGAAATTGTGGCCACTGTTTTATTCGTTGAGAAAGAGTTAAATCATGAAAAAAATTTAACGGAGGACGATGTTTTGAGGGAAGTTATGAAATGGAAACAACAAAGAAGGCCTCCCTTGAATGAAAGAGAAGTGGCCGTGGCTATCCGGAATTTAGGTGTCTTGAAGTGGTTTCATCTGCAGCCTTCCCCTGATCTGCCAGTTGACGAATTTTAATTAAAGGTGAGCAGGTACCCCGGGAGTTCCTCGGACCGGCCGCGGAAGAATTAAAAGCGGCTGGCGATTTATTGCAGCAGAAATGGCCGCTGTTCCAGTTCGCGTATATGGCCGTCCTCGCCTATCTCGCCGCGCTCGCGGTCTACCAGATTGGGCGGGATGATGGGGTTTGTTTGAATATTATGAATGCCAAAATATTGAGATATATTATTGTTGTTGTCTGCATTTTGGTTGTTGCCGGCGGGACCAGTGCATGGTCGCGCGACAAAAATGTCGCGCATGGCCCCACGCGAGGCGCGCAAAACGCGCAAATTTATTATTGCCCCATGCATCCGCGTTATACCAGCGACCGTCCAGGCAAGTGTCCTGTTTGCGGGATGGACCGGGTCAAAAAAGAATCGCAAGTATCCAAAGAATCCGCGGGTGTTGCCGGCGATCACGCGGCGGTCCAGCTTAGCGGCTACCAGCAGCAATTGTTGGGCGTCAAGCTGACGCCGGTCGTGAAAAAGCCGTTTGTCAAAACGATCCGGGTTTACGGTTACGTGGTGAACGACATGGATCTTTATAAGGCGGAACTGAGATATATCGAGGCCTGGCGCGAGTATGCCCCGTTTCGCCGTTCCCGGCTGGTCAAGGATGAATTCCCCGACGACTGGGGGGAGTTCCCGGTTCGGGCGCCCGGCGAGGACTTCCGCAATGCCCGCGAGCGGACCATTAAAGCTGAATACGAATTGCGGCACATGGGGTTTCAGGATGCGCAGCTTGAGCAATTGAGGTTAATCAAATATGAGTTGGCGGATATCCAGCCGGAGACCCTGTTTGGCCAGAAGTGGCATCCTTTGTTGATCCATGCCAGGATCTTTGAGGAAGATCTGGGATACGTTGATGTCGGACAGAAGGCCATTGTGGATATCCCGGCATACCGCGAGTCGTTTGAAGGTATCGTGCGCAGTGTCGGCGACGAGGTGGACCCGCAAACCCGTACGGTCATCGTGCGCATCGAATTGCCAAAGGCCAAGGAGTATTTGAAAGTGAATATGTACGCTAATGTCCTGATGCCGGTGGAATTAAATGACGTTTTGATGATTTCGCGGGACGCCGTGATGAATACCGGTTTGCGGCAGATCGTTTTTTGTTCAGCGCGGTGAAGGGCATTTTGAGCCGCGGGAAGTCAAGGCGGGGATGGAATCCGACGGAATGGTGGAGGTCAAAGAAGGGCTCGCCGAAGGTGATCTGATCGTTACCGGCGGCAATTTCCTGGTTGATTCCGAGAGCCGTCTGCAGGCCGCGCTTGACGGTATCTCGGCGGGCTTGTGACCTCGTTTATCCTGGAGCTGCTGGTTTATCCGGCTATTTGTTTTCAGTGGAAATCCCGGCAATTTTCAGTATGATAAACAAAATTCAAAATAAAAGGAGGAGTATCAAGATGGGAAAAGTTATTGCTGGTTTGACGATTATGTTCGTAATGGCGGGGAGCTCCCTGGTTTATGCGGAGCCTGAAACAGCTGTTCCGGCGGAACAACCGGCGGCGGTTCCGGCGGGATCATCAGGGGAGGAAGTTGGCAACAAAGTTTGCCCCGTCAGCGGTAAAAAAGTCGGCGAAATGGGAGAGGTCATCAAGTATGAGTATAACGGCAAAATTTATAATAGGGTTATGCCTTTGATGAACAGTGCAACAGGATTTCGTGCCCATCGTATGCTGGAAGTGGTAGTCAAGGGCATAACCCTAATTTATAATTTGTGCTGCTCCGCTTGCAAGAAGGATTTTGTTAAGAATCCTCAAGAATTTTCTAAGATTGCCGAGGAGGAAGTGGCTATCGCGCAAGCAACCAAAGTTAAATAAAGATATAGGGTTATGCCCTTGACTA
>JACROV010000018.1 GCA_016214285.1 Candidatus Omnitrophota bacterium | reverse complement strand
TTAGGTTGGCGAGACCTTTTGAAAGTAAGATATCGTCTTTTTTTATGGACTCCTACAGTAAATTTATATTTTTTTATCAAAGAGCAGCAAGGCGTTGTGTCTTGCTTGCAAAATTATGATGGCTTAAGTGATAACGCATGCGTAATCACTTGTTTTAAATCTTTGATGACGCTGTCTCCCAAGTACGGCGCTCCGGGTGATAAAGCTTCTTTATAGGGAACTTGACGCACACGCGTTAACATGCTTTTAAATGGTTTCTTCTCACTCCAAAATGAGGTGAAAATATTTTCCGTCCCCCGATCCGGATATCCAAGGAACACAAGCTGATCTTTTTTAACACCCAAAGACTCCATCCCATTAGCGGCCTCTTGACCCCGCAATTGCCCCATCATCAAAACGGCTTTTTGACGGAAGACCAGCCGTTTTTGATTAACGATAAAAGAGGGTTCGTTATTATCCCCGTTTGTTAAATAAACGATTTTAAAAGGAATATTATCCTGCAGAGCTTTTTGAATGACGCCCGCCGCTCCAATTGCTTCATCATCGGGATGGGGAGCAAGAATAAGAATCCGATCTTGGTTAGTTAAATTGAGCGGTTTGAACTCAAATTCCTTACCGTAACAAATTTGATTTAATAAAAACAAAAAAAATACGGCACTGATAATTCTTTTAATAATCATATAAACCTTTATAGGTCCAATTATTTTTTCAACTTTCAACGTGCGCAGGAAACTCCCGGCGACCGCGTTATCCCAGCAATCGCCACGGCGGCTCACACTCGGAGTGATCTCATGTTTTTGAAGCACGCTTGATAATCACCCTGCCCGTACAAATATTAACTAAATATATCCCTAAAATAAAACCTTGTATATTACCATTTATAAATTAAGGAAGGATCGAGCAAGCATTGTTTTTGGGGGGCTTTCATTTTTGCACAGGTAGGGATAAATTAAAACCTAAAATAGATTTTACACAGGAAAGGTCCAAATCAAAAAGCATGATTGATACTGCCAGTTACAGCTGTTGCATCAAAGAATTGACCTTCAACATTAACCCAAATTTCTTTACTTAAAGGAATATTAGTACCTACTAGCAGCCCCACACTCTTACCTAAATCTGACTTCTCCAATTTTCTTACATCGTCAATCCAATGAATTTGATTCATCCAAGACCATCGTGTGCCTATATAAGGTGTAATTTTAAAAATGTCATGAGATGCTAAAAAAGAAAATTGCCAATCATCTAATACGGCCTTATTTTTTGAAGCACCTATTGATGCCGTATGAGGATGTATACTTATGTGCTGGAACCCAAAAATCATTTTTGTTTTTTCACTATCATAAAGTCTTAATCGAACCCCGTATCCTCCTCCTAAGAAAGTATGATAATTAATGTCAGGACCTACTTCCGAACGTTGCCTTATATTTCCCTCTCCACCCTTTAAATCAAGAGATAGCCAATCAAAAATTCCGTAGGATAAAAGAGCAAAATCTTGAAGGCTATGCATCTTTCCATAATCATTTTCTAAGGTTCGATTAAAAACTGTATATGTCTGAAATCCACCGAAAAATTGCTTTTGTTCGGGCATTTTGGGCCCGCAGCTAGGTGCTGAATACGCCAAGGTGGAAACACAAAAACAAAATATAAAACAAAATAATACTTTTCGCATATATCCCCTGTGTTTTAAATTGATTTGATAAAGCCTTAATAGCCCCAAGGCCGTGCAAATATTACCTTTAAGATGAAGGCGGAGTCCTGTCTTCCTTAAACGAATCTTATCAGAAAAGACAGGAGAACCAAGACTGCCTATGTTGGTCTAGAGTTGAACTATATCTCCGATATGGACGCCTATAAAATAACAGCAGTATACCACTAATATGTCAAAACAGAGATATAATTTCAACGGCTTCGTCACTTTTTGATAAATGCGTTCTTTGGTAAATAGTTCTCGTCGATAGCTTATTGAAAATGTTTCAAAAATGGGTGTCCCGCTGTTAAAATGACCCCATGTTTGTCAGGAAAAAGCGGAATAAGAGCGGCTCTGTCAGCGTTCAGATTGTCGATAAATCTGATGGATACCGGGTTGTTGTGGCGGACGCGGGGTTGTTGAGCCGCAATAACCTCAAGCTGTTGGCGGCTGAAGGTTACTCATTTATTCTGGGCGCGCGCATCAAGAATGAGTCCGACGTCGGCAAGGGAAGAATCCTTGAACACGCCAGACGGATCAAAGATCAAGAAGGCTTTGATTTGCAAAAGCCAGATGGCAGCAGGCTGATCGTGACGTATTCGGAGCAGCGTCGCAAAAAGGACGCTTACGGTCGAGAACGGGGCCTCGCAAGGCTGCGGCAAAAGATTAAATCCGGGACGTTGACCAAGCAGCACATCAACAATCGCGGATACAACAAGTTCTTGACGCTCCAAGGCAACGTTGAGATATCGATTGATGAGACCAAGGTGAAACAAGATGGTCTTTGGGATGGACTGAAAGGGCACATTACAAACACAGACTTATCGGCAGAGAAAGTCGTCGATAATTATCGCCAACTATGGCAGATCGAGAAAGCGTTCCGGATATCTAAGACCGATTTAAGAATTCGTCCCGTGTATCATTATCGAAGAAAACGCATTGAGGCCCACATTTGCATCGCGTTTGTCGCTTACACGATCTACAAGGAGCTAGAGCGGCTGTTGGAACAAGGCCGGGCAGGATTCAGCCCGAAACGGGCCGCTGAGTTGACGCACACCATGTACGCGCTGGATCATCAGCCAACGGATGGCTCAAACACGGAAAGAATTGTTCTAAAAATGGACTCAGAGCAACAGTTGCTTTATAGCATCGTTCAAAAAGGTTGAGTTGTGGTGTCCCATTGACGAAGTCAGGAAAAAAGCCCGGACAGGTTAATCCCATCCGGGCTTTGGTTATCTCTCGTCGGCAATTCCGAGAGATTTATTTGGCTGCTTGTGTTGGCCGCATGCTGAAAATTATCTCTCCTAAAACTGGCTTTATTATCTATCACCAATTCCCAATTTAGAAGAAATCAGAGATAAAGTTATAGGTAAATCCTCACAAAAAATCATCTCCATTGTGCAGGAGGCTTAAGGCGGGCAAGAAGGCCAACGTAACCAAGAACAAAAAACTGGGCAAGCCAAGGAATACCAGAATTAGTTAACTGTTTTAACGTTGGTTTCAATATCGCGTACTGAAGCAGGGCGGCCAGGGACTAAAGTGATATCCGGATTTTCACTCAGACGTCTTATCCAATGATCACTTCCTTCCGGTTTCCAGTAAAGAATATACTCGCCATAAGGGACATTGGTAAATGTATAAAGTCCATGTTCATCTGTAACAGCTTCAAAAGATTGCTGTTCTTCCTTTTCCTTCTCCCCGGAAAACATACTCAACATCCTGTCTTTGACAGAATCCGTAACCTTAAGAATACGTATCGCGCATTTGGCAAGCGGACCTCCTCTCATCAATACCTTGCCTTGAATGCCGCGGTCCCCGGACAGTCGAGATAATTCCTGCAGTGATTGCAATGGTGTTGGCACAGGCTGCTTCTGCGTAAATCCAGAGATTTGTCGTCCACCAGCCGGCAATCCATCAGATCCGCTTACCTGAACACTTTGCTTGGGCAGCCGCAATGTTATGGTATCCCCGTCATCAATCCAGATCACTTTCTGCGCAGAAGCTTGAGTTACATTAGGCTTTTCTTCCGCCTCAATGCGCTGAATTTCACTTTTCGGAAACTTGATGACAATAGCGTCGGGATACTCTTCAAGCACCTGGCCCGCGTTCCCTGCGGGGTTGCTCTGGAGGTATATCGTATCCGCATGGGCCAATCCGAAAAAAAACAAAAAACAACATAACATCAACACAATTTTTATTCTCATAAGGATACGCAATTTATTAAGCCAAAATTAAAATAAAAAAAATTCTAAATTATTTTTTAGGGTTATGCCCTTGACTACCACTTCCAGCATACGATGGGCACGAAATCCTGTTGCACTGTTCATCAAAGGCATAACCCTATTATTTTTTTAACGTGAAGTCAACTTTGGCGGTACCACCTGAAACAACAGTCGCTTCTGACTGAGAAGGGGCAAGTTTTTGATGCCAGGTCTTTAACGTATATGTTCCTTCAGGAACGTTGTCAATCGCGTAATCTCCATTCGCGTCTGTGACCGCGAAATAGGGCGTTGGCAGAACAACGATCCAGCCCTCCATCTCGGGATGTAAATTGCAAAGCATAACCGCCTCGCCTAACTTGTTAAATGTATGCGGCTTCTTTTCCCCCTGCCCCCAGGACCCTAAATTAACAGCATCAGCTGCCTCATCAGGAGAAAAAACATTATGAGCAAAAGGGTCATCATTCAAAAATTCCACAGTCGTCCCCTTAAGGACAGGAAGAACATGAGGAATAAATTCTTTCCCTTTCTGATCCATCACAACAGGTTGGGCGGACGGAGAAAATTCTTTCCCGCTGATAACATCCACATAGATCACCACCCATTGGTTGGATTTCACTCCTTTACACTCAACATGGCCCGAGATTGTTCCAGCCCAAACGGGGCGGTTATAAAGTGAACAAAGACATACCACACTGAAAAACAAAAGATTTAAGCAACCATATATTTTTTTCACCTGGCCCCCCCCCTTAATTCTACATGACCTACTAATGTAAACGGCGTATCATAATTTTGATAATTGACTATGATACGCCGTTTTAACTGTTAATAAGCAAAGTCGAGACGGATTTTAAAGTTATCCGATGTGTCCCCGTCTTTCTTCGATAATCCCAGTGATGCCTCAGGAATAATACGGAAGTTTGGACGGGTATAAACAGGCATACTCAATGTTAATCGGCTGCTGTTATCAGACGGATTAGATGCCCCTAAGACAGAGACATGACCTACATTTAATCGATCATATCGCGTCACGAAAGCCAGCCACGGATAAATAAAGACTGTTCCCTCCGTGTAAAAGCCCCAGGTATTAATGTCTTTATCGATCGTACCGGCGAATTGCCCCGCGGCGGCGTCATCAAGCTCATATAAACCAACCGCGTCCATGTTGTATCGACCTCTATTGGCGCGCAGGAATCCGGTGATACGATAGTATTGGGAAGTCACATTGGTCGCGGCATTAATCTGGTTAACGCCGTAATAACCCGTTGTCCCCACGGTGACTGACGGGCTTTGATCAAAATAAGAAAAACCGGAATTCAATTGATCGCCGGTTCCGGAACCCGCGGCTCCGCTCAGGGGGAGACCTCCGAACTTATATTCGGTTCTCGCGTAAACGTCTTTTTGGTTATTATTATCGGTGAACGCGGATGTGGCCCCACTGCGAGCCACGCCATTGACGACACCAACGGCATATCCCAAACGTTGGGCAACAGTACCAAAGATCTCGATCCCTGACTGACTGTCCCTTATTCTGGGTTGGGCTGAAGAAGAAATTCTAAAATCATAGATCGTTGGTTTGGATGCCGTCAAATTTTGGTTATGGAGCGAGAACGGTATGGCCGCGGGATCAAACAAACCAACACGAAGATTGATAAGATCTTCCGGTATGCCACGTGTTCCAGCCAATATATCGTCATACCTCAAAGAAACTTTTTCAACGGATGCCCTTTCGTTTTCATCTTGAATGGCAATATCAAGATCGAAAGAAAGGTTGTCTCCCATTGTTCCCAGGGAACTAAGTTCTATTTCATGAGGGAATTCAAAGTCGTTTTTCGCATCGCCGGCGGCTGTGGACTTTGACGGATCGAATGTCGCCTGTCCCACGATTCTAAACGCGAGAGGTACACTGCCGGGAATGCTTCCTGGCCATACCGCATCCGGCCAAACCCTCTTGTATGCTTCTGACCCAAGCCATACAGGCGGTTCTTTCACAAAGGTTTCATCATCAGGAAGCCGATAACCGTTTCTTTTAAAAGACTCTCCAAAAGCATTTAATTTAGGAAACCCCACATGACAGGTTGTACAGCTTGTTTGATACTTGCGGGCGAAGACAGGAACTGCGGATGCTTCTTTTTGCAACAAAGTAAGGCTTAAAATAATAAATAATCCCGACGACAAGATCATTAAACCCTTACCTTGGAAAAAAAGATTTTTGCGTTTACCCATTTTCCCCTCCTTTAAAAGTTTCGCAAGTATATTAACTGGATCTTTGGATTAATCGCTTATGTAGAACTCGCGTTATTTATTCTAACGTGGCAATTTCTATTGTCAATATTAAAAAAACTCTTTTGTCACATTTTAAAAACCAAAATTTCAGGGCCTTTCATTCATTGTTTTCTTCGCTCTTTTTCTCGTCCCAAGGATAAAGTTTGATCAAGCAACTAATGATACTATCAATATCTTTTCTTGTCAACCCTTCGGCCCAGCTTGGCATATGCAATAATGGCTCCGGCCCTTTGGGATCTTCTTTTCCGGCAATACTTCCTTTTTCAATAACGTTTCGGATAGCACGATATTGGGCTAAAACCCTGCCCCGATTCGGCACATCTAATTGAGGAGACATGTTTGTAATGTCCACACCTTTCTCCAATAGCTCTGCTACCTTATTTGCATCTTCAGGCTCTGTAAGAAACATTCTCTCCGCCAGTGTATTCAAGGCAGGAACGGTTTTTTTCACATAATTAATGTTCTTGACGCCGCCTTTAGCATCTATCCCATGACATGCCACGCAATATTTCCGAAAAAGGGCTTCCCCCTGAAAATCTTCGGGTTGGTGGCCCTCTCTCTTTTGTGCCAAATAGGACGCGGGGACAGCTCTCTTAGAGAGTGACTTTAAGAATACCGTCAATGCTCTAATCTCTTCTTCAGAAAAATGAAAATCAGGCATAGCGGTGACCTCCGGCTGGGCCTTGGGCTCTTTCACAGATTCATAAATATAAGCCACGTTTAGATTATGATAAAATTGATCGACTAAATTCTTGTTCACAGGATGTTTAAGATGGATATTGGCGTCCGCGATATTCGTTAGATCCGGTCCCAACTGTCCCCCCTTGCCTTTCAATTTATGGCAGCCAAGACAACCATGTGAAAAAAATATTTTTCTTCCCTCATGAAACTCTGCAAGCTGCGGAAGTTCATCCATATTGTGACAACGAAAGCAATTGGATTGCAAGAATGGTTCTTTCAACATAGGCTTTTCCCAAAAAGAAATATTAACGGCATGCGCTTCTTTGACTGTTATCGCCCGGCCCTGGCCATCATGGCAAACCGTACATCCAATGGTTTCCAATTCGTGAATCTCTAACGTATCGCCGGGGTGAGCCGCAAGAGGCTGTTCCATCCCGGCCATCCGCGGGTCCTCAATCCCCACATGACAACTTATACAGCGGTCAACACGCCTTAAGTCAGGAAGGACAATCTGGCGCATTTTAATTTCATAGCTGGCGGCAATGTCGCGCTCTTTCTTTGTTTTTGCTAATTTTGTAATCGTGTCTTTATACTTTTTCTGGTAACGGTACCATTCATTGCCGATATTTTCGTGATAAGCTTCAAACAAAAGAACGCTGATGATAATCAGACTGGATATAAGTAGAGTTTTTTTCATATGAATTTATTAATGCCCCGGCCATTGACTTTGCAGCCAATAAAATTCCCAATTAGGGCCCCGATGATAAGTGGCGAAATAGGTCAAAATCACAAATCCCACCAAAAAACACGTAAAAAGCGCAATCGCTGCCATGCGGATCGAATTGTCTTTCCCCATCCAGTAGAATGACCAGGACACAAAACAAGCGACTAAAACAGTCCCCGGGTTAATGAATGTAATGACAAGCTGAGGGATCTGCGGGAACCAATTTCTTAACCATCCGAATTTCACGGTAAAAGCAAGCATCCCGATAACTGTTAAAGATGAAAAAACAAAAGAACAAATGGCGACCTGCTTCCCTTCCTTATTATCAAACCATCGGCCAATTTCCTGGTCCCTTCTGTCTAAATAAGGAATGAGGGCCAGTCCCAATAAAGCCAGCGCGGGGATTCCAACACCCCCCATGAAAGCGGAGTAAGAGACCAATTCCTGAAGACCAAGAAAATACCACGGCGCTTTGGCCGGGTTCTCCGGCACGGCCGGATTGGCCAATTCTTTTAACGGGGCATTAAGCCAAAGGGCATAAAGACATGTAAAAGCGAATGTCAGCATAAAAAGAGTCACTATCCGAATGACAAGATGGGGCCAGCTGGATACCGTTTGCTCCGGCCCCCTGTTGACAGCCGGGCTTTTCCCTTTGACCAGACACATTAACCCGTATGTTTTTTCAGGGGCATACGTAAAGACTTTATCCGACAGCGGATCTTCAGGGGTACCCTCTAGGTCCTTCTCCGTTATATGATCGGGGCGGGCCAATCCTCCGTCTTTACGGATCCGCCAGAAATGAACCGCCAATACCATCATCATTGCAAATGGAAGAATGATGCAATGCAGCCAATAAAAGCGTATCAAGGCCTCCTCCCCGATAGACTCGGACCCCAGCAGAAGCACTTTCATAAAACCACCCGGATCGAAATAATGTGTAAAATTCAGAGCATCTGTTAATTCTCTTGTTGAGGCGGCGATGTTTGTCGCAATTGTAATGGCCCAATAGGCCAACTGGTCCCAGGGAAGCAAATATCCGGTAAATCCCAACAAAAGTGTCAATACTAATAAAAGAATACCCAAAAGCCAGTTAAATGCGCGGCCCTTCTTGTAAGCCGCCGTATAAAATACCCTGGCCATATGCAGAAAGACAGTGACAATCATGACGTTGGTTGCCCACCGGTGGACATTACGAATAAACCGGCCGCCGGGAACGATAAAATGAATATCTTTAATGGAATCATAAGCCAATTCTACGGAAGGTTTGTAATAGACCATGAGAAGAATACCCGTAACGAGAAGAATAACAAAGGAGGAAGCGGCGATGACTCCTAATCCAAAAGTATAAGCTTTTTTTAATGAATACCGGTGAATCCGTGTGCTTAAAATATGAAAAAAAATATTGCCGAATACGATCTGGCTGCGGGCGCGCTCCGATGTTGGTTTATCGTGACGGACAACGGACTGCTTCAGGGTCTTGGGGAATTCATGAATATTCTTGAAAAATTCTTGTATTGCCTTTAAATGCATAAAAGGTTCCTCATGTTAAAAAATTAAACCGCATATTTTGTCCCGACCGGAACTCTCTTCCCCGCGTCAACAAGAAGTTTCCCGCCGGGAAGCTGGCTGATTTCAAACCAATCCAGCGCTCTTGGAGCAGGACCTCTGATGACTCTCCCTTTTTCATCGTATCGCGAACCATGACACGGACAAGCGAAACCTTTACTCGTTTTAGAAACAATACACCCCAAATGCGTACAAACAAGAGACATCGCAAGTATTCCTTCCTCATCCCGTAAAATAATCACATTCTTGTCCTCGAAAATTTTAACTGTTCCAACGAGGAAATCTTCGGGCTTCCCTATTTTAAACTTATTAGAAATATCAGGGAGCAATGCCGGTTTTGGAAATTTCAACAGGCCAATCAGCGTCAATGCCCAGGCCGCGGCACAGGCCCAGGTCGCGGATAAACCCAGAAAATCCCTGCGGCTTATCTTCTTATCGGGATCGATATTCAGCCTGCACGCCAGGCCGTTCTTTTCACCGGTGCTCATTTCAAGATCTCCCTAAAATTGAACCGTTCCATCGTAATCGCATCAACCGGGCAACGTATGGCGCAAAGGGCGCAGCGGATACATTTTTCTTCATCTTTAATAATGGCCGTTAATTCACTTGTTTGCTTTCTTTCCTTCATCAAGTCCACCAAATCGAAAAATGATTTGTCCCCCTCCAATTCAAAAGCGGGAACCAATTTTAAACACAATTCCGGACAAACGTCCACACACCCGCCGCACAAAATACATTTGCTCCCGTCAAATATCGTGTTGACCCCGCAATCCAGGCAGCGGGAACCTTCTACTTTGGCCTGTCCGCATGTATAACCTTTTTCGATAATCGTCTTGTGATCATAAATCCTGTCCTTCACATCGACGGTCTCAAAAACCTGACGGCGAATTCTTTCATACCCCATTTCACGCGAATAATTTTCAATGGGAAAATGAAGTCCGGCGGTTTCATAGTGCAGATGGCGCCCGGTCAATTTTTGATAAATCGAACGGGCCGCTTTCTTGCCGCTGGCAATGGCATCGATCATCAGACGGGGCCCGTAGGCGATGTCACCGGCCAAAAAAACGCCTTCGGCGGTTGTTTCATTGGTTTCAGGATCACAGACAATGACGCCCCGTTCATTTGTTCCTATTCCGTCTCTCTGCGGATTAATAAAAGTGATGTCGGCCCTTTGGCCAACCGCAAACATCACCGTATCGGCCTCTAATGTAATGGTATCCCCAGGATCGTATTGAGGGTTGAAACGATTTTGCTCATCGAAGATCGATGTCACTTTCTGAAAGACGACACCCTTGGCTTTGTTATTTTCTGTCAATATCTCTTTCGGACCGTATCCATTTTGGCGGATAATCCCTTCTTCCTCCCCTTCCAGTATTTCAATCTCATCCGCCAGCATTTCGTCCCTATTCTCGATACAGCATAAAGTCACCTGTATTTCCTCCCGTTCGCGAAAGGCCGTCACCGCCACGTCCATCTGCTGGCGCCGCAAGGCTGTCCTCGACACATCATAAGCCACATTTCCCCCGCCGATAACAACTATTTTTTTGCCTATCTTGTGAGGCACCTCTAAAGCGACATCCCTTAAAAACTCGACTCCGCCCAATACGCCTTGCGCATCCGCCCCGGGGAGAGACAAAATTCTTGAACGTTTGCATCCCACCGCGATAATCACGGCATCATGCCGTTTTCTTAACTCTTCAAAGGTGATATTCTTGCCGATTGTGCAACTGGTCTTAATTTCGACACCCAGGCTTTTTATCACCCCGACTTCCGCTTCGATGATCCCCCGCGGCAGGCGGTAGGCCGGTACCCCCAAATAAAGCATCCCCGCCGGAACGGGCTCCATTTCATAAATCACAACAGAGAACCCCATAAGGGCCAAATCATGAGCTGCCGCCAAGCCGGACGGCCCGGAGCCGATGATGCCTACGCTTTTTCCCTGAACTTTCTCAACTTTACCTTTTTCAAAATCTTCCATTAATCCACCTAAATCATCGCGGTCAACGCATGATCGGGTTTTTAAGCTGTCTTTAATTTTTTCGATCACTTCTAACGTTTTTAAAAACTCGGCGCCGCTCTCTTCCGCCGCGGACCTTTTTAAGCCGCGGATGGAGATGCTTTCATCAATGCTTCCCCTGCGGCACGCCGATTCACAAGGGGCGCCACATATCCTCCCGCAAATCGAAGCAAGGGGATTAGAGGCACGGGCAATCAAATAAGCTTTTTCAAAATCCCCTTCCGCAATCGCCCGGACATAGCCGCGCGCATCCGTATGCACCGGACAGGCATACTGGCATTTGATCTGCCGTTTCCAATACTCCGCATCTGGAATTTCAATTTTTAGTTCCATAGCTGATTTCTATCAGTGAGACCTCACCATAAAACTGCTGATGGCTCAGGCTGATCTATTTTTCACTTTATTATACCAATAGTCAAGATTTTCATAACATTCCTTTAAGATTTGTTCCCACCAATTTCTTTAAAAGCATGTCCTTTTCCTCAGCATGCAATTCGTGGCCAATACATTTATATAGACTTTTTCGTTCCATTTCCAGATGGCTTCGGAATAAAGCCCCCCGGGCTAAAACAATCCTGGAAATCTATTGGCTATTAAAAGAAATACAAAGCCGCATGCGCTGGAAACGAATATCCCCCGCGCTGTTTTATGTCGCAACATAAATCCAAAACCTATGAAAACACACATCAACCCAACAAGAGCAAATGCTCCATACAAGTTTGTTGCTGGGGAGAGCCCCATAATAACAGCATGGGCAATAACAATCCACGCGTGAAAAATAAAACCTGAAATAATGAGCAAGAGTGAAGAATATTGTAAAAATATACGCTTAAAGATTTTAGAAAATACGAGAACGAAAAAAGAGGCCCCATAGAATAGCCTGGCCCAGAATAAAGGCTTTAATCGTTGATAAAGAATTTCTATTTCAAAATTGAATCCATCGAAACTTTTTGTATCGAAAGGGCCGAATCTGCTTTTTACGGAATCTCGAAAAATTCTGGCCGCCATATCAAACTGAAGCTGATCCCCGTTCCAATAATGTACAACAAGATTTTGCAAGTGATGCATTTCTTCTTTTATTTCCGGATCTTTAAACTCTCTGTTAATGGCCTCCCAGGGGCTGAGCCAGAATTTCTTCTGAGAATTAATTATTGGGACAATAGAAACGGAATGATTTTCATAAAACGTTGACCAACGGTAGAGATCCCCCAAGAGCCGTAAAAGCTCCTTCTCCTGAGCTGTCTTTTCTTGTGCTTTATTTGTTTCAACCCCCTCTGTGGCTGTCAAAATGACTTCAGCTTTTGAAGCAATGTCCCAAAAACTGTACACATTCTTTCCTTGGGGTAAATCAAGCAACCGGACAACATCCTCATCACCCACCTGAAAATCTGAATTTGGAATAGCAAAAGAAAAGCTATTAGCGAGATTGGTGTACAGAACAACGTTTTGGTAGAGGCGAAGGATTTCATTGCCAACGATGTTTCGACTGCCTTCTTCAATTTCCCGGGCAGATTGGGCAAGGTTTGCTAATTTCTTTAAAGCCGGTTCGATCTGAGAATAACTATACTGCCCCTTTCCACGGGCCGTTATGCCTAAACTCTCCAGAACTTCAGCATTACGAATCAGAAAAACCTTATCTTCGCGTGTCGTATCTGGAGCAAATAAAAGTTTCGCCAACCATTCGATGGCTGTATTTTCATCAAAAGAATCCTTCCCGGACAACTGAACCATAAAATTCCGCGCATAAGTATCGAACGGCTTTATTCTCCCCTGATCTGAAATGGCTATTCTTTTAAAGGATTCTAGCGAAGATATTCCTTTAGGTCTTATATTTTGCCGTAAAGGACAAATCTGCTGCGCAAAGGCAGCGGTAAATTCTATGCCGGGAATAAGTAAAATTAAAATAATGTGCTTGCACATAGTATAAAAAATCTTAAAAATCCAACCAACCCCTTTTAAGAATTGTACCAGTTTTTTATGGTGCGCGGACACATTTTCTATCGCCCCTGTGTCCAGCATGCCCCCCCCATAAGCGCTGCATGTCCGAATTAGGAGAAATTGAAACGCTCCCTTTAGAAAATTCAAGAAGGGGGGTCTAAAAATCGTGCAAGTACTTAACGCGCGCGGATATGGAAAAAGCCCGGACAGGTTAATCCCATCCGGGCTTTGGTTATCTCTCGTCGGCAATTCCGAGAGATTTAACTGGCTGCCCCGCTTGGACTCGAACCAAGACAAACAGATCCAGAGTCTGTTGTGCTACCGATTACACCACAGGGCAAAATTGATTTATAAAAACGCCGCCTGCAATCTTTGGACCGTCTTTTCTTTTCCCAAGATCGCCATTGTATCAAACAGACCCGGACCGATCGTTTTCCCGGTCAAGGCAACGCGGACCGGATGCACCAGTTCTGAAGCCTGAATGCCCAGCTCGGCGACCAGATCGCGAAAAGCCTTCTCGAGGCTGGCCGCGTCAAAAGTATCCAGCCGGCTTATACGCTCGCTTAAAAGCTGAAACTCTTTTGACCTGTCATGGGAAAGATGCTGCTGCCGGGTCTCGCCGCCAACCGTCAATTTATCCACAAAAATAAAATCCGCCCATTCCAGAAAATCCGTCAACGTCGCCATGCGGACCTTGAACAAGTCCACTATTTTCTCAAGCCGCTCTCTGTCGAAATCCGCGCTGATATACCCTTTCTCCTTTAAGAACGGAATGATAAGATCCGTCAGCTTTCCCGCGGGCATTTCCTTGATGTACTGGCCGTTGAGCCATTTCAGTTTGTCCATGGAAAAAATGGCCGCGGCCTTGTTGACCTTTTTGATGGAAAATTTCTTTACCGCGCAAGCAAGGCCGACCTTTTCCTGATTGCCGCCCGGCGACCAGCCCAGGAGCATCAGATAATTTACGATAGCCTCCGGCAGAAAACCCTCTTTCCGGTAGTCGCTGACGGCGACCGCCCCCGTGCGTTTGGACAACCGGCCTTCGTCCCCCATAATCAAAGGAAGATGCGCGAACTTCGGGGGTTTCAAACCCAGCGCCTGATAGATCATGATCTGCTTGGGAGTATTCGAAATATGATCTTCTCCGCGGATGACATGTGTGATCTCCATCGCGGCGTCATCGACCACGCACGCGAAGCTGTACGTCGGCGAACCGTCGGACTTCATCAATACCTGGTCCTTGATCGTCGCCGTATCGAACACAATCTCCCCGCGGATCAGGTCGTCGATCTTGATCTCTTCAACGGGCATTTTTAAAATAACGGCGTCCCCGTCCTTATACGCCTTGCCCTGTTCCAGAAGCGCCTGCGCGCGCTGGCGGTACACGTCAAATCGTTCGCTTTGATAATACAATTCATCCCACGCCAAGCCAAGCCAGCGCATGCTGTCCAGGATCTCATCGACAAATTCCTGACGGGACCTCTGGCGGTCAGTATCTTCGATGCGCAGGACAAATTTCCCCGCCTGCGCCCTAGCATACATCCAGTTAAACAGAGCCGTGCGCGCGCCGCCGATGTGCAAATAACCTGTTGGGCTGGGGGCGAATCTGACTTTGATCATACGGTTATTCTACCAAACAAGCATGTAATTGGAATTAATTTCATCGTCCCGTGCCAGGACGGGACGGCAGGGAACGGTTCGGGAAGGAATTTTGCTCTACTCAGGGCGAGGTTGTTTCTTCACTATTTTTTACCAACCGCTGAATGATCTTTTCAAGTCGATGCTGTTCTTCATCTGTGACATCCGCGAATTCTATACCGATATCGTAAAACATAGGCTTATTCCTGGCTTCAGTCTTGCGCTGGACGTTCCAAACGACTTTTCCCTGGCACTTGATGTGGTTGCCGAGGTCCAGCAAGTCCAATTCCAGATCAACTATCGTAAACATCTTGATATCTTGTTTCAGGATAAGACAGACACCGCCGATCCCGACGTTTTCGGTATGCGTTAAAATAATGTCTTTGGCGCCACCTTCATTGCTCGCAATGACCACAAGACAAGGATAAATAACACGGGGAAATCGCCTGCGGTTTAATCCATCCCATTTAGACACTACTTTCTGGCCTCCGTAATAATATAAAAAGTAATAAACAAGTATAGTATAACATATCTGATGACCTAAGCCAGTACATCTTCAGCTTTTTTCAGCTTTTTTTGAAATCGCTTCCTTGGACACGAATTTCTTCTGTACGCGCGCGATTCTTTGCGCCCGGCCTGTCTTATCGTCAACCTTGATGACAACGCCATGCACTATGACGTCGTTTTCCGCCACCCGGAACTTGGCAGGCATGCTGGTCAAAAAGCGCTTGATAATGTCCTCTTTCCTTTGGCCGATCACGGAATCATAGGGCCCCGTCATGCCCAGATCCGTTATATACGCCGTCCCTTTAGGCAAGACCTTCTCATCGGCAGTTTGGATATGGGTATGCGTCCCAAACACGACGGAGACCCTGCCGTCAACAAAATGCCCTAACGCAACCTTTTCGCTGGTTGCCTCCGCGTGCATGTCAACGATGACGACCGGCGTTTCCTTGCGGATCTGCTCGATAATACGCTCAAGCGTCCGAAACGGGCACTCAAGATGATAGCGCATAAAGACGCGGCCCAGAAGATTAACGACCCCGATCTTTTGTCCCGAGGCGGTTTTCTGGACGCACCATCCTTTGCCCGGCGTGCCTTCCGGAAAATTGGCAGGCCTGATGACCGCGTCGGTCTGATCCAGATATCCTTCCAATTCCTTCTGGTCCCAAACGTGGTCGCCGAGCGTAAGGACGTCGCAGCCCGCCTTCAGTAATTCTTGAGCGATCTTTGAAGTTAACCCGGCTCCGCCGGCCGCGTTCTCGGCATTGACCACCACAAAATCGATCTGAAATTCCTTTTTCAGGCCCGGCAAGGCCTCTTCAATGGCCGCGCGCCCCGGTTTGCCGACAATGTCGCCTATGCACAAAATATTCATATTGAGTCTTCAGTCTTCAGTCGTCAGCTATCAGTCAAAATCTTGTCTGATGACTGATGTCTGACGTCTGATGACTGTTTTTATTTCGCGTACTCCACCGCTCTTTTTTCACGCAAAAC
This sequence comes from Candidatus Omnitrophota bacterium, assembly GCA_016214285.1. Classification (GTDB taxonomy): domain Bacteria; phylum Omnitrophota; class Gorgyraeia; order Zapsychrales; family Zapsychraceae; genus UBA10015. The sequence goes on along the minus strand of JACROV010000018.1, from coordinate 37,165 downwards.
GATGATCTTGATCTGCCCCGGATACTCCATCCCTTCTTCGATCTTTTTACGCAGATCGCGAGCCAGGACAAGGGCTTCATCATCATTGATCTTATCAGGATCGACCATCACCCGGATCTCGCGGCCAGCCTGCAAAGCATAGGCCTTGGCTATCCCTTTAAAGGAATTGGCGATCTTCTCCAGACTCTCAAGCCGCTTGACGTATGTTTCAAGCGTTTCGGCGCGCGCGCCGGGCCGGGCGGCACTGATGGCGTCCGCCGCGCAAACGAGCGCCCCGTAAATAGAACTTTTCTCAACCTCTTCATGATGTGATTCGATGGCGTTGACCACTTCCGCCGCCTCGCCATATTTACGCGCCAGATTACCGCCGACGATGGCGTGCGTTCCCTCTACCACGTCCTGGCTGACGACCTTGCCGATGTCGTGTAGCAGCCCGGCGCGCATGCCGATCTTCGAGTCCAGCCCCAGCTGGGAACACATCGAACCCATCAGCATCGCCACTTCTTTGGTGTGCTGCAAACCGTTTTGCCCGTAACTCGTCCGGAATTTTAGCCTTCCCACAAGCTTCAAGAGTTCCAGATGCATGCCGTGAACGCCCAGATCGAAGGCGGCTTTTTCTCCTTCCTCTTTAATGACATTCTCCAATTCCTTTTTAGCCTTTTCGACAACTTCCTCAATGCGCCCGGGGTGGATCCGCCCGTCGGCGATCAGGCTTTCCAGGGCGATCTTCGCGGTCTCCCGGCGATACATGTCAAAGCTCGAAATGGTCACCGCTTCGGGGGTGTCATCGATAATGATATCAACGCCCGCCGCGGCCTCCAGCGCGCGGATATTGCGGCCTTCCCGTCCGATGATGCGGCCTTTCATTTCATCGCTGGGCAGCGTCACGACGGTGACCGTTGACCCGGCGGTATGTTCCGAAGCGCACCTTTGGATGGCGATTGAAATGACCTGGCCGGCTTTTTTGTCGACCGTGTCTTTGATCTCGTCTTCCATGGCGCGGATCCGAACGGCCTTCTCATGCACCAGCTCCTGGTCCAGCCGCGACAAAAGAAGGTTCTTGGCGTCTTCCTCGCTCATGGATGCGATCTTTTGCAGCCGCTGCTTTTCCTCCTGGATCAGATCAGCGAGCTGTTTGGCTTTTTCCTGGGCGGATCTTTCATCTTCCTGCAGTTTTGCCAGACGCGCGTTGACATCTTTTTCCTTGCGCTCCAGAAGATCGACCCGCTTGTCCAGATTCTCTTCTTTCTGCTGGATCCTTTTCTCCGCGGTCAAGATCTCTTCCCGGCGCTGTTTCGTTTCAGATTCAAAATCCTGCCGCAGCTTGATCGTCAGGTCTTTCCCCTGCAGTTCTATTTCCTTTTTGCGCCCGTCCGCCTCCAGCGCGGCGGAATCAACCAGGGTCTTGGCCCGGGACTCGGCATCCTTAAGCTTCTTGCCGGCAAAAAACCACCGGACAAGATAACCGGCGAAAAAAGAAATAATAAAGAAAAGGAACATAACGACACTGCGCGTGTATATGTTAAGTTCGTCGAACATAGATCCACTCCTCCTTTAAGTAATAACCTAAGATAATACGTCGAGTTTTAATTGACGAGAACGGCTGATAGATCAGCTGACAAGAACACAGGAAACCGGAACGTCGTGCTCTTCTTTGGGGGGAAGGTGATCAACGACCTGAAAATCGAATGCCAGACCGATCGTCGGAATGCGCGCGGACAACCCTTTTAAGAACCGGTCATAATACCCCTGCCCTCGGCCCAGGCGATGGTTATGCCTGTCAAAGGCCACGCCGGGGACTATGACCAGATCAAGTTCATCCGGGTTTAGAGTTTTTTCCCGGGATGTTTCCTTGGGTTGTTTGACTCCGTAAGGGCCTGCTACGAGGTCTTTTTCTATCGATTCCACTACGGTCGGGATCATTCTTTTTTCTTTTCGGACAATATAGGGTAAGCCTATTTTTTTACCCAACTGTTGCGCGCGTTGCATCATTTCAAACGTGTCCACTTCCCCATCAAATGCCGCATAAAACAGTACGGTGAGCGCCTTCTGAAACTCCGGTCTCCTTAAAAGCTTGTCCAAGATCACCAAGCTCTTCGCTAGCCGCTCTTCCTCCTTCTGTTTTCGTAAAAGCGTTAGTACTTTTTGTCTTAATTCCGTTTTTGTGTGTGTATGCACTGCTGTTTAAAGAACCTGTTTTTCGCCTAAGAAACATTTTATTGTAACATTTTCTTAAAAAATACTCAATGAAAGATTCCTAATAACCTAATAACCATAACTCATTTATTATTCAATAGATATACTAATCATTCCGGCTTGCGTTTTCCTCGAGACAACCGTTGCTTGATATCCTTTTCCTGCCCCATATCTGTTGGCGCGTAATATTGCGCGTTAACCGGCATATACTCCTGATCAACATAATGATCTTGGAAATCATGGGCGTACTTGTAGCCTTTTCCGTGTTCCAGACGTTTCGCGCCACGATATGAAGCGTCCTTAAGATGCGCAGGCACTTCCTGGGTCTTTTTTGATTTTACGTCCCCCAGGGCTTTTTCTATTCCCAGATACACGGCGTTGGACTTGGGGGCGCAGGCCACGTAAACGGCGGCCTGGGCCAGCGGGATGCGCGCCTCCGGTAACCCGATGAATTCAGAGATCTGCAACGCGGCGTTGGCAATGACCAGCGCCTGGGGATCGGCGTTACCGACATCTTCGGCCGCGCAAATGCAGATCCGTCGGGCGATAAACCGCGGGTCCTCGCCGGCGTAGATCATTTTGGCCATCCAGTACAAAACGGCGTCCGGGTCCGACCCTCGCATGGATTTGATAAATGCCGACGCGGTGTCGTAATGAGCATCGCCGTCGCGGTCGTAGATCACCTGTTTTTTCTGAATGGATTCCTGCGCGACTTCAGTCGTAAAATGGATGATCCCATCAGCATCCGGCGCCGTTGTCCGGCACCCGATCTCCAGGGCGTTGAGGGCCCGCCGGGCGTCGCCGTCACTGACCTGCGCCAAAAATGCCAGCGCGTCCGGCGCGGCGCTCACGCGCAAGTGTCCCAACCCGCGCTCTTTGTCTTCGATCGCCCTGTTGAGAATACGGATGATCTCGGCGGGCGACAAAGGATTTAGTTCAAAGACCATCGAACGGGAAAGCAGCGGCCCGGTCAGCGCGAAGAACGGATTGAAAACCGTGGCGCCGATCAAGATCAGCTGTCCCTGTTCCAGATCGGGCATCAGGACATCCTGCTGGGCTTTATTAAAACGATGGATCTCGTCGATAAAAAGGATCGTTTTACGTCCCGTCGCGGCGAATCGATTCTGGCTGGCGGCAATGATCCGGCGCAGGTCATCGACGTTGGCGGAAACCGCGTTGATCCGCTCAACCTGGGCATTTGTTCGCTGGCTGACGCAATGGGCCAGCGTCGTTTTGCCGGTGCCAGGCGGCCCGTAAAGGATAAGCGAACCAAGCCGGTCAGATTCAACGGCGCGCGGCAAAAGCTTTCCTTCGCCGACAATGTGTTGTTGGCCGACGTATTCCTCCAGGGAACGCGGACGCATCCGCACGCTCAAAGGCGCATCTTTTAGCGAAATCTCTTTGTCTCCGACTTTGTCGGAGACAAAGTCGGAGGGAAATAAGTTTTCCGATGTTGCTGGCTGGTGCGAACGTTTGCTCATACGCTAGAACAGGCGGGAAAAAATAAAAAACCCCGCGTGTGCCGTCGAGAAAGATTTGATCGAACCAATCTCAATCAAGTGGGAGCCTCTCTGAAGCTGTCCACGGACAGCTCAGAAGTCAAGCGTCCCTATTCAGCAGTGTTGGTTTTAAAATACTTTCTCTAACGCGCACCGCAGGGTGTGAAATCAAACACATTATAACACAGAACAAAATTCGCAAGAAAATAATTCGAGGGCACGAAAAGAATCCTACCGCTGCACGGCCCCTAGTTCGGCAACAAAAGCGCGAAGGATATTTTCATGAACCTCGTTGACTTCCTCCTCGCGCAACGTCCGGTCGGCGGCTTTATAGCGCAGCGAAAAAACGATCCCGCGTTGCCCGGCGGGGATCTTTTCCCCCCGGTATTCCTCGCTGAATTTCACGGAATTCAAGATCCCTCCTCCCATACGAAAAGCCATCGCGCACACCTGCTGGAACCAAACGGAGGTCTTCACGGCCAGACTGACGTCGCGCACGATCGTAGGATATTGCGAAACGCTCCGGTAGGATCGCCGGGGCGGACAAAAACGCCTAAGCTCCTCAAGATTGATCTGTGCAAAGAAAACGCTTTTTTGTTTAATGCCCCAATTGACCAGGACATCTTCATCGATCTTTCCCAAAAACCCGGCATCAACGCCTTGCACAAGAACGCAAGCGCTCTGACCTTTTTCTAAGAACGGCTGGGAACTGTTCTCAAAACGGATCTCCTGGTGACACGCGCGCGCGATGGTCTGCTCGGCGGCACCCTTGATGTCATAAAAATCCGCCTCGGACTTGCTGGCCCTGCGCCAATCTTCGTCGAACCTGCCGGTCATCATGATCCCGAGCGTTTCCTGTTCGCCCCGAGGGCCATAAATTTTCCCGATCTCGAAAAGCTTCAAATTCTTCTGTCCGCGATTGATGTTAAACACGGCCACCGGCAGCAGGCTCGGCAAAAGCGAGGGACGCAACAACCCCTGGTCCCGGGCGAGCGGATTCTGTATCTTCACCCCGCGCAGATGCGCTTGCCTGGTCTGGATCAGATCTTTTTCGCTGATCATCGCGTAGGTGACAATCTCATTGGCTCCCTGGGCCAGCAGCGGCACCCGGATTGCCGACCGGAATTCTCGGGAGGCCGCCGGCACCACGTTTGTCATCGCGACGGACGGCAGGCTCGCCGGCAATTCATCGTAGCCGACAACGCGCGCGATCTCCTCAACGACATCCACCGCGTCCTTGATGTCCTTGCGGAACGCGGGCGGCGTGACCTTTAAAACATCTTTTTTGCCCGCGGCCACGGCGCAGTCCAGGCGCTGAAGGATCTTTTTACACCGTGCCGTTGTCAGCGACGCGCCGAGAAAACCGTTGACACCGTCTTTTGTCACAGGAATAGCCTGTCTCCTGAATCTTCCCCTAGTCCCCGTCTCTTCATCGGCGCGGCCAGCCAAGTTGCCGCCAGCGGAATCCAGGATAAGCCCAATGGCCCGGTCCACGCCGGATTTAACGGTTTCGTAATCTACGCCTCTCTCGAAACGATACGAGGACTCGCTGGAAACTCCGAGCGCGCGCGAAGCGCGGCGGATCAGAACAGGATCGAAATACGCGCTTTCCAATAGAATATTTTTCGTGGCCGCCGTGACCTCGGTGTCCTTGCCTCCCATGACGCCGGCGATAGCCACGGGACGGCGCGCGTCGGCGATCACCAGGATAGCCGGGTCGAGTCCGTGTTCAACACCATCAATGGCGGTCACCGCTTCCCCTTCTTGCGCCCGGCGAACGAAGATCTTGCCGCCCTCCAGCTTGTCATAATCAAAAGCGTGTAAGGGCTGGCCGGTTTCCATCAGGCAGAAATTGGTAATATCCACCACATTATTGATCGAGCGCATTCCTAAAGCGGTGATGCGCTTTTTGATCCAGGCGGGCGTTTCGCCGACGCGGACATCACGGATCAGCGTCCCGTTGTAGCGCAGGCATCCTTTTTTATCCAGGATCCTGACGAGGCCGGCCAGGGAAGGCGCCCGCAGGCGCCTGGGCTTCGGCGTCTTTCGTGAAACGTTCAGGATGGCGGACACCTCGCGGGCGAGGCCGAGCATGTTCAGGCAGTCCGGGCGGTTCGGCGTGATCTCCAGCTCAAAGACGACGTCCCCGTCGACATTTGAAATCTTCTCCACCTCCAGGCCCGCCATCGTCAGTTTGTGGGCGAGCTTCTCCGGCGAAACGCCGATGGTCACGTAATCCCGAAGCCAGTTAAGACTGAATTTCATAATAAAACCCGTTAATGGTTAATGGTAAATAGTTAATAATCGCTGTCGTTTTGTTGATCACCATTAACTATTCACCATTTACAATTTACCCAATTAAAACTGCTCCAAGAATCTTATATCATTCTCAAAAAATAACCGAATGTCCTCAATGCCATATTTGAGCATGGTGATCCGCTCCACGCCGAGGCCGAACGCTAATCCTTTATATTTTCCTTCCGGGTATCCGGCCGCGGCAAAAACTTTCGGATGCACCATGCCGCAGCCCATGATCTCAAGCCAACCTTTGCGCCGGCAGACCGAACACCCTTTGCCGTCGCAGATATAACAGGAAATATCAACTTCCGCGGATGGTTCCGTGAAAGGGAAAAAATGCGGGCGGAATCTCATCTTGATCTTTTCGCCAAACAGCCGCTTGCAAAACACCGTCAAAAGCCCTTTGAGTTCGGAGAACTTCACGTCCTCGTTGACCAAAAGCCCTTCGATCTGGTGGAACATAAACGAGTGGCTGGCGTCCACCGCGTCGGGACGGTACACGCGTCCGGGGACGATCACGGCCAAAGGCGGCTGATTTTTTTGCATGATCCGTATTTGGGCGGACGACGTGTGGCTGCGCAACAGTTGATAGCGCCCCTGATGCCCGGGATCGGGAAGCTCGAGATAAAACGTGTCGAAGGCGTCGCGCGAAGGATGGTCAACGGGAATGTTTAAAGCCGTAAAATTATTGAATTCCGTCTCGATCTCAGGGCCTTCCTGCACGACAAAACCCAGCCCCTCAAAGATCCCGCAGATCTCATCGACGGTCTGCGTCAAAATGTGTTGGTGCCCGACGGCAAAAGCAACGCCTGGAATGGTGATATCAATTTCCGCGGCGGGCGATTGGGCTTGCAGGCTTTTGATCTCTTTCTGTTTGGTCTCGATAATAACGGAAATGTTATTGCGCAGATCATTGGCGCTTTTGCCCACAACCGGCCGCTGATCGTGCGGCAAGGCCGATAAAGAGGCGTAAATCTCCTGGATCAATCCTTTACGTCCAAGATATTTGGCCCGGAACGCATCCAGACGCTGGAAGTCCGAAATACATCCGGCTTCCCGCTGGACGGTATCCTCGATCTCCTGAAAATTCCAGCTCATAGATATTTATTATACCATCCATCATTAAACTTGCAAAGCGCGATGGCCGGCTCATCTCTTCCAGGCGGAAGGAACAAAAAGGACCAAAAGCGCGTAAAACTCCAGGCGTCCGGCCAACATCAAAAAGGACAAAAGCCATTTGCCGGGAACCGAGATCCACCCGTAATTCTGGGTCGGCCCTACCTGGCCAAGTCCCGGGCCGCAGTTGCTCATGGAGGTCACCGTCGCCGTCATGGCGGTCACAATATCGGTACCGTCCGTCATGATCAAAATAAGCGTCCCTGCGAAGAACATCAACAGATACAGCGCGAAAAAAGAAAGAACGCCCAAAACCATCTTGTCTTCCAGGGCTTTGCTGTTGAATTTAACGGGTAAAACGGCATTCGGGAAAACGGCCTGAAGAGTGTTGCGGGCAACGATCTTGACTAATAACAATGCCCGGATTACCTTCAAGCCGCCGGCGGTAGAACCACCGCACGCGCCGACAAACATCAGAAGCATGAGAATAAATTTCAACACCGACGGCCAACGGTCAAAATCGGCCGTCACGAATCCTGTTGATGTCGCGATTGTCGTAACCTGGAACGCGGCGTCGCGCAAAGGCGACATCGAGGCGCTGGACAAAAACAGGACCCCTGCAAAGAACAGGATCAGGATCGTAATCATAAAAAAATACGTGCGGAATTCTTCATCTTTAAAAAAATTAAGCGATTTGCCCTTAAATGCCCGATAAAAGAGAACAAAATTTACCCCGCCCAGGAACATAAAAACCGTGACCACCCATTGAATGGGTGCTCCATACGCGCCAATACTCGCATTTTTCGTTGAAAATCCCGCGGTGGCCAAAGTGGCGAATGTATGACAAAGAGAATCAAACAGCGGCATGCCGCAGATCATCAGCAGGACGGCTTCGCACAAAGAAAGAAAAAGATAAACGCCCAAAAGTTTCCTTGCCGTTTCTTTGATCTGGGGAGCGATGCGTTCGGTGGAGAGCCCCGCTGTCTCCGCCTCATACAACTGAAATGCATGGATGCCAAGCGAGGGTAAAAGCACAATATAAAGAACAACAATGCCCGCCCCGCCCAGCCAATTCGTAAAACTGCGCCAAAAAAGGATCCCGCGCGGCAGCACCTCTACATTGGAAAATATTGACGCGCCGGTCGTTGTAAATCCGCTGGTAATCTCAAAGACAGCGTCCGTATAATGAGGGACGACCCCGGCCAGATAAAGAGGAAGAGCGCCGAACAGCATAAGGAGCACCCAGGACAGCCCGACGATAGCCAAACAATCTTTGGCGCTGATCTTGCGAACATATTCTTTCTGGACCCGGAAAATCCACAAGAAAAGACTGGCGGCAAGAAAACCTGAACCTATCGTTTCAAGGAATGCTTTTGTTTCAAGGCTGCGGGGATCGTCGTGAAGGGCCCATCCCAGCGGGGCCAGCATACACACAGAGGCAAGCAAAATAACCCGGGAGATAATATTAATAACAAATCGTTTGTGCATATCCGATTATCCGCGCGTGAAAAGAGCCTGCAATTTCTTGACCGCGTCTTTTTGGCAGAACACGATGACGCGCTTGCCTGCCTCGATCCGGGTGTCGCCCTTTGCCAGGAAAACATTTTTGTCTCCGTAAACCGCGCCGACGATAGCACCTTGGGGGAACTTGATATTTCCAAGAATGGTTTTTGTCACCGCGGAACCTTCTTCAGGAATGAGCTCCAGGGCCTCCATGTCTCCTTCAAAAAATTTCGTGACGGAGTACACGCCCCGCCCGCGGGCCAAACGCAAGATCCGTTCCACGGCCAGAAAATAAGGATTGATGTTGGCGTCGATATCCAGAACACCGATCAAGGACATAAAGTCCTGCTGTTGCGAAGTAACGATGGTGCTTTTGGCCCCCATCTTTTTAGCCAGGACCGAACTCACCAGATTGGCATTATCGTCGCCGGAGGTGGCAATAAAGGCGTCTGCGGCCTCAATGCCGCATTCGGTCAGGATATCCGCCTCGGAGGCGGAGCCGTTGATAACTCGCACAGACTCAAATTCACCGGCGATCTCTTTCGCCGCGTCGAGGTTCTCTTCAACCAAAACGATCTCGCGAACCCGTTTGGACAAATACATGGCCACATGCTTGCCCGTGATCGAGGCGCCATAAATGATCACTTTGCGCGGGACTTTTACTTCGGGGTTAACAAAAGTGAGGAATTCTCCCAGCGACGGTGCCGGGAGCAGCACATAAATGTGGTCCTCGGCGTTGATGGTCGTATCCCCCTTGGGGATAATAACAGAATTGTTGCGGATAATGGAAATGATAAGAAACGGCCACGGGAAATCCTCATCGCGGACATCAGCAAGTTTTAATCCGCAAAGCGGTGAGCTGGCCGGGATATCGAAGGCCCGCAGCAAGATCCGTCCATTGGCGAAATCCGCGACTTCGCTGGAGCCGGGCGCCTCGACGATCTTCGCGATGGCCTGGGCGGCAACCAACTCGGGATTAATGATCTCGTCAATATAAAACTTGTTATAAGTGGATTGCGCAAGCATGTCTCCGAGCGAAATGTTGCGCACCCGCGCCATCCGGCGCTTGGCCCCCATCATGCCCGCCAGCGCGCAAACAACGAGGTTAGTTTCATCGGAAGTCGTAACCGCCAAGACCAGTTCCGCCTCGTGGACATGCGCCCTGCGCAGCACATCGGGATCCGCGCCATTGCCGATGATCACCTGTGCGTCGATCTTTTCAAGATTTTTTTGGGCAATTTTTTCGTTGCGCTCGATCAGATAAACGTCGTTACTTTCCTCCGCCAACAATTTGGCCAGGTTTGTCCCTATCCTCCCTGCCCCAACAATGATGATTTTCATGTCTTGCCAACAATAAGTTGCCCCGCCTGGAATGGCGGGGCTTACAAGCAGGGGCACAAAATTTTGTGCCCCTGCACATCAACCCATTAAAACACTATCCTTATATTACGCGGCTTTTTTAGCCATCTCAACGAGCTTTTGGAAAGCGTCCGGCGAAGAAACGGCCAGCTCCGCGATCATTTTGCGATCAACGCCGATCTTGGCCTGCTTGACGCCCTTCATAAAGCGGCTATACGTGATGCCCGCTTCCTGGCAGGCGGCATTGATACGGACGATCCAGAGTTGTCTGAATTGACGTTTTTTGACCTTCCGGTCACGAAAGGCATACGCCAACCCCTTGATCAAAGACCGCTTGGCCTGACGGTAACGCGTGCTTTTTTGCGCGAATTGACCTTTGGTCTGCTTTAAGACGCGCTTTTTTCTTTTGTGTGTTGAAACCGCATGTCTGACCCTAGCCATAAGGCAACAGCCTCCTTATCTTCTTTGCATCGACAGCAGCGACATACGAGCTTTGACGCAATTTTCTCTTTGCCTTGCGAACCCTCTTCCCTAAAAGATGCCCCCGGCGGGCGCTTCGCTTTTTTATTTTGCCGGACTTGGTCAGCCGAAACCTCTTGGCCACCGATTTGTTTGTCTTTAACTTAGGCATCTTGTTTCCTTTCTTGACCTGCCGTTATGGCTTGCTTGCGTTAGGGCTTATGACAATGCTCATGACGCGCCCTTCCATGACCGGATTTCTTTCCGCCTGACCGCACCCGGCGAGGTCGGCGATCACGCGGGCCAAAATCTTTCCTCCGAGATCCTTATGCATCATCTCGCGTCCACGGAAAAACATATTAATCTTGACCTTGTCCTTTTTCTCTAAAAACGTTCTGGCCTGCTTGACCTTGATCTGATAATCCCCGTCGCCGATGTTGGGCTTGAGCCGGATCTGTTTTAAATGCATCACGTGCTGATTTCTTTTGACGCGCCGTTCTTTCTTTTCCTGGTCGTATTTATATTTACTGTAATCAATGATACGGCACACGGGGGGGGTGGCCGTCGGAGCGACCTCAACCAGGTCCAGGCCGTGTTCCTGCGCGAGCTCAATGGCCCGGCGCACCATCAACACCCCCAGTTGTTCGGAGTTCGGCCCGATAACGCGCACCTCAGGGACTTTTATGCGTTCGTTAATGCGGATAAATTTCTGAATGGCAACACCTCCTGTTAAGATTTTTTGGAGACGATTTCATCCTGGATCTGTTCTATAAATAATTGTAATTCACGCGCGCCCTGGTCGCCCTGGCCGTATTTTCTGACAGCGACCTTATTTTCCTGCGCCTCTTTGTCACCCACGACCAGAAGATACGGGACCTTCTTGACAGTACCTTCCCGAATGCGTTTGCCCAAACTTTCGTTTCGCGAATCAATTATAACCCGTACGCCGGCTTTTTGTAAACCATCTTTTACGCGCAACGCATACTCTTCATGGTCGCTACGAATCGGAATGATCACCACCTGGGTCGGTGCCAGCCACACTGGAAACGCTCCGCCGTAATGTTCGACAAGTGTTCCGATAAACCGCTCCAGGCTTCCCAGGATCGCGCGGTGGATCATGATCGGACGGCTTTCCGTCCCTTGTTCATTCACGTATTTCAAACTGAAGCGCTCGGGCAGCGAAAAATCACATTGGATCGTCGCGCATTGCCATTCGCGCCCCAAGGCATCTTTAAGCTTGATATCAATTTTAGGGCCGTAAAAAGCGCCTTCGCCCGCATTGACCACATATGGCAGCTTTTTTTCTTTCAAAGCATCTTCCAGGGCCCTGGTAGCCGTATCCCAATTTTCCAGCGTACCGATATAATCGTCGGGCCGCGTACTTACTTCAATATTGATATCCTTAAACCCGAAATCCCGCATCACGTCGTAAGTAAAATCAATAACCCCCATGACCTCGAATTTAATTTGGTCCGGACGGCAGAAGATGTGCGCGTCATCCTGGGTAAATCCGCGCACGCGCAAAAGTCCGTGTAAAACGCCGGCCTTTTCCTGACGATAAACGGTGCCCAGCTCAAAAAATCTTATCGGTAAATCGCGATAGGAACGGGTCTTGGAATTATAGATCAAAATATGCCCCGGGCAATTCATGGGCTTGACGGCAAATTCCTCGTCGTCAACTTTAAAAAAATACATCAGCTCGCGATAATGTTCGGCATGACCGCTGATCTCCCAAAGCTTGCTTTTTAAAATATGGGGCGTCATCACGAATTCATAACCGCGCTTAAGGTGCTGTTCCCGGACGTAATCTTCGATCGTTTTGCGCAGCATCGCCCCTGCGGGATGATAAAATACCAGCCCGGCGCCGGCGGTTTCATGGTAAAAATTAAAAAGTTCCAGCTGGACACCGAGCTTGCGATGGTCCCGCTTTTCTGCCTCCTCTAAATTCTTTAAAAATTCATCAAGTTCTTTCCGCGTAAAAAAAGCAGTCCCATAAATCCTCTGCAAGCGGGCATTGTGCTCATCCCCGCGCCAGTAACTCCCCGCCACGCTCAAAAGCTTAAAGGCCTTGATCTGTCCGGCGTTTTCAATGTGCGGCCCTTTACAAAGATCAAACCATTCATCCCCGGTTTTGAAAAAAGACATTTCTTTATCCGGCAGCCCTTCAATTAATTCAACCTTGTATTGTTCATCACGTTTCTTAAAAAAAGAAATGGCTTCCTGGCGGGGCATGGAATATTGCGAAAATTCTGGCTTGCGCTCGATGATCCGGCGCATCGCCTTTTCGATCTTGACCAAATCCTCGTCGGTAAAAGATTCTTTGCGGTCGAAATCATAATAAAACCCGTTTTCGATGGCGGGGCCTATGGTGACTTTGGTGTCGGGCCAAAGCTCCTGCACCGCCTGCGCCATCACATGGGAACAGCTGTGTCGTAACTTGTCTAAATCAGTTTTATATTCCATAAAAATATGGTGGACCCGACAAGACTCGAACTTGTGACCTTTTCCATGTCAAGGAAACGCTCTAACCAACTGAGCTACGGGTCCAAAATTTACTTTTAAAAATTCCTATATCATGCCGGGAGAGGGACTCGAACCCTCACGTCCGTTAAGGACACAGGATTTTAAGTCCTGATCGTCTACCAGTTCCGACATCCCGGCTAATTCCCGACTTTAAAACAACTGCTTTATAATTCTTCCAGCCGGATCCGGACAAGCAACATTCTTTTGCCAGCATCGCTTTTCGTTCCATGGCCAAGGCTTTCTGGTAATAACAGTTCTGCAAAATATTCTTCGCGGCAATCTTTCCATATTTTAAAACATAAATGTTTGCCTTGCTCTTTTGCTTGCTACAATGGATGCGTCCTTTGGCCAATAAAAGGCGCTGAATTTCTTTTTGCAACCATTTGATAAATACTCGCGCGGAAGAATAAATACGCAAGATCCACTGTTCCGCCTTATTTGATGGATGAATCCACTTTCTAATGCTTCCATCGCCATCGATAACTCCCCTGCAGAAATCAATAAAATATCGATCGGGGACATTGATGTCTTTTTGGATTAATGACTTTGTTGGCGTCAATCCGATGGAGACTAAAAATTCATATAAATTCTTATTGCTAAGTTGGATATGGTAGGCCTCGTTGGATTTACCTTGATTCTTTATGCCGATTTTGTTCTTGAAACCGACCTTTTCTTTAAGCCCTTGCAAAAAACAATAATCTTTCGCCGTAATATCAACATACCTTCCATCAAGGCTCAGACAACCGTCTGCCGTGATTAATCCTATCAAATACCACAAAGTCGCATCCTGAATATTAAGAATTTTTCGTTTATTCGCCATCCCGTATTTTCATTATGAAACTTTAAGGCGCGAGCCGGAATCCTGCCTATCGGCAGCCGACGTATAGGAGTTTTGTCCCCCGCTTTTAAAATCTTGGTTAAGGCGGCAATCGGAATCGAACCGCTGAATAGCGGTTTTGTCCTTCGCCGCTATGCGCTTTATTAGATTTAAGGCGTGGAGCGGAATCGAACCGCTGAATAGTGGTTTTGCAGACCACTGCCTTACCACTTGGCTACCACGCCATTCACTTTTCAAAAGCGGCTCAGGATCTCTCGCGAAGAAACCCGAGCCAGCTAAATAACAAGCTAATGGAGGCGCGGGACAGACCGCTGCCTTACCACTTGGCTATGCCGCCGCTATGTCGTATTTCCGTTACTTCACGGCACGCACGACCGCGTCAACGATCGTGTCTGCGTCAGCGATGTGTCCTTCTCCGATCGTGCCGCAAGCCAGCCTCCCTTTAACCGGGTCAATAAAATGAACTCCAAACGTTTTTAATCTCGCGCAATTCTCCTGGACGATCCTGTTCTGATACATTTCCGTGTTCATCGCCGGCGCGATCAAGAGTTTCGCCTTGGTCGCCAGGGCAATACACGTTAATAAATTATCGGCGATACCGTAAGCAAGTTTTCCGATCATCGCGGCCGTGGCCGGGGCAACGAGCAAAACATCCGCCTCTTCTGCCAGACGGATGTGTGGCATTTGCCATGAATCATCATTATGTTCAAACATCTCGCGGTAGACCTGTTCACCCGCCAGGGCGGATAACGTCATCGGGGTTATAAAGTGTTCGGCCTCTTTGGTCATGACGACCGAAACTCTAAATCCCTTCTCAAATAATCGACGGAGAATGTCAACGGATTTATAAGCAGCGATGCTGCCCGTCACACCCAAAATGATTCTTTTTGGCTTGACCACTTTTTAAGCTCGCTTTCCGATTCTTGCGTCAGGCGGTGTGTGCCGATTTAATTGACCAGTCGGAGTGTTTCTTTTCATTATTCTCGACTGGTCATCCTGAAGCCCGAAGGGGCTGAAGGATCTCGTGGGATCCTTCCTCGCTTCGCTCGTCAGGATGAGGGACCAAATGTCGAAAAACACACCGGCCCCTCAATTAAGCGCCGCCTTTTTTCTCCCGGAGCGCTTATCGGCAACCTGTTTTGCTTCAATCTTCCCTTGGGTAATTTCCTCCAAGGCAATGGTCGTGAATTTATCTGAAGCAGGTTTTGAAATCAGGAAGGGTTTACCATCCGCAAGTTCTGTGGCACGGTTGGCGGCCATGCGGACAAGTCGATACACACTGCCACCCGAATGCGGCAACAACTCTTCAATAGATATCTGCTTCATAACCCCATCCTCCTCTTACGTTATGATGTGACAAAATATGCCGATTTTAAAAAAATTAAGAATAGGTATATATAGCACATGCGGTCGGCGTTGTCAAAAAAATTATCGCCCCGTCCTTCTGCTCCAACCCGATAACTGGCCTTGACTTACGGCTTGGGCTGAATTTTGTTCCAAGATTCGGGCTTGGCCTGAATCTTGGAACAAACAATCTTATAAAGTTTTCGTGCGGCTTTATGCAAATTGTCATTCACAACAACGTAATCGTAATGTTTGGCCTCTCTCAATTCCCTGCGGGCGGTTTCCAGGCGCACATCCATGACCGACCCGGCCTCAGATCCTCTTTTACGAAGACGCTTCTTTAATATTGCGAGCGACGAAGTCTTGATAAAAATTTTAACGGCCCGTGGGAATTTCCGGCAGACCGTCCTGGCGCCCTTGACATCGATGCACAACAGAACATGTTTACCCGCTGCCAGGAAATCTCTTGCCTGTTTTTGAGGCGTGCCGTAATAATTGCCGAATACTTTCTCCGACTCCAGAAAATGTCCGGCCGTTTTTTTATGCATGAACATCTTCCGGCTGACAAAAAAATAATCGCGTCCGTTGCGCTCGCAGGGACGCATGGGCCGCGTCGTAATCGAAATAGTCTTAACAAGCTTGCCGCGCAGTCTGCGGCTGGCCAGCAATTTTTTATAAAGCGTTGTTTTACCAGCGCCCGACGGGCCGGAGAGAATAATGATCTTGCCTCTGCTCATACCCTGCGCGTCCCTGAGAAAATAAATACCAAATCACAAACAGGAATATGACTCCCTGTTTGGGGCTTGGCATTGAAATGTCTTGCCGCCCGGAGACGGTTATTCGATGTTCTGCCCCTGCTCGCGAATTTTTTCGATCTTGCTTTTCAAGGCAACTACCGCGCCAACAACGATCTTGTCCTGCAGCTTGGAGCCAATGGTGTTCGTTTCCCGCTGCATTTCCTGGGCAATAAAATCAATTTTTTTCCCGGCTGAGGCTCCACTTTTTAAAAGCGCGCGCGCCTCCTGGATATAGTGCTCCAGCCTGGACATCTCTTCATTAACATCACACCCCTTTTGGAACGCCCCGAATTCTTCGACAGTCAATTCCTTGCGCTTTGCCTGGAGCACGACCTTCGAACGCGTTTTGATCTTTTTCATCTGCTGAATCATTTGTTTAAGTTTATCGCCAATGTCAGATGCCAGACTGCGCCCCTCGCGCTGACGCATCTGGTCAAGCCCTTGAAACGCCCGCTGAAGGCTTTTCTCCAGCGCCGGCCATACGGCCTCCGGGTCCAGGAAAGATTCCCTTGTTTCCACCGCGCCGGGCAGCCTGATCACGTCGGAAAGGCGCAAATCGTTTTCCAAATGAAACTCTCGCGCAAGATCCTTGACGTAACGCAGATATTTTTGGATCACTTCTTTGTTTAGAACGATATCCTGGGACGGCTTTTGCGTGACCTTGACCGAAACCGTCACGCGCCCGCGCTCGATATGCTTCTGGGCGATCTGCTGGATCTTGCTTTCCAGCGAACCAAATCCGCCGGGCAGGTAGAACGCAATATCAAAATACCGGTGATTAAGGCTTTTGGCCTCAACGACCAGCTTGACCTTCTTCCACTGCAACTGCACGCCGCCAAATCCTGTCATACCCCTGATCATGCCCACACCTTCTTTTTTTGCTCGTGAATTATTGTTATTCTGGTTGGATAAAATTCCCTGGTAAGGTCGTCGGGTTCGAACCAAAGTTTAATCTCGCGCTCCGCTTCTTCCGGAGTTGAGGAAACATGGACAACGTTCTCATAAAGCCCGTCGGTCCTGATGCGCCCATAGGCCCCGCGAACACTCTGGGGCGTTGCCTCTTCAGGATTGGTCGCTCCGGCAACAAGCCGACATTTCTTTATAGCGTCGCGGCCATAATAAACAACGGCGATCAACTTATGGATAAGATGATATTCGCCGGCCAAATAAGAAACGATCTGATCAAAAAATGGTTTATCGCCAAGATGCTTATAGTGTTCCTTGGCGATAGCGCGTGAAGTTTTCGTAATATGAATACCGATCATCTCCAGTCCAGTATGGCCGAATTTTGTCAAAATGCTCCCCACCAGCTGTTTGCTGATACCGTCGGGTTTTATAATAACAAGGGCGGGCTCGCTCATGACTTGATCTTGGCGATAATGCGGTCCAGGTCGTCCAGGGAATAATATTCGATGACGATCTTTCCTTTTTTCTTCCGGGCCTGGATGGAAACTTTTGTTCCCAGCGTGTTCTGCAACTGTTCCTCAAGCGCTGCCACTTCATGATCCCTCGTTTTTTGAGTCTTCGCCCGTCGAGCGTTATCCTTCCCCCCCGTGCGAACAAGTTCCTCGAGCTCACGAACGGATAACCCTTTTTTGATAGCCAGGTCGAACAATCTTTTTTGTTCGCCGGGGGATTCAACGCTCAAAAGGGCCCTGGCGTGCCCAACAGACAGTCCGTTGTCGTAAACGCTCTGCTGAATTTCTGCGGGCAATTTCAGCAGGCGCAACAAATTGGTTATGGTCGAACGGTCTTTACCCACCGACCCGGCCACCATATCCTGCGTATAACGAAATTCTTCGATAAGTTTTTTATAGGCCGCGGCCTCTTCGATCGGATTGAGTTCTTCGCGCTGGATATTCTCCACCAGCGCCAAAACTAAAGCCTCCTGGTCGGAGACTTCCCGGATGATCGCCGGAACTTCGGGCACATTTAAACTGCGCGCCGCCTTTAAGCGTCGCTCGCCGGCAACCACTTCATGCCTGCCGTCTTTCAGACGAACCAGAATAGGCACCAAAATACCCTTTTCTTTGATGGACGCCTTTAATTCCGCCAGCTTGCTTTCATCGTAATGGGTGCGCGGCTGAAACGGATTGTCCTGAATCAATTCTGTTTTCAGAAAAGTGACCTCACCCTCTGCTTTACTGACCTTATCTGGAATAAGCGCCGACAGTCCTTTGCCTAAAGCTCTATTTTCCATGGATCCTCCTGTCATTTTTCCTCATTCCCGTTTTTGAAGGAAATGACCTGCAATGTTCAATAATTGAACATCTAGGCAAGCGGCTATGGGGCCATTTTCTCGCCAGCATCAGCTTCTCCTAACTCTTTTATATTCAATATATTATGAGATTTATGGCTGGCGCCGATGACCTCTGCGGCCAATTCACGGTATTTTTTGGCTCCAATTGATGTTCCATCATAAACCGTGATCGGCTTTCCGTGACTTGGCGCCTCGCTTAGCCGAATGTTGCGGGGTATAATTGCGTTATAAACTTTATCTTTAAAATATTCCTTAATTTCATTGATGACTTCTGTGGTTAAATTTGTCCTATAGTCCGCCATGGTAAGCAAAACGCCTTCTATGTCCAAACTGGAATTGAGTCCCTCACGTATCAGGCCAAGAGTATGCATAAGCTGGGAAACCCCCTCCAAGGCATAAAACTCACATTGAATAGGGATAATGATGGAATCGCTTGCAACTAAAGAGTTTAGAGTAAGAAGGCCTAACGACGGTGGGGAATCGATGAATATATAGTCGTAATTATTCAGAATTGGATTAATAGCTTTTTTTAAGCGTGTTTCCCTTGACAAAATCCCAACAAGCTCAATTTCCGCCCCCGTCAGATGAATATTGCAAGGAATTATATCAAGCAATGGATAAACGTTTGGGATGAGAACTTCTGAAACTACCGCCTTGTTTAAAATCAAATCATAAACTGATTTTTTCAGCTCATTTTTATTTACCCCGACACCGCTGGTCGCATTTCCTTGGGGATCTGCATCAACGATAAGCACGCGCTTACCCAGCTCAGCAATGGCAGCCGAAAGATTAACGGTGGTGGTGGTTTTCCCTGTTCCACCTTTCTGATTACAAATTGATATAGTTTTCCCCATGGCGACCTAGAATTGTCGCTATGTTTCACGTGAAACATAGCTTGTTTTTGAAACCAATACTTTATTCTTATTTTCCATTAAAAACTCAGTAGGTCAAGAGTTATTTCATTTTTTCTTGGCCTTCAAAGAAACCCGAATTTTTGCAGGTTTTTCACCTTCCATGCCAAATAGTCCGCGCTTCTCCTCGCATACCACTTTCACAGAAATCTCGTCGCGTGAAACATTGAAAATTTCGGCAGCCTTTTTAATCGCTTCCTCTACGGTGCCCCCCTCCACTTCAAAGCTTTTTGGGGAGTTCTTCATTTTCTTATCCTTGTTCACATCCATTAGGCCGCCTTATAAATTGTAGACATTTTCCACTGAGCAATTGTTGAAAAAGAATAAAATAGGGTAAAATATAAAGTCAACCCGCTGGCAAAATGATAAAAAATGGCCCCCATAAAAAACGGCATAATTACAGCCATCATTTTCTGTTGAGTCATTTGATCCTGATCCATCGTCCCCATATTCTTCGCAGTCAATTTTTGTTGAACAGCCATAACGAGAATCATCAAAATTGGCAGTAAGTTAATTTCGTTCCCAATAAACGGTAGAAAAAAAGGCAAAACAGCCAGCCGATCGGGCCCTGCGAGATCCTTGATCCATAGAAAATGCGCCCCCTTAAAAGAAACCGATCGCCACAAAACCTGATAAAGTCCTATAAAAACAGGCATTTGCAATAACATCGGCAGGCATCCGCCTAAAGGATTAATTTTATGCTTTTTATACAGCTCCATCACTTCGATATTCATTTTTTGCGGATTGTCATGATATTTTTCTCGAAGCGCTGCAATCTTTGGCTGTAATTCTTGCATCTTGCGCATTGAAAGCATGCTACGCAGGGTCAATGGATACATCGCCCCATAAATAAGCATACTAATCAAAATAATACACACGCCCCAATTAGGCAGAACCTTATGTAGGGCATGTAAAATACTATCGATGATTTTGGCAATAGCATCAAACAATGCAAAACGATAATAGCGCTTGATCTCCTCAAAGCCTGATTTATGTTGCACCAATAAGTCCGTTTTTTCAGGACCAACAAAAACGAGAGAGGCAAATGTAGCACTGGCGCAGGGGGCAAGATCAACTGCCACGGCACGAATATTTAGCTGTAACTCATTATCATTCAATGGATTTATTGTATAAGCATCCGTATCATACAGCGGTTTTGTAATCGCGCAAAAATATCGGCTCCGGAATGCGGCCCAAAGGACGCGCCCTAAAACATTTTTTCGCTCTTTTGCATTGAATTTAAATGCATTGTTCTTCCGTTCAATGCCGCTGGAAGAAGAGATCACGTATTCGAACAAAGCGCGATCGCGGACGATTTCACTGCTTTTCTCATCAAGACTGGACATATCTAACACGGCGCCCTGATTTTCCAAAACAACCAGTTTGGACATATTAGTCTTGTTTTGTATAGTTGTTTGTGCTTCAATTGTATAGTCATCTTCCGAAACCATATAACGTTGCCGAACCAACAGATCCGACGTTTCGTGGCGATAAATAATATCCCGGACGCCCATTTTTTCTACAACAAATTCTGTATGGTCATATTCCGGTGCGCCACCCATTCCTCGAACAGGGAGAGCTAAATCGTATTCCTTAAGAAATACCCTGAGGATGGTACCGCCGATATTGGAAAATTCCACTATAAATTTAGAAGTTTCAATTGTTTCAATTTTAGCTTCGTTAGGGCTGCCAACAGAAGCAGAGGAAGAGGTCGTAACATTGGGAGGCGGGAGGATTTCTTGCTTAACTGATTTATTACCAATATGTTCTGATAGTCCAAGCTGAATTGTGCCCGTGTGAAGCGGGCGAAACAGGGCTGTCCAAATGGTTAATATTAGTATTGATATTACTGTGGCAAGAAGAAATCGTTTTTCCATGGCACAAAACTATTTTAGCGGATCATATCCTCCGTGGGAGAGAGGCGAACAACGCGCGATACGAAGGATTGTCTTTATACCGCCTGTAACCGCGCCATATTTCTCGACGGCATCGATGGCATAATGGGAACATGATGGGTAAAACCGGCAGGCCCGGGGGAAAACCATCCCGCCGAATTTTTGATATCCTCTGATTATTTTCGTAAGGATCCGGGTCGTCATGGTTTTACGTTTACGCGGAATGATCTGCTTTCCCGACGGAAAAAGCATGCGGTCAGGTGAAAACAAGGCTTTATTTGCTTAATTTTTTGCGCCCCTTTGCGCGACGGCGCCGCAGAATTGCCCTGCCATCTGCGGTTTTCATTCTTTTGCGAAATCCGTGGGTTCTTTTGCCGCGAAGATTTGACGTTGTCTTCAAATGCTTTTTCATAATTTGTCAATTATAACATAGGTCTTTTGTTAGTCAAGCGTTTTCCAGGTACTGCAGAGCCAAAACACCGCATGGTTAAAGATGTTGGCGATTTTTCGCTATCTCGTCGGTGGAAAGCCATTTTTATGGCGCCGCGGCCGGGGCCACGAACAAAATATTTGAAATCAAAATTTTCTCTGATATAATAAAGGCCATTTTGCGTCTCATGCTTCTTGTGACGCGCGCGGCGTGTTATATCCGGCGCATGTGGACAAAAAACATATAATGTTATCCTGCGGATTTCAAAGCAAAACCAGCTCACTCCGGCGGCGGGAGGAAACAACCTCTAAGCACAGCCCGCAAGTCCTGCTGTGAACAACTTGTTAACAATTTCATAAATGGTTCATAACTTAAAATATATCAATATGTTGCGAATGCTATTCATTTCACAATGCCGAACCTGATTTCTGTTTGGGAAAAATCACAAGCGCAAATTCAAGAGAGGGTGGGACGGGCCTCTTACGAAACCTGGTTTTCCACCATGCAAGTTAAAGAAAAAGCCTCGGGGGTTTTAACCATCGAGGCCCCGGACGATTTCTTTAAAGCATGGATCGTCGATCACTATCAAAACGATATTCAGGAAATTTTGAATACCGCCGCACAAAAGCCGGTTGCGGTCGAATTTTCCGTCAACACAAATATTCTTAACGCCGACACCCAAAACCGCCTTGCCAGGCTGGAGCAAAATTTTACCCGCGCCGAAGGCGTCCAATCCGTCTTAAACTCCCGTTTTACTTTTGATAACTTTGTCGTCGGGCCGTCCAATCGATTTGCCTGTGCGGCGAGTTTGGCCGTCGCCGAATCGCCAGCGAAGGCGTATAACCCCTTATTTATCTACGGAAGAGTTGGGCTTGGGAAAACACACCTCATCCAGGCCATTACCCACAAGATCCGCCAATTGTATCCGGCCCTGAAACACTGCTACATGTCATCCGAACAATTCACCAACGAATTGATCAACGCGATCCGTAACCGTTCAACAAGCCAATTCCGCAAAAAATACCGCGAGATTGATGTTCTTTTGATCGATGACGTCCAATTCATCGCTGGCAAAGAATCCACCCAGGAAGAATTTTTCCACACGTTTAACGCCCTGCACGATAACCGCAAACAAATCATTATCACTTCGGATCGACCGCCGAAAGAAATTACCAATCTTGAAGAGCGCTTAAGTTCGCGCTTCGCCTGGGGGCTTGCTGCGGATATTCAGCCGCCGGATTATGAAACACGCGTGGCGATCTTGCGAAAAAAAATAAAAAACGAGGCCATTCAGGTTCCCGACGACGTTATTCATTTTATCGCCGCGCAGATCAAAACCAATATCCGCGAACTGGAGGGAGCGCTTATCCGCGTGGCCGCCTATTCTCTGTTAGAAGAAAAACCAGTCACCCTGGATGTAGCTGTTATGACTCTCAAAGATATGGTGCGCGAAACAGCCAGAGCCATTAGCGTGGAGATGATACAAAAAACCGTTGCGGAATTTTTCCGCGTGCCGCCTTCAGAGTTAAGGGCAAAAAAAAGAACCAGAAATATTGTTTTGCCCAGACAGATCGCCATGTATCTTGCGCGGCAATTGACCGCGCAATCATTGCCCGAGATCGGCAACGCTTTTGGAGGAAAAGACCACACCACCGTGTTACATTCTTGCAAAAAAATCGAACAAAGCTTACTAGTAGACAGGGAAATAAAAAATATCGTAGACCAGTTATTAACAGATCTGCAAGGATAAGAATAGTTGTTCATATTTTTATACACACATTTTTTTCCCGCAAATCTTGATGTTATAATGAGTTTTGTTTTTATTAAACAAATTCACAGGCACTGTTAATACGAATACTATTTTAATATTTAAATAATCAAGGAGACGTAATCGTATGATCTTTAAAACTTCCCAGGAAAATTTATTAGCCGGCGTTCAGATTGTCCAAAACATCGTTTCCGGCAAATCAACGCTTCCTATATTAACCAATATTCTTTTGGAAGTTAAAGGAACCACACTTAGGCTCAATACGACCGATCTGGATATTGGTATATCTTGTGAAATACCTGTGGATATTATTGAAGAAGGCGCAATAACTATTCCCGCGAAACGATTTGGCGACATCGTTCGTGAATTACCTTCTGGGGATATCACAATCAGCGTGAAAAAGAATAATCAGGTGGATATTGATGGGAGGCAGTGCCGTTTTAAGCTGGGGGGGCTTCCAAAAGATGAATTTCCAAAATTTCCGGAATTTAAGGATAAAGAAGCCATTCAAATCGATCAATCAACCCTTAAGGAAATGTTACGATTAACCTCTTTTGCCGTTTCTTATGAGGAATCGCGGCATGTTTTAAATGGTATCTTGATCGAGATCTCCGACAATGTTATTCGTATCGTCGCAACGGACGGAAGACGGTTGGCAAAGATAGAAAAGAAACTCCCGGCCGCCATTAAAAAGGAAGTTGCCGTGATTATTCCCATTAAGGCTGTGCAGGAAATTAGCCGCAACCTGCGGGATGAGGGGACGCTTTCTTTGATCGTTGGGGCCAACCAGGTTTTATTTGATATCAATGACGTGTTAATCGCCACGCGCATTATCGAAGGCGAATTCCCGAATTACAATCAGGTCATCCCTAAGCCGGCTAAAAATAGAATTACAATGAACACGCAGGATGTTCTTTCGTCTATCCGACGGGCAAATTTGTTATCCACGCCGGATTTTCAGGCCGTTAAATTCGAGATTTTTGCCAATAAACTGGTTATTTCCAAATCCACTCCG
This sequence comes from Candidatus Omnitrophota bacterium, assembly GCA_016214285.1. Lineage (GTDB taxonomy): Bacteria > Omnitrophota > Gorgyraeia > Zapsychrales > Zapsychraceae > UBA10015. Next base: position 12,954 of record JACROV010000018.1, on the reverse strand, counting down.
GATGTGGGAGAATCCAGAGAGGTTATTCCGGTGGAATATGACGGGGAGGAAATGATGGTCGGCTTTAATCCCCAGCTCCTCATCGATTTTCTTAAAAATATTAGCGATGAGCAGGTCCACATGGAAATATTGGGAACGGACAAGCCCGCGGTGATGCGCCTGCAGGATTATCTGTATTTGGCATTGCCGATGCGGATATAAAAATAAAATAAAAAAATTTCTGGCAATTTGAGTATGGATAGTATAAAAGATATAATTCCCCAGGTGGTGGGGAAAATGGTTCTTTCCAGAAACCAGCAGGCCGGAGAGCAGGGGGCGCTTGAGCAGATTTGGCAGGATATTTTAGAAAAGCAAGAGTTAAGACATACCAGGTTGGGTGGCCAGCGTGACGGCAATTTGCTGGTTTTTGTAGATTCCCCGGCGAGGGCGTATCATCTGCGCACGGGCAAAGCGAAGATTTTGAAGCAGATACGGGAAAAAATACCCGAGATCAAAGATATAACGTTTAAAGTAAGCGAGCAAAAATGACACCAGTTAAAGCAGAGAAAAAAACAGGCAAAGCCGCGCCGGCGCAAGACGACGTTTCGAAAAAAGCAAAAGACGGCTCCGCCGCAGGGCATAATTATGACGCGACGAACATCCAGGTCTTGGAGGGGATCGAGGCGGTACGCCGGCGTCCGGCGATGTATATCGGTGATACCGGCGCGCGCGGGTTGCACCATTTGGTCTATGAGGTCGTGGATAACTCCATTGACGAGGCCATGGGCGGGTATTGCAACCGCATTGATGTTGTTATTAATGAAAACGATTCGATCAGCGTCACCGATAATGGCCGCGGCATTCCGGTCGATATCCATAAGGCCGAAAAAAAACCTGCGGTGGAAGTTGTTCTTACGACCTTACACGCCGGCGGAAAATTTGATCACAGCAGTTACAAGGTATCTGGTGGTTTGCACGGCGTGGGAGTTAGCTGCGTCAACGCTCTTTCCGAATGGCTGGAAGTCGAGGTCAAGCGCGACGAGAAGATCCATCATCAGCGCTATGAGCGCGGCATCACCAAAACCAAGCTCATCGTTATTGGCAAAACCAAAACGACCGGTACCAAGGTTACCTTCAGGCCAGACAAACAGATTTTTAAGGAAATAACTGCCTGTTCTTATGACACACTGGCCAAACGTCTGCGGGAGCTGGCCTTTTTAAATCAAGGCCTGGTCATTTCGCTTGCCGACAAGCGTGGCACGCAGCCGAAAGAAACTATTTTTGAATTCAAAGGCGGGATCGTTTCGTTCGTGGAACATTTGAATGCGGCCAAAAACGTTCTGCATAAAAAAGTCATTTATTTCACGCGCGAACGAGAAGGGGTCCAGATCGAAACCGCGCTGCAATACGACGACGGATACGCCGAAAACATGTTCGCTTACGCCAACAATATTCATACCTCCGAAGGCGGCACGCATTTAAGCGGATTTCGTTCGGCGCTCACGCGCGCGATCAACGGGTATGCCAAGACAAAAAATTTGTTGAAAAACGAGATCGCGATTACCGGCGACGATACGCGCGAAGGATTAACGGCGGTCATCAGCGTCAAGGTTCCAAATCCTCAATTTGAAGGCCAGACCAAATCCAAGCTGGGCAATTCTGAAGTGGAGGGGCTCGTTGCTTCTGCTACGCTGGAGGCGCTGGGCGCGTTTTTTGAAGAAAATCCGTCAGTCGCCAATCAGATCATTGACAAGGTTATTACCGCTTCCCGCGCCAGAGAGGCGGCCCGTAAGGCGCGTGAGCTGACCCGGCGCAAGGGCGCCCTGGATATGGGCGGGTTACCGGGCAAATTGGCCGATTGTTCTGAAAAAGATCCGGCGCTGTGTGAGCTTTATCTGGTGGAGGGTGATTCCGCCGGCGGGTCAGCCAAACAGGGGCGGGACAGGACGTTCCAGGCGATCCTGCCGCTTAAGGGAAAGATCTTAAATGTCGAGAAATCGCGCCTTGATAAAATTTTAAGCAACGAAGAAATTCGTACGATCATCACCGCGCTGGGCGCCGGTGTTGGCGAGGAATTTAACGTTGAGAAATTGCGTTATCATAAAATCATCATTATGTGCGATGCCGACGTGGACGGGTCACACATTCGGACCCTCTTATTGACGCTCCTTTACCGTCAGATGCGCCCGCTTGTCGAGAACGGGTATGTCTACATTGCCCAGCCGCCGCTCTATAAAGTAAAACGCGGCAAGCGTGAGGAATATATCGATACGGATAAAGAAATGAGCGCGTTGATCCTGGAAATGGGGATCGAGGGGCTTACGGTCAAAGGCGCTAAAAGCAAGAATCAATACAGCGCCGCTCAGCTTAAAGAAATGATCCAGGCCACGACAGATCTGGAAAAAATAATTGAAATATTAATAAAACGTGGAGTGGATTTTGAGAAATACGTGGACAATATTGATATCAAGGCCAGAAAAATGCCTATTTATATGGTAAAAGTGGAAGGCGAAACCCATTTTGCCTATAGCGAAAAAGAGGTCGCCGAGTTCACCAGGAAGGATGAGGAGGCTCAGTATATTGAAATATTTGAACATGAGGACTTGGAGCGTCTTGAAAAGGCGCTTAATAAACTGGACTTGGGCATTTCCGATTATATCTCTCCCGAGATCGAGGAAAGTTATGAAGTCGCGGGACAAAAGAAGGTGAAAAAGGCGGCGAGCACGAAAAAGGACGCGTCGAATAAGCCGCTTTTTATCCTTGAGGATGAGCAGGGCAAAAACGAGGTCTTTTCCTTGCGGGAAGTTTTGGAGGTTGTGCGCAAGCAGGCCCACAAAGGTATGCATGTCCAGCGGTATAAAGGGCTGGGTGAAATGAATCCGCAGCAACTTTGGGAAACCACCATGGATCCTTCCCGGCGCACGATTTTAAAGGTCGCGCTGGAAGACGCGGTGGAAGTTAATAAGACCTTTGAAATGTTGATGGGTGATGAGGTCGAACCCCGGAGGGTCTTTATCGAAACCAACGCCCATCAGGTAAGAAATCTGGATATTTAGACGGACGGACTTTTATGGAACGATCAGGCGGAACAACAGAAAAGATCATCCCGGTATATATCGAAGAGGAAATGAAGAATTCTTATCTTTCCTACTCGATGAGCGTTATCGTCGGGCGCGCGCTGCCGGATGTGCGTGATGGTTTAAAGCCCGTGCACCGGCGCGTTTTGTACGCGATGAAAGAACTTTCGCTCGAGCACAATAAGCCTTACAAAAAGTGCGCGCGTATCGTCGGCGAGGTTTTAGGTAAATACCATCCGCATGGCGACGTGGCCGTGTATGATACGCTGGTGCGCATGGTGCAGCATTTTTCGTTACGTTATCCTTTGGTTGACGGACAGGGCAATTTTGGGTCAGTGGACGGGGATGCGGCGGCGGCCATGCGTTACACCGAGGCAAGGATGGCGGCCATCACCGAGCAGATATTGACCGATATCGACAAGGAAACCGTAGATTACGCGCCCAACTTCGACGCGACACTGCAGGAACCCGTCCTTTTGCCATCGGCCTTACCCAATCTTCTGGTCAATGGCTCCAGCGGGATCGCCGTCGGCATGGCGACCAATATGCCTCCACACAATCTGGGGGAGATCGTGGATGCCATCGCGCTGTTGGTGGATGAGCCGGACACCACGATCCCGGAGCTCAACAAGATCGTTAAGGGGCCGGATTTCCCGACGGGAGGCATTATCTGCGGACGGGAAGGCATCAAGGATGCGTATACGACGGGCCGCGGTAAAATAACGGTGAGGGCAAGGGTCAGCATCGAGAGGCAAAAGGCAAATAAAGACAGTATTATCATTACGGAAATCCCCTACCAGGTCAATAAATCTAACCTCATCAGCGCCATGGCCGAGCTGGTCCAGGAGAAAAAGGTCGAGGGCATTACTGATATTCGCGATGAGTCTGACAAGGACGGGATCCGTGTTGTCCTGGAATTGCGCCGCGACGTTGAGCCGCAGATCGTCTTAAATTATCTTTACAAACACACTCAGCTCGAAACGACTTTTGGCATTATTAATCTGGCGCTGGCTGGCGGGACACCGCGCGTCCATAACCTTAAGCAGTTGATGGTGTATTTTATTGATCACCGGCGCATCATCATCCGCCGTCGGACGCAATTTGATCTGGACCGCGCGCTTAAGCGGGCGCACATCCTGGAGGGGCTGCGCATCGCCATTAAATCTATCAATCAGATTATCCAGACGATCCGTGAATCCAAAAGTACGCCCGAGGCCAAAGCCGCGTTGATGAAAAAATTTGAACTCTCCGACATGCAGTCCCAGGCTATTCTGGAAATGCAGCTGCAGCGCTTGACCGCTCTGGAACGCGACAAGATTGAAGCCGAATATCAGGAGCTTCTTAAAGATATCGAGAATTACCGCGCGATCCTGGCCTCCGCGAAGAAAATCGAAGGGATCATTAAAGATGAACTGACCGAGATCAAGAAAAAATATGCCGACGAACGCCGCACCGAAATTACCGGCAAGGCAGAGGAGATCGAGGTCGAAGACCTCATCGCCGAAGAAAGCATGGCAATCACCATCAGCAACGACGGGTATATCAAGCGGCTGGCCGTTTCCGCTTATCGCAAACAAAAGCGCGGCGGCAAAGGCGTCGCGGCCATGACCACCCGGGAAGAGGATTTTGTCCAGGACCTGTTTGTCGCCTCCACCAAGGATTATCTGCTGATTTTTTCAGATCAAGGCATGGTGCGCTGGTTAAAGGTGTATGAAATTCCGGTCGCCACGCGCATGGCCAAGGGGAAAAATATCGTCAATCTTTTGACGTTTAGCAAGGATGAAAAGATCAGCGCCATCGTGGCCGTGAAAGAATTTAATCCCGACCAGTATTTAATTTTCGCGACCGCCCAGGGCAACGTGAAAAAAACCTCACTGTCAGCTTATAACAACCCCCGCAAGGGCGGAATTATCGGCATTGGTTTGGAAAAAGGTGATCGCCTGATCGGCGTTGGGCTCAGTAACGGCAAAAGTGAAGTCTTGCTGGCAACGAGAAACGGCAAAGCGCTTCGTTTCGCCGAAAAACAGATCCGCGATATGGGCCGCGGCGCGAAGGGCGTGCGCGGCATCAGCCTTGAAAAAGGTGACCACGTCGTTAGCATGGTTGTTTTTCCTTCGGATATTAGCAAAACAGGCAGCACCTTATTGACCGTGAGCGGATATGGGTTTACCAAGCGTTCTGATTTTGAAGAATATCGTATTCAATCCCGCGGCGGCAAGGGGATCATTAATATGAAAGTCACCGATAAAAATGGCCCGGTGGTCGGTGTTTTGGCGGTTATGCCCGATGATGAGATCATGACGGTAACCAAGCAGGGCATGATCGTTCGCTGCTCCCCCAAAGATGTCCGGGAAACCGGCCGAAGCGCGGTCGGCGTGCGGCTTATCAGCCTTGAGAAAGGCGATGAGGTCAGCTCGGTGGCCATCGTGGTCGCCAAAGAAGACGAATAAGCCATTCTTAAATATAGATCCTTCACCCGCTTCGCGGGTTCAGGATCCAATTTTTACTTCGTAAAAATTTGACCCTGTCGTCTAGCCTGGTCAGGACACAAGCTTTTCAAGCTTGCAGCACGGGTTCAAATCCCGTCAGGGTCACCAATATTCATTGCCCGGCAGAACTCGCCGGCGGGGCATGCACGGGTTCAAATCCCGCTGGGGTCACTTTATTTTGGCGTAATTCCCCCTCACGATTATTCCGCATGAAGAAAATAAAGTATCTTTGTAAAAATGGCATGATCGATGCTGTTTTTTATGAAGTGTTTGCAGAAGAAAAAAAGGCGCTTAAGAAATTTTTGTCGCCAAGCATTCGCGCGCGCTTTATTTCTAAAACTATTCAGGAGTGCGTTGAAGTGTTCCCGCCTGCGAAACTTATCAGCATCAGGACACAATCGCGCGTTCCGTTGCGGTGGGCTTCGCACCTTGCGGGAATATTCACCAGAAGCCAGGGCTACGACCATCTTGTTTCTTATCGCCGGGCGTCAGGCAGGGACATCCCGTGCGGATATATTCGGGAATACTGTTCGCGGGCCGTGGCCGAGCAGGCCGTGCTTATGATGATGGTTCTTTTGCGCAAACTCAAAAAACAGATGGATTGTTTCGGCGCGTTCTCCCGCGACGGACTGACCGGGGCCGGGTGCCGCGGGCGGCGCGCGCTGGTCATCGGCATTGGGCGCATCGGCACGGAGATCGTAACGATTTGCAGAGGGCTGGGGATGACGGTCAAAGGCGTGGATCCGCGGCACGGCCTTAAGGGGTTTGACTATGTTCCGCTGGCAAAGGGATTATCTTGGGCGGACGTTGTTCTTTGCGCGTGCCCGCTCACGGCCAAAACAAAAGGGATGCTCAATTATAATATGTTGCGGCGAGTTAAGAGGGGAACGATTTTTGTCAACGTTGGCCGCGGCGAAGTATCTCCAACGGAGGATCTGGCGCGGCTTTTATCCGAAGATGCCCTGGGAGGGATAGGTTTGGATGTTTTTGACGGGGAATATCTGCTCGCGGATTTTTTGCGGGCGCGGCGCGCGAATTCCAGCGTCCGGAGGATACGGAAACTCAAAGATAAAAGCAACGTTGTGTTCACGCCGCATAATGCGTTTAACACGCAAGAGGCGCTGGAGGAAAAGGCGCGGTTGAGCGCCGAGGCAGTTGAACGATTTTTGCGCCAGGGCGCGTTCCCGAACGCGGTTATGGAATCATGAAAAGCTTTCTTGCGCTTTTATGAGGAGTGTGTCGAAGGATGAAAGTAGCCGTTATCCAGATGAGCGCGACAGCCGACAGATCGTGCAATCTTAAAAAAGCCGTTGATTTTATCCGCAGGGCGATCGACCGGCGCGCGCGATTGATCGTGTTGCCGGAAGTTTTTATTTTCCGTGGCCGCATCCGTTCCGGCGCGGATGTGCGAGCCATTGCGGAGGCCATCCCCGGGGCATCGCTGATACCCTTGATGGAGCTGGCCAAAAAGCATAAGGTTTTTATCCTGGCAGGGTCGATTTATGAAAAGACGGCAGGAACAGACAAAGTGTATAATACTTCCGTATTTATCGATGACCGCGGAACGATAAGGGCTAAATATCGGAAGATCCATTTATTTGAAGCGGTCCTTGGCGATATGCTCATCCGGGAGGCGGATTGTTTTATGGCGGGGCGCCGGATGGTTACGGCCCGCGCCGAAGAATTTAAGATAGGATTTTCGATTTGTTATGATCTGCGCTTCCCGGAGATGTACCGCAAATATGCCCGCCTGGGGGTTCATGCGGTGTGTGTCCCATCGGCATTTATAGATGAAACGGGAAAGGCTCATTGGGAAGTGCTTTTGCGGGCACGCGCGATCGAAAATCGTTGTTATGTGCTCGCCCCGAACCAGGTCGGCAAAAGCGGGAAAGGAGTGCGTCATTACGGACACAGCATGATCATCGGTCCATGGGGAGAGGTCCTTGCCGCGGCATCGGGAAATAAAGAAGAAATGATTTGCGGACAGCTGCGTTTAAATGATATAACAGTTGTCAGGCAAAAATTGCCGGCACTGAGGTAAAACGAAAGGTGACGTACTATGCTTAGTTACAATGAACCCGGAAACCGCGAGGGGCAAAGCACGGTCGAATATATTCTTATCGTTGCCGGAGTGCTTGTGGCCGTTCTGGTTTTTCTCAGCAATAACGGGATTTTTCAGAACGCGCTTAACGCGACTTATAATACGAACATCAATTCCATGCTTAATATGGCTGGAAGAATATTGCAATGATTACTAAGAAAATCAAGGTCGCGGTCACCGGGGCCGCGGGGCAGATCGGGTATACCTTGTTGTTTCGCATCGCTTCGGGAGAAGTCTTCGGTCCGCAAACGCGTATAAATTTAAGTCTATTGGAGCTCGAAGCGGCTCTTCCTTCCCTAAAAGGTATCTGTATGGAATTGGAGGATTGTGCTTTCCCTTTGCTGGATTCCGTCGTGCAAACAGCGTCCCCGGAGACGGCGTTTAAAGACGCCGATTGGGCCCTCTTGGTTGGCAGCGTTCCACGCAAGGCCGGGATGGAACGCGGGGACCTTTTAAAGATCAATGGCGGTATTTTTACGGTGCAGGGCAAGGCCCTTTCCGATCACGCGAAGCCGGCCTGCAAGGTCCTCGTCGTCGGCAATCCGTGCAATACCAATGCCTATATTGCCAAAGCCGCGGCGCCGAATATTTCGCCGCGGAATTTTTTTGCGATGACCATGCTGGACCAGAACAGGGCCTGCGCCCAGTTGGCCAAAAAGGCGGGCGCAAAGACCGAAGAGGTAAAAAATGTAGCCATATGGGGAAATCATTCCGCCACCCAATTCCCTGATTTTTATCACACGACCATTGCCGGCAAACCAGTTGCGCAACGCATTTCTGACGAGCAGTGGCTGCAGACGACATTTATCGAGACGGTCCAGAAGCGCGGCGCGGAGGTCATTAAAGCGCGCGGGCTTTCTTCTGCGGGGTCGGCGGCTAACGCGGTCGTCGATACGGTCAAACATCTCACAGCGCCCACGCCTCCGGGGGAATTTTTCTCAGCGGCCGTTGTGTCGGATGGAAGTTACGGCGTTGAAGAAGGGCTGGTCTTCGGGTATCCAGTGCGTTCCGACGGCATGGACTGGGAAATTGTGACGGGGCTAAAACACAATGTCTTTGCGCAGGAAAAAATCGACATTACCCACAAAGAGCTTTTATCCGAGAAAGAAATCGTTCAGAATTTTTTGCAGGTAAAATAGCCGCACGGTGACGGGTTGGCGCAAAAATTTTTTTAAATTACTTGTTTTTTTGCGCATCGGGAACTATACTTAATATTATATTTTATTAATAACATTTAAAAATATAAAATCGATCGGAGAAACCAGTGACTATATTGCCCTGCAAACGATTACGGTTTAGTATTTTATGTCTTTTTGTTGCCCTTGTCAGCGTTCGTTGTGATTTGATTAATAGTGCCAAAGAATATTTTCAGGGATCGGGCAATGGCAAGCCTGCCACGCAGGAACAAATATCTGTTCCCGCCACGCCTCCCGCCCCCATCGCAGTTGATTCCAAGCAGTCAGAACAAAAGGCGCCTGCGGCTAATGTCCTGGCTCGTGTCGGCAGCTGGACGATCACCGTTGAAGAATTCAATGAGCGATTAAACGCCCTGAAAGAGGCGGTCCCGGATTTTGATACAACTACTATGGATGCCAAGAAACTTGTTCTGGAAACTCTTGTGCGTCAACAGCTTTTGGTGTCAGAGGCGGAGAAGGCTGGAATGGCAAACCAGAAGGATATAGAAGCGGCGGTCGAAGAATTCCGGCGGACGTTGATCGTCCAGGAGATCGTAAAAAATCTTGTTAGGGACATTAAGGTTTCCGATGAAGAGGCCAGCGCATTTTACGAGGCCCAAAAGGCCGTTTTGGTCGAACCCGCGCAGTGGCATCTTCGTTCCATAATAGTCGATTCCCAATTAAAGGCGAATGAATTATCGACCCAGCTTTTGCAAGGTGCAGATTTTAAGGAAATCGCCAAGCAAAATTCGATCGGAGATAATGCGGCTCAGGGTGGAGATCTGGGTTTTATTGCGAAGGCGCCATTCCCTGAAATGCAGAACGCGGTCGCGTCGTTGAACGCCGGCGAAATAAGCGGCGTGTTTAAGGGCCCGCAAGGATTTTATATTGTGAAGGTTGAAGAAAAAAAAGGCGGCGCCCCGATCCCCTTTGAGGAGATTAAGAGCGACATTATAAAGAATCAGCTTATGCTTAAGCAGCAACAGGCTATTTTAGATTACGTCGAGAAATTAAAGGGACAGACGAAAGTTGAGATGAGGGAAGACCTTTTATAGGGTGACCGGGATACCATGAATATCGAAAATAAGAAGCAAATTGCAACGATCCTTCTTGCGGTCGGGCTTGGCTTGGTCGCGACATTTTTGACGAGCCAATATGTCCAAAATAATATTGCTCAGCAGACAAAGATTTTGGCTAAAGAATATACGCAGCAGACTACCGCCCTGCAAAAAAGAGCTGGAAATTAACAAACGGGAATTAGGCGCTCTTAGCCAAAAACATGAAATGCTTGTCGCGCAGGTCGCGCAGGTTCAGGCGCAGCCAAAAGTGGTCGTTCAGGCGGGTGGGGAGAAGGCGCAGCAGCCGCCGGTGCCACAGGAGGCGTTCTCTGTTGTGATGCCGCCGGGCAAGCGGGCTATGACGCTCCGGGTCGACACTCTCTTGGCGGTCGGTGGATTGATCACTCCTGGAGACTTTGTGGATGTGATTGCTGTTTTGCGCATTCCAGAAAACCCGGATACTCCAACAAAAACCAAAGATGTTACCACCGTTTTGTTCCAAAGTTTACAAGTATTGGCTGTAGGCGCACTGTTTCAACCCGCCGGTGGAACGGCGGTATACGAAATTCGCCAAAATGCTCCAGCCTTGAATATAACATTGGCTGTTTCTCCCGAAGAAGCGGGCCTGTTGACATTTGCTCAGGCCAACGGCAAATTGCAGCTATCCTTGCGCTCTTCGACGGAAAAAGACCGTCAGATGTTGCAAGTGGCTTCCTGGGACACTCTTTCCGGCTATGTTTTGGATAAACAAGGAACAGAATTGCCGGTACCTTATGTCGCCGTTAAGCCTCCCACGGCGCCAAAAACAGAAGAGAAAGTGGAAAAGCCAAAACCCAGCATTCAAATCTTTCGTGCCGGCCGGGAATTATAAAATAGGGTTATGCCTTTGATGAACAGTGCAACAGGATTTCGTGCCCATCGTATGCTGGAAGTGGTAGTCAAGGGCATAACCCTATTATAAAATTGAGTTTTAGGCGGAATGACTAATCGTTTTATGAAAATCAATACACATCATCTGGCCAGGATCGCGGGGATCCTGTTTTTTGTTTTTGGTTCTTCTTTCGCCGTTTTGACCAGTGTTGGCGCTGAAGTAATTGATACGACTACAGCGAAAGAAGTTTATTTGATCAAAGGAGAACTGGTTAGCCTTACGGCCGATGGTCTGGAGCGAATATCTATTACACATCCCGAGGTGGCGGATATCCTTAAGGCCGATGAAGAAGAAATTTTGATGGTTGGGCAGAGCGCCGGCCAGACAACGCTGTTTGTTTGGGACAAACAGGGCAAGCGAGCCCTTCTGGTGCATGTGTTCAGCCAGGATTTAGAGTTGCTCAAGGAACGGTTGGAAGCGTTGTTTAAAGTCGCGGATATTAACGAGGCGACGGTCGAAATAGACGGACGTGAAGGCAAGGTCGTGATTTCGGGGGATATCCCGAAATATAAAAAGGAGCAATTCAGTCAGATCGTCGATAAATTCAGCGACGACGTTCTTAATCTTGCCAAAGATGAAGAAATAGATGATCTTATCCAAATCGCCGTTCAGATCACGGAATTAAGCAGTACGCTTTCCAAGAGCTTGGGGGTTAACTGGACAACCGGGAGCTCCAAGACGTTGAGTTTCGCGTATCCAGAGACCCTTCCTGACCTGAATGGTTCTCCGAAAGATTATTTTAAGATCGGTGATTTCGAGCGAACTTCGGCCCTTCTGGCGACGGTGAACGCTTTGATCGCTCGAGGCAAGGCCCGGGTGCTTTCTCAGCCCAAACTTGTCGTGAAAAACGGCGGGGAGGCGAGTTTTCTGGTTGGCGGTGAGATCCCCATAAGGACAACAACTACTAACCAGAGTGGGGGAACCCAGGAAAATGTTTCATTCCGGGAATACGGGATCAGCATGAACATTACTCCCGAGATCAGGAAAGAGAAGATTGATATAACGCTTAATGTTGAGATCAGTGATATTGATGCGTCCAACGCCGTTGGCAGCAATGTGGCCTTTACTTCCAGAAGCGCCCAGACAAAGCTTTATCTGGATAACGGCCAAACGATCGTTCTCGCCGGATTGATCAAGCAGAACCGTAGCGAAGCCGTAAACAAAGTCCCTTTTCTGGGGGACATCCCTATCGTTGGATTGTTTTTTCGGAACAAGAGCAATCCTTCGGCTGACACAGACCAGGAACTGGTTATTGTCTTGACGCCGACTATTCTTGAAAGAAATCGCGGCAAAACACCTGTTGCCGCTGCGCAGAAAGTAAAAGCAGAGGAAACGTCCGAGAAGGAAGCGGAATCGATCGTCCAGGAAGTCAAGGCTGATTCGCCAGCCCCGCCAGAGGCGGGGCCAGCACAGCAAAATGACGCCCCTGCCCCCCCTGCCGTCGTAGAAACTGAAGCGCAAACAGAGGCAGAGGCGGCGGTGTCAGTCGTTGCTGAACCCATTATCTCTAATGTTGTGCCCGATGTGCCGGCGCTTCCTGAGCCTGTTACATCAACCGCGGCTTCTTTGCCACCGGCATCTCCCTCGAATATCGATGAATATGTGCAGGCGGTCCAGCAAAAGATATCTCAAGCGATCGTTTATCCTCAAGAGGCGGAGCGGGCTGGCTGGGAAGGCACGGTAAAACTAAGCCTTCTCATTTTAAGCGATGGGACGCTGGTAGCAGCTATGATCGGGGAGTCTTCCGGCCATGAAATATTCGATCAATATACTTTAAATACAGCCAAGAATCTAGCCCCGTATTCCAGTTTCCCGCCCAATGTGGATCTCCGGGAGCTGACCGTGACGATACCTGTTGTTTACAGCCTGAAGAAAAATTAAGCCAAGAAGCCTGAAAATATTTCCACGCCGGGTACAACCTTGAACGTTTCTGTATTAATTCCTCCCGCAGGCCAAAGGTTTTCTGCGGGGAAGAGCCTGCCCGGCCGATGGACTATTTTAAATGAGGCTCCTTTGAATTTCAAATGGGTAAGTAATGCTTATTGAGTTGAGCAAAATTGAGTTTACCCGTTATTAAAAAGACAACAATCTTAAAATAACGAAAGGTGCGAAAACCTCGGGCTTTAACCTTGGCCGCTTGAATC
>JACROV010000017.1 GCA_016214285.1 Candidatus Omnitrophota bacterium | reverse complement strand
TCCAAAATCCAGTTTATATATTCCTCAACTCCCGATTAAAACATTCGGGGGGTGACAAAAAATTGCAAGATCCTTTATCAAAAATTTTCATATCATCCGCCCTCGCCACGTGTACTTTTCATAGAACTTTTGACACTATCAATCTTGCCGGGGTTAAAACCCATGACCTTTTGCGCAGAGCAAATAGTTGACAGCCAAACCCTTTGTCGATATACTCTTGAAGACATTCGGGCAAGAAAATCTTTCTAAAGAATTGCCGGTCCTGCGAAGCTCTCAAACGAAAGTTTTAGAGCTTCGCAGGACAACGGCCAGCCTTTTCTGGTATTGCTTTCACTTTGGACTTCACCCGTAGCCCTGCTTAGCGAAGCCCGGCGAAGTCCAAAGTGGAAGCATTTGGACGTAGCCGGGCCGGAGTGGTGAAACTGGTAGACACGCACGTTTCAGGGGCGTGTGGCCTTTGGCTGTGTGGGTTCGAGTCCCACCTCCGGCATTATTTAGTTTTTCTGGATGAGGGTGATCCTCTGAGAGTTCTCCCGCTCGTTCTAAATAAAGATCATTGAAAGCGGGATCCCGTCTACCATGATAGATAGAAAGGACGGGAAAATCTCTCCTCCGGCACCAATTTTTCAGAGAAAAATTGGTGCCCCCCATGCTTAGTTTTACGAGTTACTATCAATGTCAACGAGTAAAACAATAGGGGTACCCCCTTACGAGCAAAACAGCGGGGGCAACCTGATTTCCCAAAAGGTTTTCATACCCCGGAAGTCACCTGAAAAATTTAACGATTAAGATCGGAAAAGGAAACATATGAGCGCGGATGAGCTTCGTCGTCGGGCAGCCGAGGTCGATGACATAGAGATCAAAGAATGGATGAGTTCCCTGGATTATGTCCTCAAGCACGGGTCCCCGGAACAAGCCCAAAAGATCCTCCAGCAGCTACAGATCCGCGCCCAGGAAGCCGGCGTCACACTCCCCTTTACCGTTAACACACCCTATATTAATACCATCGCCAAAAGCAAACAACCGTCCTATCCGGGTAACCGTGACCTTGAGCGCCAGATCAAAAGCATCATCCGCTGGAACGCGATGGCGATGGTCGTTCGCGGCAACCACGCTGAGGCCGGCATCGGCGGGCATATTTCCACCTACGCTTCCGCCGCGACCTTGTTCGAGGTCGGGTTCAATCATTTCTTCCGCGCGCGCACGGACAATTTTTGCGGCGATTTCGTTTATTTCCAGGGACACGCCTCTCCCGGCGTCTACGCGCGGGCATTTTTGGAAGGCCGTTTAAGCGAAGAAAAACTCGAAAATTTCCGACGGGAATTAAAAGAAGGCGGCGGGCTCTCCTCCTATCCCCATCCGTGGCTCATGCCGAATTTCTGGCAGTTCCCCACCGTTTCCATGGGGCTCGCGCCTCTAACCGGTATTTACCAGGCCCGGTTCATGCGTTATCTTGAAGACCGGGGCCTGAAACCGAAAGACGACGCCAAGATATGGGTCTTTATGGGCGATGGCGAGTGCGACGAACCGGAATCGCTCGGCGCGATCCATCTGGCCTCGCGCGAACATCTCGACAACCTTATCTTCGTCATCAACTGCAACCTCCAGCGCCTCGACGGCCCCGTGCGCGGCAACGGCAAGATCATCCAGGAACTCGAAGCGATCTTCCGCGGCGCCCAATGGAACGTGATCAAGGTCATCTGGGGCGAAGACTGGGATCCCTTGCTGGAAAAAGATACGGAAGGCATTCTGGCCAAACGCATGGGCGAGGTCATCGACGGCCAATACCAGAAATATTCCGTCGAATCCGGCGCCTACATCCGCGAAAATTTCTTCGGCACTGATCCGCGCCTGCTGGAGATGGTCCGGCATTTAAGCGACGAGGACCTGGAAAACCTGCGCCGCGGCGGGCATGACCCCGTAAAAGTCTACGCGGCTTACAAGGCGGCCGTCGACTTCAAAGGCAAGCCGACCGTTATCCTCGCCAAGACCATCAAAGGCTACGGCCTCGGCGAAAGCGGCGAAGGAAAAAATATCAGCCACCAGCAGAAAAAGCTCAACGAGGACGAACTGAAACAATTCCGCACGCGCTTTAACATCCCGATCTCCGACAAAGACGTCGCCGAAACGCCGTTTTACAAACCCGGCCCGGATTCCGAAGTCATGAAATATCTGCATGAACGCCGCAAGGCTTTAGGCGGCTACATGCCCGCGCGTCATGAGACCAGCCAGCCGCTGCCCGCGCCCTCCGACGAATTATTCGAAGAATTTTACAAAGGGACTGCGGGCCGCGAGGTCTCGACCACCATGGCCTACGTCCGGATCCTGACCAAACTTCTCAAGGATAAAGAGATCGGCAAGCTCATCGTCCCCATTATCCCCGATGAGGCGCGCACCTTCGGCATGGAGGCCCTCTTTCGCCAGTGCGGAATCTATTCACACGTCGGACAGCTCTATGAACCCGTGGACAAAGACAGTCTCCTCTATTACAAGGAGGCCAAGGACGGACAGATCCTTGAGGAAGGCATCAATGAAGCCGGCGCCATTTCTTCGTTTATCGCCGCCGGTACGGCGTATTCGACGCAAGGGATCAACACCATCCCCTTCTACATCTATTATTCGATGTTCGGCCCGCAACGCGTCGGCGATCTGGTCTGGGCGGCGGCGGATTCGCGCTGCCGCGGCTTTTTGATCGGCGGGACCGCGGGACGCACCACGCTTAACGGTGAAGGCCTCCAGCACCAGGACGGCCACAGCCACGTGCTTTTATCCACCGTCCCGAACATCGTCACGTATGACCCGGCCTTCGCTTTCGAACTGGCCGTCATTATCCGTGACGGCATCGACCGCATGTACAAAAAACAGGAAAATATTCTTTATTACATCAGCGTCGGCAACGAAAATTACGCCATGCCGCCGATGCCTCCTCCCCGCAGGGAGCCTTTGGCCGCAGCCATAGGTCCCCTCCCCGCAGGGAGCCTTTGGCCGAGGGGGAGGAGCCTGCCGGCTGAAGGTGTCCGGGACGGCATCCTCAAGGGCATGTATAAATTCAAATCCTCCGGGAAGAAGAAAGCGGCGGCGCGCGCGCAACTGTTCGGCAGTGGAGCCATCATTCACCAGGTCCTTGAGGCCCAGCAGATCCTGGAAGAAGATTATGGGGTGGCCGCGGATGTCTGGAGCGTGACCAGCTACAATGAACTGCGCCGCGAGGCCCTGCACGTCGAACGCCGGAACATGCTCAACCCGGCGCAAAAGCCTGAAATCCCCTACGTGACCAAATGCCTTCATGGCCAGGGCGACGTGTTCATCTTCGCCTCGGATTACATGAAGATCATGCCCGATGGCATCGCGCAATGGGTCCCGGGCCCGATGTTATCGCTGGGGACCGACGGGTTCGGACGCAGCGACAGCCGCAAAGCCCTCAGGGACTTTTTTGAGGTCGACGCGCGCCATATCGTCTTCGGCACGCTGGTGACCCTCGCGAAGGAAAAAAAGATCAAAGCCGATGTGCTCAAGCAAGCGGCCAAAAAGCTGGAAATAAATCCCAAGAAGCTGAATCCGATGATTTCGTAAACGTGTCATGTGTTATGTTTCATGGTCAGGCATAACACATAAAACATAACACTTAACGCGAGACTTCCATCCAGGGGTTAAGATAGATGTTAAACTTCAAATTACCCGCCGTCGGTGAGAACATCACATCCGGCAATATCGTCGCCGTCCTTGTCGCGGTCGGTGATGTTGTCAAGGCAGACCAGCCGCTTCTGGAAATGGAAACGGATAAAGCTTCCCTGGAGATCCCCTCTCCTTGCGATGGGACCATCAAAGAAATTTTGATCAAAAAAGGCGAAGAGGTCAAGATCGGCCAGCTCGTCATGCGCGTCGCGGAGGGAAAAACTTCCGGCGTTGGGAAAACCACGCCGAAAGAAACCCCGCAATCCACGCCAGCGGCTTCTGTTGCCGCGGCCCCGGGAAGCCCGCGGCCCGCACCCGCAACCTATGCGGCACGGCCGCAAACAGCAGCCGCTGTTTTACCGGAAGTCCCTATGGATGTCCCGGCCGCACCTTCCGTGCGCCGCTTCGCCCGTGAAATAGGCATTAACGTCGCCCAGGTTCCCGGGACCGGCCCCGGCGGAAGAATTTCCGTTGAAGACGTCAAGGCCTTTGCCAAAGCGCTCAATACTTCCCGCGCGACAATGGCGCCGACGGGTGTCGCGGCCAAACCATTACCGGATTTCAGCAAATGGGGCACTATCGACCGCCAGCCGATGAACAACATCCGCAAAAAGACCGCGGAGCACATGACACTTTGCTGGACGACAATTCCCCATGTCACACAGTTCGACAAAGCCGACATTACCGATTTGGAACAGTTGCGCAAACGCTATTCCACGCCGGAACGCAAATTGACCGTCACCCCGTTCCTTCTAAAAGTCCTGGCCGCGGCCCTGAAAACATTTCCCGAATTTAACGCCTCGATCGACATGACGACTCAGGAGATCATTTACAAGAAATATTGTCATATCGGCGTCGCCGTTGATACCGACCGCGGGCTTATCGTGCCGGTCATCCGTGACGTCGGCCGCAAGACCATCTACCAGCTGGCGGATGAGCTCAACGCGACCGCCCAGCGCGTCCGGGACAAAAAAATCTCTCTGGATGAATTGCAGGGCGGGTCCATGACGGTCACTAATCTCGGCGGCATCGGCGGGACGCAGTTTACCCCCATCGTCAACTGGCCCGAGGTCGCTATTCTCGGCGTTGCGCGCGCCCAGTGGGAACCGTATTATGTCAATGGCAAACTGGTGCTCTCTCCGCATTTTATGCTCCCGCTTTCTCTTTCCTACGACCATCGCCTGATCGACGGCGCCAACGGCGCGCGTTTCCTGCGCTGGGTTTGCGAAGCGCTCGAACAACCGTTTACGACGGAGCTGGAAAAGTAGTTTTAAGAAATCCCAATGAACAAATTCCAAATTACAAACAATGTACAAATCACAATACCAAAATTTGCAAATAAAATGTTTCGGCCATTGGAAGTTTGGTGTTGTCCATTGTTTGTGATTTGGTGCTTGTAATTTGGTCATTAAAATTCATATGTCCGAAATCAAAACACAATTGCTAGTCATCGGCGCCGGGCCCGGCGGTTACGCGGCCGCGTTTTATGCCGCGGACTCAGGAATGGAAGTTACTCTCGTTGACACGGAACTCCATCCCGGCGGAGTCTGCCTGTACCGGGGATGTATCCCTTCCAAAGCGCTCCTTCACGCCGCCAAAGTGGTCAGCGAATCGAGAGATGCCAAAAAATTCGGAATCGTATTCAACGAGCCGGCCATCGATGTCGACAAATTACGGTCATGGAAAAACGATATTGTTTCCAAAATGACCGGGAACCTCGGATTGCTGGCCAAAAGCCGCAAGGTCACATTTATCCAGGGCAAAGCAACCTTTGTCGATTCCAATACTGTTAAAGTCAAAAGACCGGACAGCTCATCGCAGAATGTCCGATTCGAGTATGCCATTTTAGCGACGGGCTCACGTCCGATTCTCTTACCCAATGTACCGGACTCGCCGCTCATTCTCAACTCAACGACGGGGCTGGAACTTCAAACGATCCCTTCATCGTTATTGGTCGTCGGCGGCGGGTACATCGGGCTGGAACTGGGAACAGTTTACGCCGAATTAGGCAGTGAAGTTTCCGTCGTGGAGATGACGCCGGGGCTTCTCCCCGGGGCGGACCGTGATCTGGTCAATGTCCTGGAAAAACGCCTGAAGACCATCTTTAAATCGATCATGCTCGGCACCAAAGTCGCCAAAGTCGAGACGACCGCAAAGAACGTGAAAGTTACCTTCGAAAATCCCGATGGGAAGACCAGCCAGCAGACGTATGATAAAATTTTGATCGCCATTGGCCGCAAGCCGAATTCCAGTGATCTGGGATTGGAAAATGCAAAGGTGAAAGTCACTCCCAAAGGATTTGTTCAGGTGGATCTTCAGCGGCGCACGACCGATTCCGCGATCTTCGCCATCGGAGATGTCGCCGGCGAACCCATGCTCGCGCACAAGGCCTCGCACGAAGGACGCGTGGCCGTCGACGCGATCGCCGGCAAGAAAACCGCGTTCGAACCCAAGGCCATCCCCGCGGTCGTTTTCATCGATCCCGAGATCGCCTGGTGCGGCCTGACCGAAACGCAGGCCAGGCAGGAAAACCGCGCCATCACGGTCGCCAAGTTCCCGTGGGGCGCGTCCGGGCGGGCCATGACCTTAAATCGTACCGATGGATTGACCAAGCTGATCCTGGATACCGATACTCAACGTGTTCTGGGAATGGCTATTGTCGGACCGGGCGCAGGGGAATTGATTGCGGAAGGTGTTCTGGCCGTTGAGATGGGCGCGGTCGCCGAAGACGTCAAGCTGGCCATCCATCCTCACCCCACGACCTCCGAAACGATCATGGAAGCCGCCGAAAGTTTCTTCGGCCACGCCACGCATATCTATCGACCACGCAAAGAAGCAAAGAAGTAAGAAATAAAGAAGCAAAGAATAAAAAAAATAGAGCTGGTTCTCTTGCTTCTTGTCTCTTGATTCTTTGCATCTTATCTTTGTTTCTTGCTTCTTATTTCTCTGCCCCTTTTAATCTAAATTCCGCCGTGTCTCTCAGTCTTAATCCGAGTTCTTCAGCGTATCCCGCGTTGATCTCCAGGACATACAACGCCTCATGTCGGGGCGGGTAGCTTGGGCAGGGATCCGCCGTGCAGGGTGGGACGTTATGTTCGATATGAACGATTCTTCGCGTGTCGTCCATCCAGATCATATCCAGAGGGATCAGCGTGTCTTTCATCCAGAACGCGTACGGCCAGCTTTTTTTGAAAACAAATAACATCCCGCTATCGGGATCGAGGGATTTTCGAAACTGCAGCCCGCGGTGAAGCTCTTCTTCTTTCTGGACCACTTCAACGTTGATGCATTTTTCTTTAAAGCAGACCTGGCTGGTATTTTGAGAAAAACTCCTGCTAGAAATTCCAAACAACAAACCACAAATCACAAACAATAAACAATACCAAAAACAACAATGACCAAATGATAAAATTTTATTGATATTTTGTAATTTGGATATTGTCCATTGCTTGTAATTTGTAATTTGTAATTTGTTCATTAATATCATTCCCCCATCAAGTTCAGGTAATCCTTAAAATCCATTTTGCCCGTAATGGCCTGGTTGACGACGGAGATCCTTTGGGGGATGAACGGGTGCGTGCGCCAGTAGCTGTATTCCTGCGCCGGGCTTTTTTCCTGCTCTTCCCTTAACTTGACAAGCACCTGGACCATCGCGTTGGGATCATATCCAGCCTTCTTCATATACTTGACGCCCAGGCGGTCGGCCTCGAATTCATCCTGCTGGGAATATTCCGAAAAAAGAGAGATCAACGCGAAGTTAACCCCCTGGGCCACCTTGGCGCTGGAGCGTGTCGCCAGTCCCTGCAGGATCATGGCCCCATAGGCGTTCTGGATCCTTTTGACGGCGTGCCTGGCCGTGATGTGACCGACTTCATGGGCGATAACTCCGGCGATCTGATCATCCGTTTCGAGTTTGTCCATCAATCCTTTAAAAATATAAACGTAGCCGCCCGGCAAACTGACGGCATTCATCACATCCTTATCGAGCACCTTGACGAAATACACGATGTCCTTGCGGTCGCAGACCGCCGTGACGCGCTCCAGGATGCGCCGCGCGCGTTCATTGACGTCCACGTCGGTCACCACATCATACTGCTGTTCCATTTTCGCCGACACGGCCTCGCCGATACTCACCTCTTTGTCCGTCCCGTAAATCAGCGTTTCCTGCTGTTGCGTGGCGAGATTGTACTCGGTGCTGCAACCACTTAAAATCATGAGGCAGAAGATAGAAAATAGAAAATGGAAAAAAGAAAGACGAAACCGGAGCGCGGCTAAAAAAGAAGAAAGAGGCGGCTGTTTTTTCTCAATCTTTTTCCATCTTCTATCTTCCATCTTCTCTTCTCTCATAATATTGAGATGCCGACTTTTTTCAGCATTCCGGCAAGTTTCGCCATGGGAAGGCCGATCACGTTCGAATAACATCCTTCGATGCGATGGATAAAGATGCTTCCCCATCCTTCGATCTGAAAACCGCCGGCTTTGTCAAATGGGTTGATCCGGCGGTGATAGTGGGTGATCTCCGCGTCAGTCAACGGGACCATAAAAATCTTGGTTTTCTCGTAATCGACCAGCGTTTTGCCGGTGGCCGCGTCGATGACCGCCACCCCCGTGTAGACCCATTGCGGGCGGGAAAAAAGGATTTTGAGGGTCCGCCGGGCATCTTTAAGATCGCGCGGTTTACCGATGATACGCTTGTTCCCGACGTACACAAGCGTGTCCGCCCCGATTACCACCCCGCTTTTGAGACGGGACGCGACGTCGAGGGCTTTGCGCAGGGCGTTTTCCTGCACCAACGCCGAACACGTCGTTTTGATCTTGCTGATCTCCTGGACGCGGCTGGGCTTGACAGCAAATCGCAGACCCAAGAACTTGAGCAGTTTTCTGCGCTGCGGAGACTGCGAAGCGAGAATGAGTTGTTTCATTGATCGGGTAAATAGTAAATGGCGGATGGTTAATGGTGAATATTTCTTCCCATTTACTATTAACTATTAACCATTCACCTGTTTGTGGATTTCTGAAATGTCAAAAATGGAGACCAGCTCGCAGCCCCTGGCCGCCAAGGCCTCCCGGGCGCCTTCCCCACGGTCCAGAACACATACCGCTTTCACGACCCGGACCCCCATGGGGATGAGGACATCCAGCGATTCCAGAAAGGCTTTGCCGGTCGTGGCGACGTCATCGATCAGGATAACCTTATTGTCTTTTCGCAGCGCGGGGCCTTCGACCTGTCGCTGTTTCCCGTGGGCTTTGGGGGCTTTGCGGATGATAAAAGTGTTGACCGGCCGCCCGGCCTGCAGGCTCACAACACCGATCGCGCCCAACATCGGGTCCGCCCCCAGCGTCGGGCCGCCGATGGCATCATACGACTCATCCTTGACGTGATCAAGGATCAAACGCGCGCAAAGGTAAGCGCCTTTGGCCGTCAACGTGACCCGGCGGGCATCGACGTAATAATCGCTTTCTTTCCCGGAGGAAAGAATAACTTTTCCTTTAACATAAGCTTCTTTGGTCAAAAGCTCTAACAAATCCTGTCGTTCTTTACGTAATACATCCATATAATACCTCGACAGATGGTTTTAATGACCAAATCACAAATACCAAATTACAAACAATATCCAATACCAAATACACAATGACCAAAATCCGGCATGCTTTTATTTATGTTTTGATTTTGGGTCATTAAAATTTGTGATTTGCTTGTGATTTGGAATTTGTTCATTGGAATTTATAGAATCGTTATGAATCGGTATATCGTTTGATCCCTTTGAGCTCAAGGTCGAACTCATCCTTGCTGTCCGCGTAATTGCGCGCTTCGATCGGGTCCACCAGGCCGTCTTTGACCAGCTTCACCAATGATTTTTTGAACGACTGCATCCCGAAAAGCGCGCCCTCATCGATATACATCTGGATCTCGCGGATCTCCCCGTCGCGGATCAAGCGCGCGATGGTCGGGGTGACCACCATCGTTTCAACCGCGGGTACGCGGCCATGACCGTCTTTGCGGGTCAGGAGCCGTACCGAAATGGTGCCTTTTAAAATAAGCGAAAGCTGCATCCGGACCTCATCGTGCAGGTGCGGAGGAAAAAAATTGACGACGCGGATGATCGTCTGGACCGCGTTGATCGTGTGGAACGTGCTGATGACGAACGCCCCCAGCTCGGTCGCCGTGATCGCCGCGCGCATGGTCGGCTCGTCGCGGATATTGCCGATAAAGATAATATCCGGGCTCTGCTGGGTCACGTGCTTGAGCGCCATCGGATAAGACTGGACGTCGAGGCCGAGTTCGCGCTGGTTGACGATGCTTTTCTTGTCCTGGAACAAGAATTCGATGGGGTCTTCAATGGTGATGATATGCTTGGGCGACACCGCGTTGATGTACTCGATCATGCTGGCGATGGTGGTCGATTTACCGTTTCCGGCGGGCCCGCAGACTAAAAAAAGCCCTTTGGATTCATCGCAAGCCTGCTTAAGCAATTCCGCCGGCAAATTAAGCTGCTCAAAATCTTTGACCCGCATATGGACGTGGCGCGCGACGACGGCCGGGGTCCCGCGCTGCATAAAAATATTGATCCGAAAGCGCCCCACCTGCGGTTCCTCGTGGATAAAATCGATGTCGTAATTTTCCAAAAAATGCTTTTTACGGACCTCGCTGGCCAACAAAAGGTTCGTGATGCCCTGCATGTCGGGTTTGGACAAAGGCTCTGAAATGATCGTCTCGATCTTGCCGTTAACGCGGGCGCGGGGGGTGGCCCCGGTCCTCAGGTACAGGTCCGAAGCTTCCTTGTCGCACATGAGCTGGAATAGTTCTTTGAGGGTCATAATTATTCTCTACAGGTTATCCGGACATCGATCATCCGTGACTGGGAAATCCGGGTATCCGGATATCCGGTTTTCCTAATTCCGGATTCCCGGATCATCGGATATCCTTCTAAATATTTTATTCTACTGCGCGCCGCGCGCGGATTCAACTGATTTTGTCATTTCAGCAGCGATCTCGCGTTCTTTGCTCAATAATTGCGCCTTGCGCTTACCAAAACGGCCGGTGTACCCGCCCAGGGAACCATTGACATGAATGACCCGATGGCACGGGATGATCACAGGGTACGGGTTCCGCCGCAGGGCCTGCCCGACGGCACGCACCGCCTTCGGCGATCCGATCTTTCGGGCGACCCACTGATACGACCTGGTCTCGCCCAGGGGAATCGTGGACGTGACCGAAAGCACTTTCCATTGGAACTTTGTTAGCGTGATTTCTGATTTATTGTTCATTCTGGCCTCCAGTCTTCAGTCATCAGTCGTCAGTCTTCAGACAAAATCTGACGACTGAAGTCTGATGTCTGATGACTCAAACTCCAAATACATTCTTATGCCGCAGCTTACGGTGATACGAAACCGCGAAACGGTGCGCCTCATCGCGCATACGCTGCACCAGTTGCAGGGCCAGGGAATCCGGCGGTAGTCGCACGGGATCCCTTTTCCCGGGCAGGAAGATTTCCTCCTGCCGCTTGGCAATGGCCATGACCGGGATCCGGACTTCCAGCGACACCAACGCCTCGACCGCCGCGGATAACTGCCCTTTGCCGCCATCAACGATGATTAGATCCGGAAAAATAAGCTCTTCTCTTTTCAAACGGCTGTAGCGCCGGCGGATGACCTCGGCGATCATTCGAAAATCGTCGATGCCCTCCACCTCCCTGATACGGAATCGGCGATAATTCGATTTATCCGGCTTACCGTTAAAAAACGAGACCATCGACCCGGCGGCCTGGTTACCCATGATGTTGGAAATGTCAAAGGTCTCGACGCGTTCGGGCAGCCGCGGCAAGTTGAGCGCCCGTTGCAATTGCTCGGCTCCCTTGAAATAGTTGATGTCCCTCGTGCCCGAATACAAGGCGCCGATGGCCCGTATCTGGTCGCGGGTCCCGGCGGCCTGTTCAAACTCGTGCTTTCGGGACATATCCTCCATTTCTACTTTAAGATTTTTGTAGAGAACATCCTTTTTGCCTTCGAGGATAAGGCGCACGTTGCGGATGTTACGGGCGTAATCTTTCCTGGTGATATTGCCGATGCATGGCGCGTCGCAGAGCCCGATATGATAATCCAGACACGCCTCACGCGGGAAAGGATCGCACGCGCGGAAATGAAAGATCCTGCGGATGATCGTCAGCGCCTCCCGGATCAACCCCGCGCTGACATACGGGCCGTAATACACGGCACCTTTGGCGTCCCGCGCCTGGCCGCGCTCAAAGGCGATGCGCCGGATGAGCGAGATCCGCGGGAACGGCTCGCCGGTAATTTCGATGTAAGGATAACTTTTATCATCTTTAAGCTCGACGTTATATTTCGGCTGGTATTTCTTGATCAGGCTGGCTTCCAGAAACAGCGCCTCGGCCTCGCTGGAGGTCTCGATATGGTCGATCGCGCGGATCTCATTGACCAATACGTCCGTTTTGCTGGAAACTCCGCGGCTGGGGCGCCAGCAGGCTCCCTTCGGGAGAAAATACGATCGCACGCGTTTGCGCAGTGAAACAGCCTTGCCGATATAAATGACGCGGCCGGCCGCGTCTCTCATCAAATACACGCCGCTGGCAAGAGGCAGTGTCCTAATTCTTTCCTGGATATTCATGTTTCACGCCTCTAACCCAATCCCAAATCTTGCGCGCCTGATCGACGCGAAAGGCCAGGCAGATCGCTTCGTAGACACAGATCCCGGCAACACCGATAATAACAAACCTTAAGATCGCATGGATAAAAGTGAGATACTGCCAAAGCCAGAAGACAGTCACGCCGGTCATGGCCGCCGCCGTGAAAACCTTGAAAAAATACCGGAACAGATCCGTGTCAAATCCGCCCAAACGTTTATCCAGGATATAAAACAAAATGAGGAAATCCGCCGTCCCGGCAACGGCGCTGGCAAGCGCGATACCGCTGACCTTCAGCGGAAACATAAGAATAAAATTCAAAGTCGCGTTAATAGCCAGGCAAAACGCCGCCACCAGGGCGGGCGTCCTGGTGTCCTGCAGGGCGTAAAAGACCGATACCAGGATCTTGATCCCGCCGAAACTTAACAGCCCTATCGCGTAATAGGAAAGCGCCGAGGAGGTGATCATCGTCGAATATAAGCCAAATTCCCCCCTTTCAAAAAAGATCCGGATGATGGGCTCCGAAAGCAGGACCAGGACGACCATGCTCGGACACATCACGAAAAAGATATTTTCCAGCGAAAATATGATCGTCCGCTTGAGGGAAGCGACGTCGTTGCGGTGAAACAGCCCGGAGAGCGTGGGCAAGACCGCCGAGGCCATCGCCACGCCGAAAATGCCCATGGGGCCCTGGATAATACGGTTGGCGTAATAAATGGCGGAGATCCCTCCCTGCCCGACGATCGATGAAAGGGAAGCGCAAAAGGTGTCGAGCAGAATGGACAGCTGGTACACGCCGCCGCCTAACAGGCGCGGGATAAGAAGCCTTCCGATCTTGACGGCCCCCGGATGGCGCAAAGTTTTCGGCCTTCGACAAGGCATGCCCATCCTGATCAACGGTATCCATTGGGCCGCGAGCTGCAGGACCCCGCCTGCCAGCACCCCGATGGCCAACCCCAGAACAGGATCCCGCATGGCGCGGGAATAGATCAGCACGGCCACGATCATGGCAATGTTCAAAAGACACGGGCTGAAGGCGGGGACCGCAAAAGAACGAAATGAGAACAGGATCCCCATGCTGTAAGCGGTCAGCCCGATGAAGATCAGATACGGGAACATGAACCGGGTCAGATTGATGGTCAAGGCAAGTTTTTCCGGGTCCGCCATGAACCCCGGCGCGATCACCCGAACGACCACCGGCGCGGCGATGATGCCTGAAATGGTGATCGCACTTAAAACGATCATGGACCAGACCAAAAGGGTATTGGCAAATTCCCAAAAGGTCTTTATATCCTCTTTTTCCTTGTATTCGGACAAAACCGGCACGACGGCGGCGTTCATGGCCCCTTCGCCGACCAGATCCCGGAATAAATTGGGGATCTTGGAAGCCACAAAAAAAGCGTCGGCCCGGAATCCCGTTCCCAGCAGCTTGGCCACAATAACGTCGCGCGCCAAACCCAGGATACGGGAACTTAAGGTCCCCAGCGAAAGGATCGATGTCGATTTGATCAAGGAACGGTGGGAATCTTTGTGGAGCAATTTATTGATTGACACGGATACCCTTATTTGTTATATTTGTGCATAAATTTTCTGCCGGACGAGTCATCAAAAAGGAGTCATTGCTGTGCCACAACGAAGAACCGCCATCAAGGACCTGCGCAGGAATCGAAGACACCATCTGCATAATCTCGATATCAAGACGGATCTAAGAAAAACTATTAAAAATTTTCTGGCTTTGATAACCGCCAAGAACGTCGCGGAAGCGCGATCCGCTTTAAAACTGGTCTACAAAAAACTGGATAAGGCCGCCAAGCGCCATGTCCTGCACGACAATACGGCCTCCCGCCGCAAGGCCCGTTTCAGCAAACTCGTCCAGACCATTTCCGCCTAGAAATCACAGACGATCAAACTCGAAATTCGAAGCACGAAACTCGAAAAAAATTAAAAATTCCTCCTCCCCGCAGGGAGCCTTTGGCCAAAGGGAGCCTAACGGCAAGATCCTAAATTCAAAATGTTTTGTTTGGGTTTTGCTGTTTTGGCCATTTGAATTTGTTTCGGATTTCGTGCTTCGTATTTAAAATCAACTTCCATCCTGTCATTCAAGAGCTACCCTTTGCCGTATAATCCCGCGAGCTTGACGACCAGCAGTTCTACCCCATGTTCGGGTTTTAGACGGCTGCGTTTGATGTTCAGGTCCGCTTCCTGAAGCGCCTCCAAACCTTTACGAAAATTTTCATCGGATAATCTGAGCCGTGATTTGCCCCAAAACCAGATCAGCCCGCCCACGATCTGCAGCGGATGATCCCCTTGCGCGAATAAATTGTTCAATATCGCGCAGGCCTCAACAGGATCGTGCGCCGATAAAGCGTTGGTCACATCAAAGACATTCTGGCGTTTGCGGGTCGCAACGTTGATGACTTTCGAATGCGCCGCCAGGCTTTTCATAAAGGCGTTGGTTGCTTGCGTATCACCGGCTTCCAGGACAACAACTATGTCATCCCGTTTCTGGGCGGCACATCGCGAAAGTATCTCTTTAGATTGCGCATCGAGTTTGTGTACGCAACGAAGGACGACCAGTCTGCGGCGGCCGATGACGGGCAGAGCCAGAAGCGCTTTGTGCAGCACGCGCGCGTCCACTTCAGCGCCATCGAGGCTTTCATAATCGAACGCGAGGGCATCCGTGGAAGGAAGGATTTCTTCTTTTAGCTCGGTGATCTTTTGATCTTTGGCGAGAGAATCTTCACCCAGCAGGAGATAGGTCATAAAGCAGAGAGATCAAACGACTTTTTTAATGTCAAATGAACAAATGAAAAATGTCAAATTAATGCCCGATGACAAATGAGTTAAGTCATTTGTCATTGGATATTTGTCATTAATTTGACATTGGACCATTTGTCATTAGGCATTTTAAATTCTTACCAATCCTCCACCGTGCGTTCTACGATCCGGCGGGCAAGGTCCGTAATGGCGTCCTCAACCGCGGCTTCCTCGGATCTGGCCGACGCGCCAGTCACAAAATACGTCGCTTCCCCCCCAAACCCTGTTTCCGTCCAGACAGCCTCTTCGCTTTGGGCGTTGTGCATCTCCAAAGAAACCGTAATGTGGACACGGTACTCCTGGACATCGCCATTATCCGTATACCTTAGCGCCGACCGGTCATAACTCAGGAGCTGTCCCTTCAAAACAAGGTCTGCCTTGTCGGCCTCGGAGATCTTCAAATTCCCATCGAATAAAAATCGGTTGATAACCGCGTTCCGGACCTTAATCTCCAGCAGGGGCAAATAGAGATTGCGCCTCCCTTCAGCGGCAAAATCGATGTTGTTCTTGAAGGTTTCGACATGGATCGTCTTGATGCTGGAAGGAAGTGTTGACTTCGTGGTGTAGCCGCAACCGGCGATCAAGACCATAGACCATAGACCATAGACCATAGACCTGAAAAATCGGGAGAACATAACTGACGCCGGTCGATAGTCTATAGTCGATGGTCTATAGTCTCTGTTCATTGCACCTTCTGGCTCAATTCGCGGATCTTGTTAAGCGCCTGGGCTGTCCAGCGGGAATTCTGGAACTCATCCACGATCCTCTGATAATAGATCTTGGCCGATTCATATTTTTTGTTCTTCTCGTAAAACTGGGCGATATGGAAATTGCTTTCCGCTTCCTTGTCGCGCAACCCCTGGATCTGCTCTTTGGCCTGCTGGGAAAGTTCCGCGTCGGGATAGTGTTCGGCGAATTCCTTGAATTCTTTGACCGCGGCCTGCGTGATCTTCTGGTCGTATTGAGCGTCGGTGGAACGCTTGCTGTCCGAAACGGCGATCTGATATTTAGCGGCCTTGGCCCACTCGCTCTCGGGATAATCGTTCATCACCTTCTCAAATTCATCCCTCGCTTCCTGATACAAACCATTTTCCAGGTAATATAATCCGATCTTGTAGCGTGATGGCGCCGCCAGATTGCCGTAAGGGGCGTTCTTGATGACCGCTTTGAATATATCGATGGCCGTGTAATCCGTGAGGGAGAACGTCTTAGCCAAAACCCCGCGTTTATCCCGGCCTTCAAGCAACTTCACGGCGATATCGTACTGCTTCTGGACGATCTCGGCCGAACGCTCGCTAAAGGGATATTTGTCGACCACCTCCTGGTAACTTTTGAACGCTTCCTGGGGATTGTCCATCTGTTCCCAACAGGCACCGATGTAATATTGGGCGTCGGCGGCTTCCCGGGCCCGGGGATAATGATCGATCAGCTTGCGCAATTCCTGGATAGCTTCTTTATATTCCTGGGATTTGTAAAAGGCAAGGGCGTATTCGAGCTGTTCGGAAGGAGTATCTTTGACCGAATATTTGGGGTTCACCCATTTATTGGTTTCCGGCGTCCAGACCCAGAAAGCAAACCCGCGGGAAGGCACCAAGGTCGTGCCGCTCAACAAAAAGAATAATATTAATATTATAACTCGACGCATATTGGCAAACTTTAGCATACTCTATTATGTTTGTCAATCAATCCAGCCCTATGACCCGTCTAAAACCATCAAAAGAATTTGATTACCCAGCTCGATCAAGCGGTTGATTTGTAAATTGGAAACCCGCCAGAGATGCGCGTAGACCTTTCGGCCCATAGGCGTGGCGGGTGTATTTCTTAAACTCATCCCATCCGTTAATATGGCAAGATTTTCTTAAGAGTATCGTCAGGAAAATAATTTTAAAACCTTACACCCCTGTCTTTCAAATGATTGACATAATCATCATATGACAAAGGACATTCAATAAGATCAACAACCTGTTTATTAGTATCCAATCGCAACTCCCGCTTGACAAGATTAATTAAATCACTGCCGTATTCTTTAATTTTAGAACCACGCGAAATGGGAACTGATATGCCTGTTTTCTTTCCATCTACGATTAATCTCAACTTCTCATGGGGCTGTCTTCCGGAAGGGGAATATTCAAATCCTTTATCTTGTAACCCTTTTATAAAATCTTTTTTAGGAATTATGCTCACTCTGAAAAATACCCGCCGTATATCATCAATAAATCTTTCGCGTCTTGTGTAAGCTTATTATGATCGGACATTTTTAAATCAAAATAATCTGAAACAACATTCTGTTCAAATTCTTTTAGGGCATCCTCTTTTGTCTTGCCGATACCATATTTATTAAACTCTTCATTTCCGATAATATACGCACCCGTTTCAGCCCCGCGCTCGAATACAAGCTTTATTGGCTTAAAAAATTTAATCGTTGGGTAATTCACAAAAAAAATCGTATAGATAACTACTGTTGAAGCAGGAAGCGGATCAAAAACCGGGACAGAGATATGCAATGACTCCTTTTTCCTGGCGATAGCGGAGAAAAAATCCTGTTTTTCCTGCAGATCAGGATCACACGTAAGAACTGTCATTAGCCGCTCTCCATAACTCGACGATACTCATCGGTTATTAAATCTTCGAATATTTTTTTAGTATGCGTGTGTGATTCCTGGATATGACAATTTACTTCACTACTTTTTAGCTGGCCGGTTAAAAAATAGTCGAAATCTAAGACTAAAATTTCAGAATTGATCAGGTCTGGTTTTTCCCTATATTCGATAACTATTTGTAACTTACCATCCCCCACCTTAACCACAAGAATGGTATGGAGTAATTCATATTTATTCGGCATTGATCCGGTACCGGGCAGTTTATAATCAAAGTTTAAATATCGCTCCAGCGGAATACATCCATTGACTTTAACTATAGGGATATGATTAATGTATCTGAGGCCTGTTCTAACCGTGGTTTCAATCTTGTAAATTTCAATAAATTCACTTACATGTTGTAATGCGATCTTTTCAAAAGACTCAAAGCCATTCTTATATTCTTTCGCATGATACGAAAATCTATCTAGTCCGACTTTTACTATCTCGGTATTTTGATTATTACTAAATGCATACAGGTGGGCAGCTAACTCGGGATGGGGAACAATCAGCGGGAATTTATTTTTTATCCGATGAGCATATTTATCGATATTGCATTTTATTGATAAATCTGCTGGATATCGAATCTCAAAAACAACTTCAACTAGTGGAGAGTTTGGATAGACTTTGCTCATATTTGTTAAAAGTATATCATTTATATAAAATTGATGCCTTTTTTATTATACTTATTTTAAAGTAACCGATTTCGCCCATCTTTGTCTATACACTCCCCGCCTTGTCGAAGCGGGTTTTGACGAGTTCGCTGGTGTTCTGCGCGCTCGAATCACCTTCCACGATTTTGATTTCCTCTTCCGTCAGGCCGTAAAGCTTGTAGACCGTCTGGTCGATTTGGCATTGAAAACCTTTCACCTTGGATTGTTTCTCCAGATTTTTCTCATAATCATTTGTTCTAGTTAAAGCCAATATTCTCTCAACCAAAACAAGAAACGGTTTTTGGTCCTGAAAGGGAAGATTCTTTATAGGTAGCTTTTTAAGATCACTAACTAAAATTTGAGGATGCAAATCTGTCCCCTTCTGTCTAAGTGAATTAAATAATAGGGTTATGCCTTTGATGAACAGTGCAACAGGATTTCGTGCCCATCGTATGCTGGAAGTGGTAGTCAAGGGCATAACCCTATTAAATAATTAAGAATTGAAGAATTTATTAAGGCTAGAATATATTCGAGATGGGCGGAGACGATACTCGCGATGAGGATCAGTTTGTTGACTTTGATCGGCGGCTTGCCGTCCTCCCCGCTTCGCTTGATGGCCTGGTAACTTAATTCCGTGCCGTAACTATGAGCGGCGATATTCAATCCGGCATCGGGATATTTGCCGGTGAGCGCGCGTAATTCCCTCATGACCATTTTGACATGATCAAATTTTGTCTTGGGATTAACAGAATCGAGAGCGAGAAGAAACCCGTATGGATACGGAACGGAGAGATCATCTTTAAACCTCGGGTCTTTGCCGACGAAATCGGCAAATTTATAGACCCAATTATCTTTCTTCGCGCTCCGGATCCCGTGGATGGCAAAAATGACGCGCATTCTGACTCCTCCTATTTCAAGCAGGATGGGGGATCGACTTTTTTACTTAAGCCGTCATTTTACAGGACAATAGGAATTTGGGCAAACGATAAGTTACGTCGGCAGGCAGGCCCATATTTGCTCCCCAGAGCTTTGATCTCTTCTTCCGCCATGCGGATACGGTCATGGATATAGGGATGACTGCGCAAAATAAGCGGAACGTCGGGGCCTTTGGAATCGGCCTCCAGGATCTTGAACGTTTCGATACTGGCGCCGGGATCGAAACAGGCCAGATGCATATACTTGACCCCCAGCCGGTCCGCTTCATATTCATCCTTGCGGCTGTAGGCGGAAAAAATGATGCTCATGGCCGCGTTGGAGCTCAACTCCGTGATCTGCCGGGCGGTCCCGTCACCGATACGGCTGAGGACAATTCTGCTGATCAGATCATATCCCAGCGCTGCCTGAAATTTCTTGACCGTATGCCGCGCGGCGCAATGCCCGATCTCATGGGCCAACACCGACGCTACTTGGTCGTCGTTCTTAAGCTTTTCCAGCAAACCCGTATAAACGTAAATATTGCCGCCCGGCGTCGTGAAGGCGTTCATCTCGTCTTCTTCGATAAGATAGAAATGATACTCATAATCCTGCCGGTCGGAAACTTTGGCGACACGTTCACCGATACGGCGGACCCTGTCGACCTGCGCCGGATTCCTGGAAAGCTTATATTCCCGGGTAATGCTCTCGTGGATACTTTTGCCCATTTCCACTTCGGAGGGCGTGGAGATCAAGATGAATTCTTCGCGGCCCATGGCGGGGTTGTACATCGTGGCGCAGCCTTGCAGGAACAGACCAAAGACTACAGACCAGAGACTACAGACTAAGAATTTTGGGAATCCGGCTATCCGGGAACCCGGGACTAGAAGACCCGGATATCCGGATATCCGGGTCACCGGATGTCCGGTAACTCTACCTTTCAAATTTAACTACCCTTTCCCACCAGGCACTGCTGTCCCATTGTTGAATCTCGCGCCACAACCGCCGGGCGGTTTTCGTCTTTAAATGCTCCGGCGCGGCCTTGAAAAACTTCGCGGCCTTAAGATAGCCGTGGTCGTAATATTCCTTGGCCTGGAGCAAGCACTCGAGGATATCGGCATCTCTGGCAACCAAACTCTCCTTCGTCCGCTGGGCCTCATATTCTTTACGCAGGATCTCCAGCTCTCCTTTGACGGACCGGTCCAGATCCTTGATCTGGTCTTTAAAGACCATTTTCTCCGCTTCCTTAAAATCAATGTAAAAATGCCCCATCTTGTGCAGGTCATTGATGCGCGATTCATGCACGTCGTTGAACAACGCCATGATCATCACCCTGGAAACGTTCGCCTTCTCCAGGTGCGCGATGTAATAGGCCATGACGGCGCACCGGAAACAATGTTCGGCCACGCTCTCGGGGTCTTTGATGCCGGCCACCCACCAGCCGCTGCGTTTGATCCTCTTGAGCAGTCCCGCTTCGGCGAAAAGATTGACGGCGTTCACGACGGATTTATTGTTCTTATTTGGCGTTTTTTTTCTGTTTCGCGATCTCATAGCAAAAAATCGTTGTGGCGTGCGCCACGTTAAATGACAGGGTGTTGACCGGCATGGGGATCGTCAACTCCAGGTCCAAATACTTGCGGATGACGTCCCGGATCCCTTTTTGCTCTGACCCGACGACCAGGCCCAAAGGATACGGCAAGCTGGTCTCAAACAGGCTTTGCCCGCCATCGACGACGGCCCCGGCGATCGTATATCCGGCCTCTTTGGCCGCCTTGATAGCGTTGTTCAAATTGGCGACCCGGGCGACAGGGATGTAATTGTCCCCGCCGGAGGCGACCCGCAAGACGGCCTCGGTGACGCCGACCGAATCATGCGTTGGCAAAACAACGGCGAACCCCGCCAGACAACCCAAACTTCTTATGATCGCGCCCAGGTTCTGGGGATCATTGAGGCTGTCCAAAAAGACAATGGTACGCTTTTTTTCTCCCGCGGTCTCCAATAATTCATCGTAAGGGACGTACGCGAAATCATCGACGTCCATCAGAACGCCCTGGGTATTGCGCGTCCGGCTGATCTTCGCGAACTTCGCGTCCGGGACCGCGAAGACCGGGATCCCGTGCTGCTTGGCCTTTTTGTAAATGTAGGCGGCCTCCGGCAGGCCGGGCTGGATAAAGATTTTGCGGATGCTCTGCGGGTTCGACCGCAAACGTTCCATCACCGGATTTTTACCGAACAGTTTCATCATGACCTCTCTTGAGGGGCTATTGCCCCATGATCTTTTGGTTGCGCTCCTCGACTTCCTTATTATATTGATCGTCCAGGGCGGTCTTTTGCTCCAGATATTGCGCGTACGTGATCTCTTTCTCCAAATACTGCTTCTCAAGCGCGTCAAGTTTTTCTTTGTAATTCCCGAAATGCGGGTCCTGAACTATCGTGGAAGGTTTATTGATATAATCGCTTAATTCCCGTTCGCCGGCATAAGTACACCCAACGATGGCCGATACTAAAAACAACAAAATTATTTTCTTGTTCATATGTCCCCCTTTGTGTAAATCCGAAATTCGAAGTACGAAACCCGAAACAAACTCAAAACTTTAAATTCAAATGGTTAAAACAACTTCATTTTTTGAATTTTTAGTGTTTTAAATTTCGTGCTTGTTTCGGATTTCGTGCTTCGAATTTAGACGTACTATTTTTTAATCCTCAAACCCAGATAAACTACCGGTTTCAAAATGCTCCACCATCCGACAATAGGACGCATTTTTGTGTACCCCAGTTTCCGCGGCGGATAGATTTTCGTTACCGGAGCCTCTCTGAACTTGCATCCCAGCGTAATGGCTTTATACAACAAATAAGGTTCCAGTTCATAATGATCCAGCCAGTCCTGATCGACGTCGATCGCCTTATTTTCGAATATCGATAACTGAAAAGCCCGGAATCCGTTAGTACTGTCGGTCAGTTTCTTCCCGACGACAAGCGACATCAGCATTGGATGAAGGCGTGTCGCCACCTTCCGGTAAAAAGGCATATCGCCGCCGGCACCTTCAGGACTTAAATACCGCGAACCCTGGACGAGATCATAACCTTCCCGGATAATGGGGTCAATGAGCCGGGGAATTTCATCGGGGTTATCCTTATCGTTCCCGGCCATGATCACCAGGACTTCATATCCATGGCTGATGGCGTATTTGATCGCCGTGCGAATGGCGGCGCCGACCCCGCCGCGGTTCTCATGCCGGATCGTTTGCACCCCGCGCGCGGCGAAACTATGGATCATCTCCGTCGTCCCGTCGGTCGAGGCATCGTCCACGATCAAATAATCCGCTCTGTCCCTCGCGGGACTCTTAAGGAACCGTTCGATGGCGCTCCTTAGCTTGACGTTCTCATTGAAAGCAACGGGACAGACCAGGATCTTGTTCATAAGAGTAAGAAGTCACTTCTTACTTTCAATTGATCTTTTGAATATCGCTTCCCGCATGAACATTTTAAGTTCTTATCAAGCTTGCGCCCGCAATGGCAGGCATAACCTTTGACCGAGGCCGGATTACCGTAGACGACCGTAAAAGGCGCGACATCCCTGGTCACGACACTCCCCGCTCCCACAACCGCGTGAGCCCCGATTCTGATCCCGCACATAATGACCGCGTTACTGCCGATCGTTGCTCCTTTACCGACGACCGTCTTTTCCAGCACCCATTTTTTTTTCTTGCTGCGCGGATGCCGGTCGTTGATAAACGCCGCGTTCGACCCGACAAAAACACCGTCGCCGATAGTCACTCCGTCAAAGACGGCCACATGGTGCTTGATGGTGACGTTATCGCCGACGACCGCCCCGCCTTCGACAAAACTGCCGTCGCAAATATTACAGCCGCGGCCGATCACGGCACCGGCCTTGACGTTCGTAAAAGCCCACAGACGGGTGCCTTTGCCGATTTTGGCTTTCTTGTCTACCAGAGCGGTTTTATGTTTGAAGTAACTCATCATTTGCTCAAAATCCGAAACACGAAATCCGAAACAAATCCAAAATTCTAAAGTTCTAAAATGTTTTGTTTTGGTTCTTTATATTTTGGTCATTCGAATTTATTTCGAGTTTCGTGCTTCGTATTCCGGGTTTAAAGATGTACGCACGCCCCTTGGCGCTCAATGGAATTCTGCAGAGCGATCAGCGTCTTGACCACGTCGAGTCCCTTGCCCGCGTCGGCAAGATCCGCAGAAACGTTGCGCTCAACACAATCAACAAAATACTGGTCCTGGGTCTTCAGCGGTTCGCTCAGATCAATCTTGGGAATCGTGATCCCGCCTTCCTTGGACAACAGCCTGAATTCTCCGTACGTCAGATAATACGCGCTGGATTTTTCGACGTGCTTGTCATAGAGCTTTATCGGGCCAACGTCGTCCAGGTCATCCCACGTGACCATCTTTTTTTCACCGACAATGGTGATCTGCCGCACCTTTTTGGGATCGATCCAGCTGACATGAACGTGAGCGACCGTGCTGCCCTCCGCGGGAGCCTTCGGCGGGTATTCTAAAGTGCCAAAGACCAGGTCATCGCGTTCGGTGCCCAGGCATTTTTGTCCGCGCGCCGAAACGTTCACCGGCGAGCTGTCAAAGAGATAATTAAAAATGGAAATATCATGGGGCGCCAGGTCCCACAGGGCGCTGACATCATAGCGAAACGGCCCGAGATTGGTCCTCGTTGAGTGAGCGTAATGAACACGGCCGAGTTCGCCCGAACGGACATATTCTTTCAACTGTTTGATCCCCGCGTTAAATAAAAATACATGCCCGACCATGAGGATCTTTTTCTTTTGCGCGGCCATTTTTTGGAGGTGCGCGCATTCTTCCGTCTTCAGGGCCAACGGTTTTTCGCAGAAAACATGTTTGCCGCGCTCCAGGGCTTCTTTGGCGAAATTAAAATGCGTGTTGGTGGGAGAAGCGATGCAAACGGCATGAATATCCGGGTTTTTCAGGATATCTTTATAGTCCGTCGTTGTTTGTATGTGCGGAAAGTTTTCCTTGATCGTTCTCAGGCGGTCGGCGCTAAGATCAGCGCACATGACGGCGCGCGAATTGGACAATCGCGAGAAGATACGGATATGGTTGGGACCCCACTGGCCGCACCCGATGACACCAATATTAACCAAAGTTAACTCCCAAGTTGAAATAACCAAGAGACAATAACCAGGCAATATCCAATAAACAAATCACAAATTACAAGCAATACACAATACCAAAATTCAAATTATAAAACGATCTTTAAACGCGATATTTTGGGATCCGGTCATTTAGTATTGTCTATTGTTTGTGGTTTGGCGCTTGAAATTTGTAATTTATTTGATGATTGTTTCTTGCGTCTTGATTATTTTTATTTGGGCCGTTCGATCTTAACAATTTTATATTTCAGAGTGCCGGCGGGAACCTTGATCTGGACCTCTTCTCCCGCGGCGCGGCCCATCAGCCCCTTGCCCACGGGAGAATAAATGGAAAGCTTGTTTTCCTCGTAGCTGGCTTCCTCGGGTGAAACCATCATGTATTTCAACTGTTCTCCCGAATCAACGTCCCTTAGCGTCACGACAGCGCCGATGAAGATCTTGTCGGAGGGGATATTTTCATCCTCGATGATCCTCACCGCCGCCAGCTTGCCCTCCAGCTCGGCGATCCGGGCCGCGTTATGCGCCTGGGCATCTTTGGCCGCGTCGTATTCGGCGTTCTCGGAGATATCGCCCTGCAACCGGGCCTCTCCGATAGCCTTGGCGATCTGGCGCCGCTGTTTCTGAAGGTTTTCCAGCTCACCATGCAATTTCTGATAGCCAGAGCGCGTTAAATAAATTCCAGTGGTCATGGCAATCCTTTGGTTACATCTTTTCGGCAGCCTTCATCATGATGGGGATGATCTCCCTGGCCTCTTCCTTGGTCAGACGACCCAGCTTGGCAAAACGCCATTGCTCGTTCTGGTCCAGGTTCTCACGCGATAATTGCAGCTTTTTGGCGCCGTTGTTGTAGGAAAAAACCCCCACGGTAACGCGCGTTTTTTCAAATTCTTTGGTTTCCTTGAATGTTTCCACGTCCAGCGACTGATCGTACGGCATACAAACCCCTTTCAATAATGTGTTATGGATTGCGATTAAATGCCCGGGAACCCCGGTAAAATAGATTTCATTTTCTGGGCCGCCACACCCTGGGATCTCCCAATGGCGGCGTTGAGACTGCGCAACAGATCGGCCTGCAACCGCGCTTTATTGGCGGCGGTTAAAAGAGCTTCATCGATCTCGATCGACTTGAAATGCTGGGAACCGTTAACGGTGATCTTGATCCCCCGGACTTCCTGGACATCCACGGTCACGCTCTCAAGTTCCCGCTTGATCTGATCGGCTTGCCGCTTCATTTCCATCAACTGTTTCATTTTATCGAGCATAAATACCCTTTTTTTCTCTAAAGTTGTATGCCATCTTATATATTTTGCAAACGATTTTCAAGACTAATTTACCCGATCACCTCAACCGCATGCCGATATCGAACAACGTGGCCACCAAAAATGATTTCAGAAAAATGATGGCCAAGAAAGCGATGATCGGCGAAATATCGATGCCCATCGGCGGCAAGAGCCTGCGGATCGGCTGCAGGATGGGTTCGGTCGTGCGGGTCAAGAACTGAACGACCGGATTAAAGGGGTCAGGGTTCACCCAGCTGATGAGCGCGCGGACCAGGATCAGCCAGTACAAAACCGTGAGGATGAGTTCGGCCATTTTGGCGCACGCCATAAAAAGATTGCTCAAGACAAACACGCGTCACATCCTTTCTTGTCCATGTCCCTATGACTTTTGGCCGGGCGCCGACAACGCCTTTTCCTGTTCATAATTGACCGCGCGGACCGGGTACGGGATCACGATCCCCTCGGCCATATAGCGCTTATGGAGCTTTTTGATGAATTCATGTTTGATCAGATACTGATCGACAAATTCTTTCGCCCGCAGGCTCACGCTAAAATGAATTCCGGAATCTCCAAAGGTATGATACCGGATGAACGGCTGGAAGTTCTTGACGCCGCCGGAAGATTCCTGCAAAACTTCCTTGGCCACCTCAACGGTGACGCGCTCGACCTGCTCGAGGTCTGACTGATAATGCACGCTGGCTTCCGCGATGACCGCGAGTTCCTTGACCGGATAACAGTAATTAAGGATCCTGGCGTTCACAAGATTTTTGTTGGAGATGATCACCATGTTATCCGGCAGCAACCGGATCCACGTGGAACGCCACCCGATCCTGTGCACGTAGCCCTCTTCACCGGATTCCAGTTTGATGAAATGCCCAACCTGGATCGGCTTGTCGATGACGATCTGGACCCCCGCGAAGAGATTCTCCAGCGTCGGCTGCAAAGCCAGGGCGACCGCCAGAGAACCTATTCCCAAAGAAGCGAGGACAGGGGTCACCGAAATGTCAAAGCTGTCCAGCAAGACCAGCAAACCCAACCCGACGACAATGACCCGCGTGACCCCGCGGATAAACCCGCCGGAACTTCTCAAAATCTCCACCCGCTCGGAATATTCATGGATAACGCTGGTCAAAAACCGCTCCATGAAAATGATCAGGGAAATGATGACAGCCGCTTTAAAAATGACCGGAAAATAATGAGCGGCTCCGGCATAGGCGGCGGAGACCAACGGTTCAATAACCACTCCCCCGCTGGCAAGAATGACAAGCGTCAGGGGCGTATCGGAGGTCCGGATAAAAATATCATCGAACTTGGTCCGTGTCCTCGCCGCCAGCCGGCGGACCACCCCGAACGCTATGCGCTTGAACGACAATAGCGCCATGACCCATACCAGGAAGATCAACGGCAGGATGATCCAGTTAGGGACAATGATATTTCCTATAACGGTTTCTTCCATATCTCGACGCCTCGCTAAAATACCTTAAACAAGTTCCCTTCGATGACTTTCTGTTCAACGCGGTCCAGCAAACGTTTGGTTTTTTTGGTGATCTCCTGCAATTCTTCCATGATCTCGTTGATCCCGCGGGAGGTGACCAAAAGGGACCGCGAACTATCTTCCAGGACGCGGCTAAGGCCGACAACGTCGATCTTGCTCAATTGATCGGCGGTGGCGGTAAAGGATTCGGCCGCCTTGGCAAAGACCTCGGCCATGTCCTCGACATCCAGCGGGTCCTCCCCGATAACGGAATTTTTCAGATCGACCCGCGGCCCTTCGCGCAGAACATCGATCTCGATCAATTTCTCTCCCAGGATCCCTTCCGTCTGGATCGTAAAGCGCAGATTATTCTCCAGCTGTTTTCGGTATTGCGAAAGAATATTGAGCGTCACCTCAACGCGGCGGCCGTCGAACTCCTGGTTAAGGAATTCAATCCTGTCCACCGTACCGACGTTAACACCGGACAGGCGTACCGGCGCGCCCTCCATCAACCCGCCGACATTACGGTAGAGCACCGTGACCTGGAATCTGGATTGGGCCAGCCCCTTGTTGCCTCCCAGGATAATGACAAACGTCACTAGGAGAAATATCCCCAAAAAGAAAAATAATCCGGCCAGCAGCTCTTTGGTCAGCTCCTTTTTATCCATCAGCTGATGAACTCCTTCACGAACACATTGTTGGAGGCCTCAAATTCCGACGGCGTGCCCACGGCGGCAATCCGGCCGTTCTGCAAAAGCGCCAACCGGTCGGCAATGCGCAACGAATTCTGGATGTCATGGGAAGTGACGACCGTCGTGCAGTGCAGTTTGCGCGCCACGTCGCGGATCAGAGCCGAAATGTCTCGGCTGCGCAAAGGATCAAGCCCCGAGGTCGGCTCATCGCACAGCAATATCCTGGAATCCAGGATGATCGCCCGGGCCAGGGCCACGCGTTTTTTCATCCCGCCGCTTAATTCGGCCGGATACTTCTCTTCAATCCCTTCCAGGCCGATAAGCCTCAAAATACTCTGCACCTTTTCCCGGATGGTTTTCCAATCGAAAGCCGTATGTTCTCTTAACGGGAAAGCGATGTTCTCAAAAACGTTCATAAAATCGTACAGCGCCCCTTCCTGGAACAAGTAACCGATGTCCTTACGCAAACCCAAAAGTTCCCGCTCAGACATTCTTGTAATATCTCTCGCCTCGATCAAAACACTTCCCTGATCCGGCTTAAGCAGCCCGATCAGGTGTTTGAGCAAAACGCTTTTTCCCGTCCCGCTTTCACCTAAAACGATCAGGATCTCGCCTTTTTTTACCTGCAGGTTGATGTCTTCAAGCACCTGCTGACCGTTAAACGATTTGTGCAGATGCTGCACCTGGATCACGGCTGTTTCTCCTTCTCGAAATAGCGGAACTGATTTTTCCCGTACTTGGTATAAAGACGTTCATACGGGCGCACATCGAGCTTGTCGATAAAAAACTGCGTGCCTTTATATTCGCCGATATGATACACCTCGGAATCCATCAAGCTTTCGATCCCGTCGGCCGGGTACCACAATGCTCCCTCGAATTCGATCGGTTCGCCGTCGCGGATCCATTTCGCCTCAAGCGCCGGAGCGGAATAACTCTGGAGGTTGCCCACGTTGCCCGTCTGCGTCATACAACCCGCCAGAAACAACAGACTAAAGACTAATGACTGAAGACTAATGACTCTCATTCTACCCCCACAGTGTCAGTATAATTTTAGTTAATACCGCATTAGACAAGATAACAAAAATATAAGAAAAAGCAACAGCCTTGGTGGTGAACCGCCCGACACCCAGCGAACCGCCTTTGGTCGAGTATCCCTGATAGCAGCAGATCCACCCGATAATGACAGCAAAAAAGAATACTTTAGCAAACCCTCCCCAGAAATCCACATACTGGATAGCTTTGATCGTCTGGTTGATGTAAAACGTCCCCGGGATACCGGCCTCCAGGGTGGCGATAAGATAGCCGCCGGTAATCCCCGCGATCTCTCCGATGATCGTCAAGACAGGCAAAACCAAAAAACAGGCTGCCATCCGCGGGACGACCAGGAATTCGACCGGGTCGACCCCCATCGTGCGGGTGGCCAGCACCTGGTCGTTGACGCTCATCGTGCCCAGTTCCGCCGCGATCCGGGCCCCGGCCTTACCGGAAAAGATAAGCGCGGTAAAAACAGGGCCGAGCTCCCTCACCAACGAAAGCCCGACCAGATGCGCGATATATTCCTTGGCGCCGAAACGTACCATCGCCGTGTATCCCTGCAAGGCCAAAACCGCGCCGGAGGCGAGTGAAGTCAGGACGATGATCATCACAGACTGGATCCCCTGCTCATACATCTGTTTGAGGACCTCCGGCCAGCGGATACGCCCCCGGACAATGTGTCCGGTGATCTCTCCCAAGAAACACACCGCGCTCCCTGAGCGCGCGACATATCCCATTCCCCAATCGATCAGCGCCTTCATGTCTTTTTACCCTTTTTCTTCTCTAACCAGATCTTGGTGAATTCAGAAGTGATCTTGTGTTCCAAAGTTTTCGAAATATCTTTCCCCGACTCAGGCCGGCGGACCGGGACAGGCGCTCCCTGCCCCAAAAATGTCTGGACGCCGCTGACCTTCGCCCCAAGGGCGCGCACCGAGTACTGAAGCGACCGGTCGTCGGTCACGACAACGACGCTTTTCTTGTGCGCGGCCTCTTCGACCATCCGGATGATCTTCTCGTCGGCGCTTTCCTCCCGCGAAAAAATAATCTGGACCGGTGAGGGCACCGCACCGCCGCCCCAGACATCCGATCTGCCGTCAAAAACAACGGTCACCGTATTGCGCAAGCTCCCCTGCGGAGCGCGGGATTCGATCCATTGGATCAGCTGCTGGCGCTGATCCTCAAGCTTGTTCAGGGGAGGCATCTGATGGATGATGTTGTATCCGTCCAGAAGATAGTGTAAGGACATAGCTGAGCCCGCCGAGCAGCCCGATCAGGACCATGAATATAAAGTTAACAAGTGAAATACTGACCGCGATCTCCGAATTCATACCGACCTTGCCAAAAAGATAGACGGTCCCGATCTCCCGTACGCCTAAACCCCCGAGCGACGGGAACGAGGCCGCGACACACGTCAGAGGAACAAAAATAAAAAAATAGACCAGGTCAACGTCCTGGGAGAGCGCCCGCGCGATCAGATACCAGCACACCGCGTAAACGGCCTGCGACAGACAGGAAACGGCGATCGCGCTAAAACCCTCGCGGCGTTTACCCTTCATCAAAGCGATATCATAATGAAGGCCCATCAGGGCCTTTTGGACCTTTGGCAATTTGGCAAAAATACCGCAACAAAAACTGAAGAGCTTTTCGTTGAACAAGACGCAGGCAAACCCCCCGGCCAGAACAGCCATCCCGATAATCGGGACCACAATGACGCCCTCCTGGAAGAACCGGTATCCCAGGGTAAAGGCCATCACCGAGACCACCACGATTGCGGCGAACCCGCTCAAGCGGTCCAGCAAGACCGAAGCAACGACCCTCGTTTTCTGGGAACTATTGCGGCACAAACCGTAGATCTTGAGGATATCGCCGCCGATGGTGCTCGGCAGAAAAAGATTGCCGAACAGCCCGGCGAAATAATACCGCACGATGTCCCGCGCGGAAGAGGTGACTTCCAAAGCCTTGATGAAGATAAACCAGCGCGCGAGAAGGACAAGATTGACGACGAAGAAAACAAGGCCGGCATAGACCAGGAATTCAAGGCGCGCGCCGCGCAAGACCTCCCATATCCTGACCATGTCGATCTTCGAAAAAAGATACCACAACAGCGCGCCGCTTAACCCGACGCGCAGAAGAAACGAAAATACGTTTTTTATAAACACATTTGAACGCATAAGTTTGGTTAATGGTATATCGTTAATAGTAAATGGTCTTCATAACCATCCGCCATTAACCATTAACTATTCACCATGTACCGTTTTTCCAAAACATTCACGGTATCCTTCTTCCGCGACATAAGAACTGCGCACCAATGGGCCGCTCATCACGTGTTTGAACCCGAGCTTCAGGCCAACTGTTTTATAATTCTCAAATTCTTCCGGCCGGGCAAACCGCTGGACGCGCAAGAAACGTTTTTTACGTCCAGGAGC
Source organism: Candidatus Omnitrophota bacterium (assembly GCA_016214285.1). GTDB lineage: Bacteria > Omnitrophota > Gorgyraeia > Zapsychrales > Zapsychraceae > UBA10015. The sequence goes on along the minus strand of JACROV010000017.1, from coordinate 1,531 downwards.
TAAATATTGTCCGATGGTAAGCATATCGCAGCCGACCGCGGCCAGATCGCGCATCAATGCGGTGATCTCCGCGCCGGTCTCGCCCAGACCGACCATAAATCCTGATTTAATAAAAGCCGATGGAGCGAATTTTTTGAGGTTCCCCAGAACCGCCAGCGAACGCTCATAATCCGCCTGCGGACGAACATCGGGAGACAGCCGGCGCACCGTTTCCATATTGTGGCTGATCACCTCCGGGCGTGCCGTCACGAACTGTTCAAGGGATTCCGGTTTATTGGAGAAATCAGGGATCAGAACTTCGATCTTGGTTTGCGGCATCACAGGGCGAATGGCATGAATGGTTTGCGCAAACTGGCTGGCGCCTTCATCAGCCAAGTCATCACGGGCGACCGAAGTGACGACGACGTAGCGCAAGTTAAGCCGCTGGACGGCCGAGGCAACCTGACGCGGTTCCTGCGGATCAACGGTCATGGGCCGGCCGGTCTTCACCCCGCAAAAGCGGCACGCCCGGGTGCACACCTCGCCTAAAATCATAAAGGTGGCCACGCCGCGCCCCCAACACTTGCCCAGATTGGGACACAACGCGCTTTCGCAGACGGTGTGCAGGCCCGCCTGACGGAACGAATTTTTCATCTCCCGGGTCTTCACCATGTCCGGAAGATCCTGCTTGAACCACGATGGCAACGGAGTAACGGCCGCCCCCGTATTGTTCTCAAGAAGACAAGCCATTATTCCATTCCCTTCTGTTTGCGTTTAAGTTCCCTGAGTCGCGCGCGCAGTTTGATCTTTTCCTTGATCCCGGCGTAATCGACAATCAATTTCCCGTCGAGGTGGTCCATTTCATGCTGGATGACCCGGGCCATCATTTCTTCATAGATCTTTTCATGGGGCTGGTTGTTCTCATCGATATAACGCACGACGATCTTTTCGGGCCGCCGGACCATTACCGTCACCCCGGGGATGCTCAAGCATCCCTCCTCGATAACATCACCGCCGGATTTTCTGATGATCTTGGGGTTAATGAAAGCCATCGGCCCGTCACCGATATCCGCGACAAAGATCTGCCGGTTGACCCCCACCTGGGGAGCGGCCAATCCGACCCCTTTGTTCTCGCGCATGGCAGCCAGCAGGCCAAAGAGCAAAGATTGTTCCGTGGGCCCGACATAAACGACGGGGACGGATTTTTTCCGAAGGCAAGGGTCTCCATATAATCTGATTTTTAAGGGAACAGTGGTGGTCATGAAGGATATCGTCAAACGGTGGCGCAACTGCCGAGTAGGCTCCCTGCGGGGAGGAATCGTCTTTCGGTTACGTAACCCACCGACGAACAACGTTTCTCGCCACGTTACCGATCAGCGAACAACAATATGCAAATTGTCAAATTATTTTTTGAGGCTCCTTTGAATTTCAAATGGGTAAGTAATGCTTATTGAGTTGAGCAAAATTGAGTTTACCCGTTATTAAAAAGACAACAATCTTAAAATAACGAAAGGTGCGAAAACCTCGGGCTTTAACCTTGGCCGCTTGAATC